>JAPHRO010000052.1 GCA_026195895.1 Gammaproteobacteria bacterium
ACCAGTAATACCGAATTGAGAAAAATCATGATTGCTGTTGATTTACTGGCAGATGACCAGGAAAAATCAGCGCTCGCCGACAAAGTGCTGCAATGGGGCAAACACACTGCCGACCTGGTAGAAGCCGAGCTTCACGTGGTTCATGTATGGGATCTGTATGGAGAAACGACGTTACGAGGTAGATCAGTCTCAGCTTACACAGTCGACAAGCTGGTTGATATGGAGCAACGAAAACATCGGCAGTGGCTGCATGAGGCCCTTGCAAGAAATGGCCTGAAACAGGAAATGGTGCAGATACATTTTCATACCGGTGTGGCAAAAAAACTGATACCTGAGATAGCGAATTCTGTGGCAACGGATTTGCTGGTCATGGGAACGGTGGGGCGAACCGGGATCCCTGGGTTCTTTATGGGAAATACCGCCGATTCGGTTCTGCGCCAGGTGAACTGTTCTGTTCTGGCGATCAAGCCTGAGGGATTTATGACACCTGTTCAACTGGATTAGTCATTCGATTCCGGGTGCTCAGTCGCTGTGCGTGTGCGTTAGATGATCGGCAGTGGCAACTGAAAATCATTGACAACTAAAGGCAACTTATGGGCGATCCCTTTAATTTGAGAACCTGAAAAACAATGAATAAACAGACCTATCCGGTTACCGGCATGAGCTGCCAGGGCTGTCGCAAGCATGTGACAGAAGCGTTGACAGCGGTTGATGGTGTTAGTGATGCTGTGGTTGATCTAGAGCAGAAAACAGCTGATATCACCTGGCAGGATAAAGCTGATTTTGAGGCACTGCAAGCAGCGCTCAGCGGCAGTCTGTATCAGATTTATCGGCCCGATGAAACACCACCAGAACCGAAGAAGACACCTAATCCGGCAAACGGAACCGGTGTGTATTACTGCCCCATGCACTGTGAAGGGGATAAAACCTACCCGGGACCGGCCGATTGCCCGGTTTGTGGCATGGATTTGGTGGAACAGCAATCGCTGCAGTTTGGTGAAACTGAGCAATACACCTGCCCGATGCACCCGGACGTCATTAAGGATGAACCCGGCGATTGCCCGATATGCGGCATGGATCTGGTGCCAAAAGCTGCGGATGCAAGCGCTGAAGAAAAAAGCTACAGGCGCCTGTTGAACAAACTCTGGTGGTCGCTGGTATTTACTGTTCCGATTTTTATCATCGCCATGGGCGATATGATTCCGGGCAACCCCGTCAATCAGGCATTCAGCGCAACGGCGTTAAACTGGACCCAGTTCGTGTTGTCCCTGCCGGTGGTGTTCTGGACCACCTGGATGTTTTTTGAACGTGCTTATAAAAGTATAAAAACCTGGAACCTCAACATGTTCACCCTGATCGGTATCGGTGCAGGGGTGGCGTGGTTGTTTAGTTTCTTTGCCTTGCTGTTTCCCGATGTCCTGCCGCCACAGTTCAAAACAGACAGTGGAGCCGTGCATGTATATTTTGAAGCGGCCACCGTTATTCTAACCCTGGTTCTGCTGGGTCAGGTGCTGGAAGCTCGTGCTCACAGTAAAACCAGTGACGCGGTAAAAGAACTGTTAAAACTGGCGCCCAATAAAGCCACGCTGGTTGATGCCGATGGCGGGGAACATGAAATCAGTATTAATGACATCAGGCAGGGGAATGTGTTGCGCATTAAACCCGGTGGCAAAATTCCGGTGGACGGTGTCATTCAACAGGGTGAGTCATCCATAGATGAATCGGCCATTACCGGTGAACCCATCCCGGTGGATAAAACCACAGGCGACAAGGTCACCTCCGGCACCATCAATGGCAATCAATCCTTTACCATGCTGGCTGAAAAAGTCGGCGCGGAGACCTTGTTAGCGCAGATTATCACCATGGTCAATGAAGCCAGTCGCAGCCAGGCACCGGTACAGAAACTGGCCGATAAAATCTCCGGCTACTTTGTACCCGCAGTGGTGCTGATTTCGATCATCACCTTTATTGTGTGGGCATTATTCGGCCCCGAACCTGCCTATGTCTATGCCATGGTCAATGCCGTTGCGGTGCTGATTATAGCCTGCCCCTGTGCCCTGGGTCTGGCGACCCCGATGTCGGTTATGGTGGGTGTTGGCAAAGGGGCAAAAAATGGTGTGTTAATTAAAAATGCCCAGGCTTTAGAGCTAATGAGTCAGGTGGATACCCTCATTGTTGATAAAACCGGCACCTTAACCGAAGGAAAACCCACGGTTGAAACCATTGAGAGCGTATCCGATCAATTCTCTGCTGATGAAATCACTGCTCTGGTGGCGTCGTTAAACCAGCAAAGTGAACATCCTCTGGCCACAGCGACGGTGACCTATGCCAGACAAAAAGACATTGAATTATCAGCAGCCGATAGCTTCGATTCGGTGACCGGCCAGGGCGTGGTTGGCAAGCTTAAGCAACAGGCTCTGGCTCTGGGCAATGATAAATTGATGGCCAGGGTAGAAGCTGTGTTAGCTGAAAAAGTTATCGACCAGGCCAGAGCCTACCAGCAACAGGGTAAAACCGTGTCTTACCTGGCGGTGAACAATCAGGTGGCTGGTTTTGTGGTGATTGGTGATCGCATTAAAGACACTGCGGCTGAAGCGGTGAAAATCCTGCAGGATGACGGTGTGAACGTGGTTATGCTTACCGGTGATAATGAGGCCACTGCGCGTACAGTAGCCACAGCTCTGAATTTGTCCGCTTTTAAAGCCGCCATGCTACCCCAGGATAAAATGCAATTTGTAGAACAGCTACAGCAACAGGGTCATTGCGTGGCGATGGCCGGTGATGGCATTAACGATGCCCCGGCTCTGGCCAAAAGTGATGTCGGTATCGCCATGGGTACCGGCACCGATGTTGCTATTGAAAGTGCCGAGATCACCCTGGTGAAAGGTGATTTAAAAGGCATTGTCAAAGCCCGCCTGCTAAGCGAGGCGGTAATGCGGAATATTAAACAAAATCTGTTTTTCGCATTGGTCTATAACAGTGTCGGTGTGCCAGTGGCTGCCGGGATTCTATTCCCGTTCTTTGGCCTGCTACTGTCACCCATGATTGCCGCCGCTGCCATGAGTTTAAGTTCGGTGTCTGTTATTACTAATGCCCTGCGCTTAAAGTCCGTGTCATTAAACACCCGATACTAAAGGGGCGCTGTGAACCTTCCTGTTTCAAATCAATGATCGGTAAGATGTGTTGTACTCGGGTGAATATTTACGCAGCTGCTTAATCAATCAGACTAGCAGTTATGTGGGTGTCAGCAACCCCTTTTTAATGATCGAGTTCGGTGACCACGTCGGCGATCAGTCCTGATGGATGGACAGCTACACAGAATTATTTACAGGCTTTTTTGTTTCCAGAGGGCTCCGTTTTTTGTTGTCAATTTTTCCAGTGTTCCATTGTTAGAAAGTTCATTCAGTAAATTTTCACTTTCGTTTTTTTGGGTTCCCGAAAGTTCAGAAAACTCTTTTGCTGTGAGTGAATGATATTTTGAGAAGAGTGCTTCCCAATTTTTACTGTATTCACTTTTCGTCACATCAGGATTAAGTTTTAGAATGGCTGTTTCGTAAAAAGCATATGGTTTTGCGCCGTGAACTATTTCTTTATTGCCTGAATTATCTATAAAGAACAGGGTTGGAAATCCGCTTACGCCCAGTTCTTTTGCCAATTTCAAATCTTCATTAAACAATATTTTTGCTTTATCCTCATAATCTGTTTTGAACTGCTCAATATTCAATCCTGCTTTTTTAGCAGCAAGCTCTAAATGCTCCCACTTTGTAATATTTTTCTTTTGTAGAAAAACCATTTCTCTGATTTCCCGAAGAAATAGCATGGCTTTTTCATTGTCCTGCATTTGAGCGGCTTTAAATGCTATGGATGGGGGATAGGAAGAGTTTAGCGGGTCTTCCAGCCAGATATCACCATCTATGGGCATATCGTAATGCATGCTCACTTCATCCCAATGGAGAGCTACATCAGATGGCTTGCTGATACCGCCACTATTATAGTTCCAGTCAGGAAGCAGGCCACCCATTCGGTACACAATATCGATATGTTTGCCATATTCCAGTTTCAGTTTTCTCAGTTGCGGTTCTATGCCCCAACAGGACGAACATATAGGATCGGTGAAGTAAACAACGCTTATTTGCTTTTCATTTGAGCAAACAGTATTCAGGTTTGAATCGTTTGCTTCATTGCCCGGAATTTCACACATTCCTGTTTCTGGGTCGCATAAAAGCGGATTGTTTTCTGATGTTTCGTCAGGCATATTTTCTGTTCTTGGTTGTCCCTGACAAGCAATAAAACCTGACAGGAGAAGTAATAAAAGTAGAGGAAGAATATAAGCCATCTTCGCTGAAGTCCACAGCTATTGCACAACCAGTCACTTGTCTTTTCACCCTGATCGCTGCGAATTTTTGCTGATCCCTTGTTACCGTTTACGGCCATTGAAATGGAGGGTGAATGGTGATTGAATGATGAACGATCACGCTCCGTGATCACGACTTCCTTGACCAGAGCGGCGGCATGGGTGGCAGTTATCACAGCGGAACAAAATCATAATGGAACACCTGGCACAAATTCTTCTTCTTCTGGCTGTTGCCATCGCCATCGTGGTGACGTTCCAGCGCCTGCATATTCCAACCAGCCTGGGTTATTTGCTGGTGGGCGTGGTGCTTGGCCCTTATACCATGGGGCCGGTGGTCTCCATGCCCGAGTTGCATGCACTGGCAGAGTTCGGCGTTGTCTTTCTGTTATTTACCATTGGACTCAACTACTCCATCCCTGAGTTAAATGCACTGCGCAATCAGATTCTTGGTCTGGGCACCGGGCAGGTCGCGCTCACAACGCTTGTGGTCGGCATCGTGGTGTGGCTGGCGGGGCTACCGGTGGCGGCGGCGTTTGTGTTCGGGGCGGTTTTCGCGCAGTCGTCCACAACCATCATAGCCAGTCTGTTAACCGAGCAGGGCGAAGAAAACAGCCGACATGGTCGGCTCGGGCTGGCCATGTCGGTTTTTCAGGATGTCACGGCAGTGCCGTTTCTGGTAATTATTCCGGTGCTGGGTATGTCGGTGGCGGCGGATGTGTTGACGGCTACGCTCGCATGGGCCCTGGCGAAAGCCGTTTTTGCTTTTGTGCTGGTATTTTTCGCAGGGCGCTGGTTGCTCGGTCCATTATTTCATCTGGTTTCCAGGCGCAGATCGCTGGAGACATTCACCCTGGCGATTCTGCTGGTGGCGTTGTTTTCTGCCTGGACCACCCATAGCCTGGGCCTGTCGTTGGCGTTTGGCGGTTTTCTCGCCGGCATGATGCTGGGGGAGACCGAGTTCCGCCATCAGGTTGAGTCCAGTGTAAGCCCTTTTCGCGATGTCTTGCTGGGGCTGTTCTTTATAGGTATCGGCATGCGTTTCGACCCGGCCTCGATTCTTCCCATCTGGGAGTGGGCTGTGCTGGGGGCGTTACTCATACTGGTTAGTAAAATCCTCATAGTGGCGCTGATGGTGCACCGGGTCACAGCCGATAAGCAGGTGGCATGGCGTACCGGCCTGATGCTGAGTGTGGGGGGTGAGTTCGGGCTGGCCCTTATTGCCATCGCGCTTGATTCCCGGGTGCTGGACATACAGCTCGGCCAGGTCGCAATAACCTCTGTACTACTGTCCATGGTCGCGGGCGCCGTGCTGATTCGCTTCAACGGTCCCATCGTGAAGCGTCTGGTGAAACAAAGCGAAGCCGAGGCTCAATCCTCTGACGGATTGAAGGACAGCCCTGAACAACAGGTGGTGATCGCCGGCTATGGACGCGTGGGCCATACCATAGCGGTGCTGTTGCACTCACGCGGGATTCCCTTCGTCGCTGTTGATACCGATCCCCGGCGGGTGGCTCAGGGGCGCGTGGACGGGCATCAGGTATTTTTCGGCGACATCACGGATCCGGGGTTGCTGGCCGCGATTCATGTGGAACGGGCATCCCTGCTGGTAATCGCGGTTGACAGCGCCGAGATCGCATTGAGTACGCTCTCGTATCTGCGTAGAGCCTGCCCACAGGTGCCGGTGATTGCACGTGCACGGGATCTCGAGTCCAGCACGCGTCTGCTTGATGCCGGTGCGCTGCACGCATACCCGGAAGCGATCGAGTCCAGCCTGCGTCTTGGCGCCAGTGCCTTGCAGATGCTTAACGTACCTGCTGATGAAATTGATCAGATGGTTCAGGGTGTGAGAGACTGGGGCTACGGCCCGGTTCTGGAAAAGGATACGAATGAATCCCAGGCAATGAACCCCAGGCAATAAATCACAGGCATGCAGTGTTGGCCGGGCTGAATGCATGGCAGGATGTAATACTGGCTCTCCAGTAAGGGTGATAATCAGAATGAATTTACTCAGCAACATTCTTTACCTGTCCGAAGCGGGGCCCGACCAGGCATCGTCGCTCGAGCGGGCCGTCACGATGGCGGAAAACAATCAGGCGAAGCTGACGGTGATCGATGTCGTTCCGGTGATCACGGCGGGAATCGGTATTCCCCCCGGCGGGCCCATATCGGAACAACTGCAAACGACCGTGGTGGATAGTCGCCTTAAAGAGCTGAACACTCTGATCGAGCCCTATCGAAAACGGCTCAGTATCCAGACGGATGTGTTGGTGGGCAAGCGTTTCATTCAAGTTATTCGGGCTATTCTGCGAAACAAATACGACCTGCTGATCAAGCCGGTTGAAAATCCTGGTTTTATAGAGCGCCTGTTCGGCAGTGATGATATGCAACTGTTGCGTAACTGTCCCTGTCCGCTATGGCTGACGCGGGCAGGGGAGAAGTCGAAATACGAGAACATACTCGCTGCGGTCGATTTTGAGCTGGATATTCCAGATACCGTGGACCGGGATCTCAACTGGAAGATTCTGGACCAGTCCAGCTCTCTGGCCTTATCCGACCATGCCGCAATGCATCTGGTGCACGTATGGGATGCCCCGGGCGAACTACCAATCCGCTTGTGGAGCGACAACCCGGAGCAGACCAGCATGGCTTATCTGAAAGGTATTCGTGCCAGACACGAGGCGGCCCTGGCGGATCTGCGCACGCAGTTCAAGGCCCGGATCGGCGAGAAAGCCTATGATTACCTGGCTCCCAGGTCTCATCTACATCAGGGCGCGGCCGCAACGGTCATACCGGAACTAGCGAAGCAGATCCATGCCGACCTGGTGGTCATGGGAACGGTCGCCCGAACGGGTATTGCCGGATGGCTTATTGGTAATACCGCGGAGGCGATCCTGGAGCAGCTGCAATGTTCCGTGCTGGCGGTCAAGCCGCCTGGATTCGTCTCTCCGGTCACCTTGCCCGAAGCATAGGCGGTGGCAACTGGGTCGGGCCCGAGCATCACCTTGATTTCATTCATTGATAGAAGCCATTCCGAAAACCAGGCAGCAGATGATGAAGACGTACAAAGTCGGATACCAGATCGGCAGCATCGGGAAGGACTCCATCAGCCGCAAGCTGGCCAATGCGGTGGTCAGGATCACAGGGGACGTTCTCGGCTTTCTTTCGGGCGATTGTTGACTTACTTCTCGCTAGGGCAATAAAGTTGATGAGCCGGTTGCTGTTCATCCTTTCAGATCCTGATGTGTTTTCGCGGCATTCGCCAACGCATACTGCATGACCTCCGGGCCACCCGATTTGTGAATCTGGATCGCTTTCATTTGCACTTCTCATTTTTGCGCCGTTGAACGAGAACCGAACCGCATTGGCTTTTTTGATAGAGACGGTAGCTCAATGCCAGTATTAAACAAATAAAAGCGGGAACCAACAGCGCTTTAAATACAATGATATCAAACAAAAAAACGCCAAATATGCCGCCTGAAATAAAGCCTGCGATGATCAGCAGAAACAGAACAGCTTTTCGTTTATCAAACGCCTTCCCCCTTAGCACTGAGCCAGTCATAATCCCCAAATCAGTAAATATGCCGGTTAAATGGGTTGTGCGTATAATGGCGCCACTGTAAGTCGTGGCCAATGCATTTTGAATACCGCAGGCTGCCGATGCCGCGAAGTGGCCATAATAAGATCCTTTGGACAACAGAAAAAAAGCAACAAAGATTAGCAGAGCCTCAATCACTAGTGCGGTGTCGTAATGTCGACCGAGTTTTAATGCCCTTCCGGGCAGTAAAAAGCCGGATATTGAGGCCCCAATAAAAAATGCCGCTAAAATACCCATTAAGTGGAAGATATTTTGTAAAGAGTTGTTAAATATCGTGGCGCCTAACAACGTCGCAGTGCCAGACACATGCGATATCGCCTGATACTCAAAACCCAATAGCCCAATCGCATTGATACATCCGGCAACGAAGGCCAGGATAAATGCGCCGTATTCAATCCATTGGGGTAATTTAGATATCAATGTATGGCCTCAAGTGGTTTGTCTCGTCTCTATCCGTGCTGATATGGACAACTTATATGAATATGTGGGATTCATTGCTGTCCCACAAATTTCACTGAAAATCTGAATTGTGGTTGTAGCGTTCTGCCCACTAACTCGGGCGGGTCGCCTGGAAATAAACCCGTAAATCGAACTGCCGGATATAGTGTATCTTAAGCATGGCTCATAACCATGGCCACATATCGGGCAACTGGGTGGTTCGATTGATTGACTCTTTTGCCAGGCTGCCCACGAAGTATCCGACAGTGAAATTCGACATATAATCCTCCAGGGTTTTTCAGAGTTGGGAGATTTCCAAAGAGGTAGCAGATTGTCCCCAGTCGTCCTCAGTCAGGAGAGTATCACACGCCATCCGCATAGCGCCTGGGTGAGGCTTCGCCCCAAGCCGGTTCGAACCATAGATCAACTTCCAGGGCATGCTTCGCGTACCGGAACGTTAAGTCGCAACAACAAACGATCTCTATGCAGGCCAGCGCAAAGAGAAGTTGATAAATGTCTTGTAGTATGAGATTTTGGGTTGACTGGGCCAAACGCCACACTGCTTGCGAAGGTCTGATCTGATGCGGCTGATGACGTGAGAGCCAGAATTGAAGTCAAGATGGAGAGGACTACCATGATTCGACTAGATGGACGCACGGCTCTTATCGCAGGCGGCACTGGCGGGATAGGCGCTGCAATCGCGGACCTGTTTACTGAGGCAGGCGCAAATGTGGTGGTGGCCGGCCGACGATCCGTTGCAGGCCGTCACCGCAGCGTCTCGTTTGATGTTAGCGATGACAACTCAGTGGCAGGCGGAGTCGCTGAAGCTCGCCAGCTGCTGGGTGGCCGGATCGATATTCTGGTCAACAGTGCTGGCATCCTGAGTGAAGCATCGGTCGCCGAGATGACGCCGGAGATGTGGAATCAGACATTGGCGGTGGATTTAACTGGTGTGTTTTACGTCTGCCGCCATGTCGTTGCAGGAATGATTGAGCAGCGCTGGGGGAGAATCATCAACATTGCTTCGCAACTGGGCATCAAAGGCGCGCCCTCGATGTCGCACTACGTCGCGGCAAAGGCCGGTGTGATCGGCTTCACCAAATCGCTCGCGCTTGAGGTCGCCGAACACAATGTCCTCGTCAACGCGATCGCGCCGGGCCCGGTCGAGACAGCGATGGTGGCCGGCGTCACTGAAGAATGGAAGCAGGCCAAGAGGCGCGAACTCCCGCTCGGCCGGTTTGGCGTGGTGGAAGAAGTCGCGCCGAGCGCGCTGCTGCTGGCGAGTGAGCCCGGCGGTAATCTTTTCGTGGGCCAGACCCTCGGCCCGAACAGCGGCGATGTCATGCCGTGAGACGCCAGCGTTCCGCTGACCACCACAGACGTTGAAGTAATGCGCCCTTGCTCCAACAGGGCTACAGGCAGAACAAATCGCAGCGAGGGAGAACCAGATGTCCACCATTTCCACACCCGATGAAAAACAGACCTTTTCATGGTTTGTCCTGGGCCTGATGGCCAGTGTCACTTTTGTGGGTATCCTGTCCGAGCTGGTGCCTTCGGGCATTTTGCCGCAGATGACCGAGGGGCTGGGGGTTGAGGAAAGCGATGTCGGTTTTCTGGTCGGCGTTTATGCACTGGCTTCCGCTATTGGCGCCATCCCGATGGTCAGTGCCACCCTGGCATTCAATCGCAAGACGCTGCTCATAGTCCTCCTGATCGGCTTCGCTGCCTCCAATATTGTCGTCGGCCTCTCGTCATCCTATGAAGTTATCATGGCCGCCCGTGTCGTCGGTGGTATTTGCGCGGGCGTGATGTGGCCCATGATCGCGGCCTACGGCACGCGGCTGGTGCCCGAAAATATGCACGGCAAGGCGATCACGGTCATCATGTCGGGCAACACCCTGGGCATCAGCATCGGCCTGCCGGTAATGACGACAATCGGGCTTACTTTCGGCTGGCGCAGTGTTTTTCTGGTTCTGAGCGCGATTGTCCTGGTCATTGCCGTGCTGTCGTATTTCTATTTGCCTGCAGTGAAAGGTGAGAAACTCAGCAGGAAGAATTCGCCCCTGACGATTCTGAAAATGCCCTCAATGCTGATCGTTTTGCTGCTGACTTTTCTGTCGGTCGCGGCCCACTACGGCATTTACACCTACATTACCTTACTGGTAGAACTGATCGACTTCGTGGGCGGCATCGGCCTGGCGCTGCTGATCTTCGGCATTGGCTCGGTGATTTCAGTGGTTGCGTCTGCGAAATACATCGACGCATACTTGCGCCCCCTGATCGTACTCATGCTCGGCGTAGGCGCTATTTCCATGGCCATGTTCCTCACTTTCAAAGGCACCACTGTCGTCTCGCATGTGGCGTTTTTTCTCTGGGGCCTGGCCTTTGGTCCGCTGGTGACCATGTACCAGACCGCAGTGACCAGGCAGGTTGACAAAGCCAGAGATATCGCGACTTCAGTACAGTCCAGCGTCTTCAATTTTTCGATCATGATCGCCACCTGGGTCGGCGGACTATTGCTGATTAATTTCCCGACAGCCGGTATCGAGCTCATCGTCGTCATGTCGCTGGTCTGCTTTATTGTGGCTATCATCATTGCATTCCTCTCCAAACGCACCCTGCGCTCTTCCACAGATGCGTCCACCAACCCATGAAGGAGAACACCATGAAAAAGTTCACCAATGCGCTGATCTACCGGCAGCACGATGCAGCCAGCGAGATCCTGGTCGACGATAAAGGCGTCATCAAACAGATCGGCAAGGATCTGCCCGGGGCAGACGAGAAAATCGACCTACAGGGTCGTCTGGTGGTTCCGCCCTACGTGGATGCCCACCTGCACCTGGATTACGTCTACACGGGCCGCAGCGAGGGCGCCACGAATACCAGCGGTACGCTGTTCGAAGGTATCGCCCGCTGGCACGATGTGAAGAAAACTCAGACACTTGAGGACGCCAGGGAGCGTGCGCTGAAGGGCATCGAGGAAGAGGTTTCCAGAGGCGTCCAGTTCATCCGCACCCACATTGATGTGGATGATCCCACACTGACCGGGCTGAAAGCGATGCTGGAAATCCGCGAACAGCTCAAGGACAACGTCACCATTCAGATCGTCGCCTTCCCGCAGGAAGGCATGTACGCCTACAAAGGGGGTGATGAGATGATCGAGGAGGCGCTGAAGATGGGCGCGGACTGTGTCGGCAGCATCCCTCATTTCGAATGGGCGCGCGAGATCGGCGAGAAGTCCATCCACCGCACCGTTGAACTGGCCGTGAAGTACGACAAACTGATCGACGTGCATTGCGACGAGACCGACGACGTGATGAGCCGCTTCGTCGAACTGCTCAACGCCCTGGTGATGGCCGAAGGCATCGGCACCCGCACCGCCGCCAGCCACACCTGCTCGTTTGGCTCGGCGGACAATGCCTACGCCTTCCGCATGATGGGTTTGTTTAAGAAGTCGGGGCTGAACTTCATCTCACTGCCAACCGAGAATGCCTATTTGCAGGGTCGGCAGGACACCTATCCCAAGCGCCGTGGCCTGACCCGGGTGAAGGAGTTCTGGGAGAGCGATATCAATGTGTGCTTCGGCCAGGACTCGATCAACGACCCCTGGTATCCGGCCGGCAACGGCAACCTGATGAACATTCTGGATAACGGCATTCACCTGGCGCAGACCATGTCGTTCGACGAGCTGGACCGGTGCCTGGACCTGATCACCTACAACGGTGCCAGGACTTTGAACGTGGAGGATCAGTACGGTATCGAAGCGGGCAAGCCGGCCAATTTCCTGGTGCTGGACGCCCGTTCGCCTTTCGAAGCCGTGCGTCAGCGCGCCGATGTGCTGGCATCGATCCGTCACGGCGAATACCTGTTCAAGCGCCCCGACCCGAGCTACGATGTCGCGCTCGATGTGTTCAGGAAGACGAAGTGAAAAGGGCTTAACTCATCGGGATATTGCCCAATTAATTCTTCACAAGGTTCGACCTATGACATCTTTTTACATACCCGCCATGCTCACGTTCGCAGTAATGTTTCTAACGTCTGCCGCGAACGTTTCTGCGCAAGCCCAGTTCCCGCCGCCGGCGGTCGTAGTAGCTGAGGTTTCGGCACAACCCGTCACCGATCTGAGCCGCTTCAGCGGAACCGTTGAAGCGATCCAGGAAGTTGATATCGTCGCGCGTGTGCAGGGCTTCATTGACGAGATTGCGTTCAGGGCAGGCGATCGGGTTGCTGAGGGTGATGTGCTGTTCAGAATTGAGCCCGCGCCGTATGCGGCTGCGGTCGCAGGCGCGAAGGCGCAGCTGGCGCAGGCCAAAGCCCAGCTTCTGAACGCCGACCAGGAGCTGGCTCGCCAGCAGACCTTGCGCAAAAGCAGTGTTGCCTCGCAGGCTGCCCTGGAAGCTGCGGTCGCGGCACAGGCAGTGGCCAGGGCTGGCGTGGAGATCGCCAGGGCCAATCTCAAGCAGGCACAGATCGAGCTCGGTTATGTCGAGATTGTAGCGCCTTTCGCAGGTGAAACAGGGCGTGAACTTTTTTCGCGGGGCGCGCTGGTTGGGCCGACCTCGGGCCCGCTGGCCCGACTGGTCAATACCGATCCGGTGCGGATCGTATTCTCGATTTCCGACCGTGTCCTGCTCGATATCCGTCGCAAGAACGCGGGTATCAAGCCACCGGACGTGGCCTTCCGGCTGGAGCTCGCCAATGGCCAAAGCTACTACGAACCTGCGCGCATCGAATTCATCGCCAACGAGGCGGATCCGGTCACTGCCACCGTCCCGGTGCGGCTGATTGTTGAGAATCCCGAGCGTTTGCTGATCCCCGGCCAGTTCGTCGAGGTTGTCGTCGGGCTGGCTGACCCGCCGGTTCTCCCCATCGTGCCGCAAACGGCGGTGCTGCAGGACCGCGATGGCCGCTATGTCTATGTCCTCAGCGAGAACAACACCGTGGCGCAGCGCCGGATCGAGGTCGACTCGCTGGTGCAGGGCGGTTGGGCTGTCACGGGCGGTCTGCAGGCGGGTGAGGTTGTCGTCGTTCAGGGGCTCCAGCGTCTTGTCGACGGCGTAACCGTCACGCCGAGCACCGCTGTGCGGAAGGGTGACTGATGTCGCGCTTTTTTATCGATCGGGTCCGTTTCGCCATCGTCATTTCCCTGTTGATCTCGATCGTTGGCGCAATCGCACTGCAGCTCCTGCCGATCCAGCAATATCCGAACATCACACCACCGACGATAAGCGTCAGGGCCGCCTATCCTGGCGCCGATGCGACCACTATCGCCGAGGTGGTGGCCTCACCGATCGAAGCGGCGGTAAACAGCGTCGACGATATGCTCTACATGACGTCGACGAGCTCCAATGCCGGGTTTTATTCGCTGACCATTACCTTCGCAGTCGGTACTGATCCTGACCTCGCGCAGGTGGATGTCCAGAATGCCCTGCAAACTGCTATGTCGCAGCTGCCAACCCAGGTGCAGCAGCAGGGGGTCACGGTTGGCGCGCGCTCGCCCGATTTTCTGCTCGCCATTGCCCTGGTCGCACCCGACGGTAGCATGAGCGATCTCGAGATCGCGAACTACGCTGCCACCCGGCTGATTGACCCGCTGGTGCGCCTGGACGGCGTGGGCGAGGCGTCGTCCATCGGCACCTCGGAATACGCTATGCGAATCTGGCTCGAACAGCCGCGGATGGAGAAGCTCGGCATCACGCCCACGGACGTGTCAAATGCGGTTCGGCGGCAAAACGTCCAGGCCTCGCTCGGCACGGTAGGTGCACCTCCCTCCACCGGGGATGTCGCCTTACAGTACACCATCATCGGAGAGGGTCGGCTATCGACTCAGACAGCCTTTGAGAATATCGTGATACGCGAGGGCGCCGACGGTGCGATTATTCGCCTCTCGGATATCGCCCGGATCGAACTCGGCGCACAAAGCTACGACGCCACCGCGCGGGTCGGCACGCTTGAAGCTACCATGATCCAGATTAACCAGGCACCCGGTGGCAACGCACTGGCGACACGCGACGCAGTCTTAGCGACACTGGATGGCCTGGCTGAGCGTTTTCCCGAAGGACTGGAATATCGAGTCATTTATGACGCGACAAAGTTCGTTAGCTCCAGCATCTCACTGATCGTGAAAATTCTGGTCGAGGCGTTCATCATTGTGATGCTGGTGGTGTTCCTGTTCCTTCGAGACTGGCGTGCAACTATTGTCACGGCGGTTGCGATCCCGGTATCGCTTCTGGGCGCGCTGGCGGTTTTGCTGGTGCTGGGCTATTCGATCAATATCATCTCCCTGCTTGCCCTGGTGCTGGCTATTGGTCTGGTGGTCGACGACGCGATCCTGGTGGTTGAGAATGTCCAGCGCGTGATGGAGGATGAACCGGCGTTGAACATCCGCGACGCCGCAAAGCGCGCGATGGAACAGATTACGGCACCGATTATCTCGACCACCCTGGTGCTGCTGGCGGTGGTGACGCCTACCGCCTTTCTGCCTGGCATCAACGGTCAGCTTTACCGCGAGTTTGCGGTCACCGTGGGGTCGGCACTTGTGGTTTCGTCCATCGTGGCACTGACGCTGAGCCCGGCGCTGGCTGCGGTGCTGATGCGCAAACCTGATACCGGCGCGCGGCGTGGGTTCTTACACTATGTCGGCCAGGTGATCGAAGCGACGCGCGACGCCTATAGTCGGCGCGTCAGTGAGATTATCAAGGTCTGGCCAGTGCCACTGGCCGTACTCGCCGCCTGTTTCAGCGGTGCCTTCTGGCTGTTTAGCGCAATGCCGGGCACGTTCCTGCCGGACGAGGATCAGGGCGCGCTCTTCGTCAACGTGCAACTGCCCGACGCGGCCTCACTGTCACGGACCGAAGAAATACTCGCCCGGATCACCGCGACACTTGACGCAACCGACGGCGTAGACCAGACAATCTCGGTTGCCGGCTTCTCGATCCTGCAGGGCACGCTGGTGCCCAATGGCGGCATGGTGGTCGTTGCGCTCGACCCCTGGGAAGAGCGGACCTCGCCCGAGTTGCGGGTCGGCGCCCTGGTCGGTCAGCTGAACAGGCAATTCTCGACCATTCCCGGCGCGATCATCGGCGTCTTCGCACCGCCGGCAATTCCAGGTGTCGGCGCCGTCGGTGGACTCGACATGCGGCTGCAGGCGCTTGAGGGACAATCTCCGCAGGAGATGGCCTCGGCGCTGGCCGCGCTCATCGGCGCTGCCAATCAGGATCCCGCGATCGCCAGGCTGAACTCGACCTACTCGGCCTCCGTGCCACAACTCTATGTTGAGGTGGACCGGCTCCGCGCCGAACGTCTGGGGCTTAGCATCAGCGATATCTACGACACGATTGGTGCCCATTTCAGCGCCCGCTACATCAATGATTTCAACTTCGGTGGGCGAGTGTTCCAGGTTCGGATGTCCGCCGACGCACCCTATCGCGCCACGGCCAGTGACATTCTGGCCCTCAGCGTGCGCAACAAACTGGGCCGTATGGTCCCGATCGAGAACGTGATCACCCTACGGGACGATCTGGGCCCTTACATCGTCCAGCGTTATAACCTCTACCAGGCGGCTCAGGTCAACGGCCAGGTCGCCCCCGGATTCAGTACCGGGGGCGCGATGGATGCGATCCAGCGCATCGCCCTGGAAACGCTGCCGGACGGCTACGACGTCGCCTGGTCCGGTCTGACCTTGCAGGAGTCGCAGACCAGCGGCAGTGAAGTGGTGATTTTCAGCATGTCCCTTCTCTTCGCGTACCTCTTCCTCGTCGCGCTCTACGAGAGCTGGATGTTGCCGGTGGCAATCATCCTGTCCCTCGGGACGGCGGCGTTTGGCGCGCTGCTCGCGGTGTTCCTGCTGGGTATGCCAACAAGCCTGTATGTCCAGATCGGTCTTGTGCTGTTGATAGGTCTTGCGGCAAAAAATGCGATCCTGGTGGTGGAATTCGCCCGGGAGCGCTCGGAAGAAGGCCAGTCACCGCGCGAGGCGGCTGCGAACGGGGCCAGGGCGCGGTTCCGTGCCGTTCTGATGACCGCGCTCTCGTTCATCTCCGGCGTCTTGCCACTGACCCTTTCCACCGGGGCAGGGGCCGGTGCGCAGAATGCCATCGGCGTGACCGTCGTCGGTGGCATGATCGGTGCGACGCTGATCGGCCTTTTTATCATCCCCGCGCTCTACTATGCCATTCAGTCGATGCGGGAATGGTTTCACGGCAGACGCGGCAGCTAGGCGAACCAGGTGGACTCCATGTTTTTCACAGCCATATCATGGTTCTGGCACATGCGGATATCTCGGTATGATCTTTGCCGTGAATCCAGCCTGGCCCCTCTGAAAAAGGGCACGATATGATAGGGCTTATGGAAGTCCTGGCGGTTCTGTTAACCGTGACCGCATGCGCAATCGTTCTGGCGCGGATCGTTTTCTCCCTCCCGCTCGTCGAGGGTCGGGTTGACGATGCCGCACTGTCACCTCCGGAAGACGGACCGCTGGCCGATCGGGCTGCGTGGAACCGCCCCGGCCTGACCGGTGTCACCCCCCTTGGAAGTGGCGCAGACGCTTTCGCCGCACGTATCCTGCTGGCGGATACCGCCGTCTCCTCCATCGACGCGCAATACTACATCTGGCATGGCGACCTGACAGGCTCACTCCTGCTCGATGCCCTGCGCCGCGCGGCGGATCGTGGCGTACGTGTGCGGCTGCTGCTGGATGATCACGGTACCTCCGGTCTCGATGCGGAAATCGCACAGCTCGATGCGCACGAGAACGCTGAGGTTCGGCTCTACAATCCGTTCAACCTGCGCCGCTTGAAGATGCTCAGCTACGGCTTTGACTTCTTCCGGCTCAACCGTCGGATGCATAACAAGTCTTTCACCGCCGACGGACTCGCCACGATTGTCGGCGGGCGTAATATCGGTGACGAGTACTTTGGAATCGGCCCTACACCGCTGTTCGTCGATCTTGACGTGCTGGCCGTAAGCGAGATCGTGCCCGAGGTGGCTGCCGACTTCGACCGCTACTGGGCCAGTCCCTCGGTCCATCCAGCCGGCGCTATCGTGAAGGCGACAGGCGGCGATCCAATTTCCGACCGGTTGATGTGCTGGCATGATGATCCCCGGTTCTATGAATACAAGGCGATCCTGGAGGCTTCGGACATCATCGCGCCGCTGTGCAGGGGCACCCTTGATCTGGAATGGACCACCGCAGTGCTGGTCAGTGATGACCCGGTAAAAGGACAGGGGGCTGTTCCACGTGAGGATCTTCTGACCGGCCAGTTGACCCGCGCGGTCGGCACCATCGAGAGGCGCTTTGACGGCGTTACACCTTATTTCGTTCCCGGCAGGGCGGGCGTCGAAGCCTTCGCCACGCTGGAAGACCGGGGCGTGGAAGTCCGCATGCTGACCAACTCACTGGAGGCTACGGACGTCCTGCCGGTTCATTCGGGTTATGCCAGGCGGCGAGAAGCGATGCTCGCATCCGGCGTCGCCCTGTATGAACTTCGCCGTGCGGCCACGCCGGACACGCCCGATGACATGGGCATCTTCGGCTCTTCGGGGGCAAGCCTGCACGCCAAGACCTTCGCCGTCGATGGCGAGCGCATATTCATCGGCTCGTTCAACTTCGACCCACGCTCGATGCAGCTCAACACCGAGATGGGCCTGCTGATCGACAGCGAGGCCCTCGCGAACGGGCTGCATGCGGCCTTTGATGACGCATTTTGTGGTCTCGCCTGGCGGGTCGAGGCGCGGGATGGCGAGCTTGTATGGGTCGATCCAGCGGCTGGCACGGTCACCACGGAGGAGCCGGGGTCGAGCGCGTTCCGAAACATCGCATTGAAAGTGGTCGGGTGGCTGCCGGTAGAGTGGCTTCTCTAGCCCGCATATAGCACCAGTCGGCCCGGACTGGAAGATCTACCAATGGAACCGATGCGCGGGTATCTTGCTAAACACTGTGATCGGTCAGGGTGATCGGGCTGGGATGGAATATCCGGTCCCAGGCTGACATTCCAGAGGTGACCTTTTTGAGGTAACGACCACGAGTCGCGATCCTGCCGATGTTCTTGCCAATCGGCATATCGCTCGTCGTTTCCAGTCAAGGCCATTCGGGTTTTTACCCCTGGCAGTCCTGCTTTGAATTCAAGTCAGATAAACGCTGATTCGGTACTGACCTCAACTGTTATCAACAATAATCTTTAGCGCTTTTTCTTTACTGGCATTACCGAACACCTCATAGGCCTGCATAAAATCGCTAAATGGGAAGCGATGCGTAATCAGCTCTGCCGGTTTTAATTTACCCGACTCGAGAGTTTTCATCAGCATTGGCGTGGTATTGGTATTCACCAGACCGGTGGTTAAGGTGATGTTCTTAATCCACAGCTCCTGTAGCTGTAAATCCACGCTGGTACCGTGTACGCCCACGTTAGCAATATGTCCGCCGGGCCGTACTGAGTTTTGACAGATATCGAAGGTTTCCGGGATACCCACGGCCTCAATCACGACATCAACACCGTCTTTGGTCATTGCCATTAACTCGGCAGCGGCATCACTGTTGGCGCTGTTAATCACATCCGTTGCGCCGAATGTTTTCGCCATGGCCAGGCGCGAATCATCCACGTCCACCATCACCAGTCGGGCAGGGGAGTAGAACTGCGCCGTTAATAACGCCGCCATGCCAATGGGGCCTGAGCCGATGATTGCTACGGTATCGCCCGGCTTAACGGCGCCGTACAGCACGCCGATTTCAAAACCCGTCGGCAAAATATCACTGAGCATCACCAGCGCTTCTTCATCCGCGCCTTCAGGCACATGATACAGACTGTTATCAGCATGTGGGATGCGTACATATTCCGCCTGGGTACCATCAATCAGGTGGCCCAGAATCCAGCCGCCATCCTCACAATGTGCAAACATCTGCTGTTTACAATAATCACATTTACCGCAGGAGGTAACGCAGGAAATCAGCACGCGGTCGCCTTTGTTAAAGCGACTCACTGCGCTACCGACTTCTGCAACAATACCGACCCCCTCGTGACCTAAAATACGCCCCGAGGTTACTGCCGGGACATCACCTTTAAGAATATGCAGGTCCGTTCCACAAATCGTGGTTTTAACGATTTTTACAATCGCATCAGTTGGCTGCAAAACTTTTGGCGTGTCCACACTTTCCAATGATTTAACACCTGGTCCACCGTAAACAACCGCTTGCATTTGCTCTGGCATAGTCATGTTGTATCTCCTTGTTGTAGGTGTTGAAAAATAACTGTCTCTATAGTGTGCGATACGTCTTTAAAAGACAATGACCTTCTTCAAGCGCTCAGCAAGCACCCGTTGAGAATTGTTAGTTGATGATTGAAACATGCATGCAACTATCTCCACACTTTTCGTGCTCAGGCTAAAAAACATTTACCGCTTATATCGGTCTCACAAGTTAATGACATGTCAACTCGGGGTTTTTCTATAGCCTCAACGACCGCCATAACCGGCCAGAAAACCACCTTGGGTTTGCAGGCCCAGCCCACGAAATTAGACGACAGGAGCTTTATTGATAGTAGATAAAGGAATATTCACATCGAAGATCTGTCCTCGAACCTCCTTAACTCCCATTTCTTTCAAGCGAGCTGAATGCATTTTTAAGTACGAATTAGCAGATGCCTCATCTTCAAACAGGTAAATACCTCCGCCTAATTGATCTTTTTGATTTTCCGTCCAGATTTTCCAGATGAAACCCGGCTCATTGTTAATTGACTCAGCTAATCCTGTCAGTTTGTCTGCCATTTCCTCACCAAATGGACCTGCGAAATCAAAATCTACCTGTAATAATTTACTCACGATCGTTCACTCCTTATTTTCTTCGAAACAAACATAGACACCCATAGGAACCTCTGAAAAAGTCAGAGGTTCCATAGATTAAAAGCATAAGGGTTTAACCAGTCTCGGTACCAGCAACTCACTTTAAGGACCAGCTTGATGGGTAACACCGCTTGCTGGCAGATGCTTTCTGACAAGTAAACCTGACCCCATCAACAGGCAGCTCGTTTTGTGATGATTTAAGCCGGCGCAAACACCCGGCCCATTCATTGTTCCTCCTTGGCAAGATCCACCTGGGTCCAGCCCCAATCATCAAACAACACGTAAACGGCGGGGATAATGACCAGCACCAGCACGGTGGTGGTGAGCAAACCAAATACCACCGAAATCACCAGCGGTTTGATCGAAGCCGACTGGACACTGGTTTCTGCCAGTAGTGGCAGCAACCCGGCGATAGTGGTGGTGGAGGTAATAACTATGGCGCGCAGGCGGTCGCGGCTGGCCTGTCCCGCCGCGATGACCGCGCTCAGGCCTTTGCTGCGGTGTTCCTTGATGAACTGGATCAGCAGGATGGCGTCATTTACCACGATACCCGCCAGTGACGCAGCGCCAATCAACGAGGGCATGGAAATATACCAGCCCAGCAGCACATGCCCCCACAGCGCACCGACAAAGGCCAGTGGAATGGCCAGCATGACGATAAAAGGTTCGGCATAGCTGCGAAACTGGAAAGACAAAATAATATAAATGCCCAGCATACCGATTAGCAGGCCGCGCACTATCGAGCCGCCGGTTTCGGCCGAACGCGCCACCTGGCCCTCAAAACTGACCGCGATTTCCGGATGGCGCTGCTGGAACCCGGCAAGCCAGTCGGTGCGCATAGCGCTGACAACGGCCTGCGCGCTGGCCTGCCGTGTATCCACATTGGCCTGCACAGTGACCGTGCGCCTGCCGTCCAGACGAGTGATCATCGCCCAGTCGCGCCGATCCTGTGTTTGGACCACAACATCCAGCAGCACCTGCTGTCCGTCGGGTAAGGTAATGGTCTGGTCGGCAAGATCGTCCAGGCTGGATCTGTCGCGCTCATCCTGGCGCACCATGATTTCCACATCGCGCCGGCCGATGCGCTGCGTATCGGCAATATCCCCGAGGAAGGCCGCACGCAGCTGGGACGCCACCATTTCCGCGGTTAATCCCAGCGCGAATGCGCCATCCTTGAGGGTAAAAGTACGCTGCGGTTTGCCGGGGCGCAGGTCATCGATAATGTTATAGACTGCGTCATACCCCGCCAGATGCTCGGCCACGTCCAGCGCTGCTGCCTTGAGATCATCCAGCTCCGCCCCCTGCAGGCGCACTTCGACGGGGATGCCAGCGGGCCCAAAACCCGGCTCCTGAATGATCAGGCTCGCCAGCCCCGGAATATCGCCAATCTGCTTGCGCCAGGCTGCGGTCAGTTCGTCCAGCGTGATGCTGCGCCGTTCAGCACTCAATAGATCCACCATCACCGTGGCCACATGGGCACCGGCCTCCTGGGCGCTGGGATTGTAATTGAAACGCACCTGAATCGCTGTAACCAGCGGGGCGCCATCAGGCTGCTGCGGCGTGAGCTTCTCATCGAGCTGTCGCATGGCCTCGACAACCTGCTCGGCGACACGTTCCGTGCGCGCCAGCGGCGTACCCTGTGGTAGCAGCAGCCGCGCCTCCAGTGTGTCGCCATCCAGATCTGGCATCGCTTCCGTGCTGATATGGCCACCGGCAAGAAAGCCCAGGGTGCCGAGCAACACCAGCAGCACCCCGCCCAGCATCGCATGCCGCCACTGCACAGACTTATCCGCCAGCCAGCCAACGCGTTCACGGAATAAATCGAAACGTCGGTCAAAGGCCTGCCGAAAACGCGACTGCTCAGCAGCCTGCATCGACGGTACGCTACCCCTGAGATGATGTGGCAGAACCCAGAATGCCTCGATCAGACTGGCGAACAATGCCGCGATCAGTACCACCGGCAACACTTCCAGTACGGCGCCCAGTTCGCCGGCCAGAAACGACAGCGGAGCGAACACCCACACCGTGGTGAGAAAAGAGGACATGACACCGGGCAGTACCTGCAGGGTGCCATCCACCACGGCTTTCAGCGGGGAGGCACCCTGTTGTGCCTGCACCGCGATGTTGTCAACAATGACCACGGCGTCATCCATGACGATACCGATGGCCATCAACAGCGCCACCAGCGTGATCATATTTAGCGACAGTCCACTCAGGCTCATGACAAAAAACGCGCCCATAAAGGCCACCGGCAGGCCGAGCACCGCCCACAACGCCAGCCGTGGCCGGAAAAATATTCCCATCACCACTATCAGCAGGGCCAGCCCCGCCAGGCCGTTGCCCACCAGCATCTCCAGCCGATCGCGCACAATGCTGGTCATATTCTGCGTCAGCGTCAGTTGTATGCGTCCATCGAGGCCAAGGCGCTCGGCAGCCACCAGTGCTGTCAGTTCATCCAGTACTTCCAGCGCATCGTCGCGCAAGGTCTTGCTGACCTCCAGCACCAGCGCCCGTTGAGCGTTGAAAAATACCTGCGCCTCGGGTTGTTCTCCCACTTCCCGCAGGCTTGCAATCGCGCCCAAGGTAAGCTCACCGCCGGCCGCACCCGACACTACGACCAGATCCGCCAGCTGTCTCAGGCTGCGACGCTGGTCAGTAAACCGCAGCAACACATCGCGATCCGGGGTCTCCAGTATACCCAGCGGCACATCGATACTCTGTTGCCGCAGCCGCAGCGCCAGGTCTCTGGCCGAGAGTCCATACTGGGCCAGTGCAGCCCGCGGCACCTCAACCTGCCACTGGCGCTGCGACAGCCCGCGCAGCGTGACCTTGGCCACGCCTGGCAAGGTCATAATGCGCTCTTCCAGCAACAGCGCGTAGTCTTCGAGCTGGTTCACGGACATGTCACCAGTGACCGCTACCGCGGCCACCAGGTCGCTTCGGTGCAGTTCCCGCACCACAGGCGACTCGGCTCGCGTCGGTAAGTCGGTAAGGGCGTTGACCTCGGTATCTATATCACTCAAAAAGCGGATGGCGTCGCCACCCGACAGCATCGTCGCTGTAGCACGAGCCAGATTGTCCTGGGCCACACACACCAGCTCGTCGAGATAGTCTACGCCCTTGATCGCATCGTGCAGGCGGCGGCACACGGCATCTTCCACATCGGCGGCGCTGGCACCGCGATAGATCACCTCGATGCTGACCTCGACGGGACGGTAATCCGGAAAAGTCTCGCGCTTCAGGCCCGGTGCGGTGAACAGGCCGACGGCCAGCAGCAAGATCAGCAACAGGTTAGCTGCCGTGGGATGGCCGGCAAACCAGCGAATCACAGCGCCTGACCTTGCGTCAGACCCAGCGCTAACTGCGGCAGGCGTTCCTCCAGCACCAGGTCCCGGTGCGGAGTGACCGCCATGCCCGCCACTGCAGGCATCGGATCATCGACGATCAACATATCACCGGCCACCAGCCCGGCTGCGATCACCGCCAGGTTCTGCTGTTCAAAGGCGACCGTGACCGCGCGCCGCTGCAGACGATTATCAGCGCCCAGCAGGTAGACTTCGCCCTGGTGCACGGCCGCTGCCGGCACCACCAGTAGGGGTCGCAGACTGTCCGTTGCAAAGCTCACCTGCACATACATATCGCGCTGTAGCGCCGGCCGCTCGGGCGAACGTGCAAGGTCGTAGGGGTCGTCGACCGTGACCACCACCCGCGCGCTACGCGTTTGTGGATCGAGGCCGCTGGCTATCCTGCTGACCCGTGCCGACCAGCGCACTTCCGGGAAGCCGGCCAGTGTCACCTCGCTGCGAATGGCCGAAAAATCCAGCCGCTGGGCGAGATCCAGCGCCGTCTTTTGCGGTGAAACAGGTATCGATACAGCCGCCATCAGGCGTCGCAACATAGGCAGGGGCACCTGCGCCTCGATTTCAGCCTGTTCAATGCTGTCGGCCAGAAACAGCTGCTGACCGGCGCTGACGTACTGGTGTTCTTCCACCGCCACATTCCTGACCCGCAGGTCATAGGGTGCAATGAAACGGGTATCTTCCAGGTCCTCGCGCGCCTGTTCCAGTTGAGTAGTGGCGCGTTGTGTTTGCCCCTCCAGATACTGCTGTTTCGAGGGCAGCAGGGCTAACTGATTATCCAGCGACTGCACCAGCTGGCGCTGCGCCAGTGTTGCGCGGCGCTGCTCATCAAGCCGGGATCGTGACACCGCATCGGTATCGGCCAGTCGTTCAATGCGGCTGAGCTCACGTTGGGACAACTGCAGCCGCTCATTTTCAAGCTGCAACAACTGTCGGGTATTCTGCGTTTCCATTGCCAGCTGCTCCCGCTCGGCTGTCAACGATGCGAGTTCGGCAGCGGCAGCGGCGATCGCCAGCTGGTAACGACTCGGATCCAGTGACAACAGTAGCGTGCCCGCCGGCAGTAGCGTACCGCTGTTCAGCTGCGGGTGGCGCTGCGCCACGCGTCCGGCCACGTTGGCTACTGCCTGCCAGGATTGTGCCGGGCGAGTAATACCGAAGCCCTTTGCGGTCAACACAAATGGCATGGATTGTACTTCAATGACTCTTAGATCCAGGGGGGCGGAACCCACCTCACTGCGTGCCGGTCCCTCGCGGTTATAAATTAACAGCGCAAGCAGGACAAGCCCAGCCAGTAAACCAGCGAGAGCGAGACCTTTTCGATTACCAAACTGCCATAAGGCCATCACGCACCTCCCACGGCCAGAACTAAATATGCGCGGTCTGCCCATCGTTGCGACTGGATCGAGACCAGGTGGATTCCAGTACACGGCACCTGTTGCCGGACTTCCAGCTTAAGCTTTTTGATATACGTATTCCAGGTTTTACGTTTTGCTACCATTGCGACACGCCTCTGAGTGACTAAAGTCGCTGATTAAAAGTGTTCGTTAAACTGGGGGATGTTCATTTTCGATCCAGACTATATCAATGATATAAAGGGGATGATTCACTCATCCCCTTCCTGACAGCCAGTTTTCAATCGTGCAGTTACTCGGGCATATCTACCGGGGGTTTAGTTAACGCTTTGTCACCAGTGATCATGGCGGAAATGAACCCGGAGCGTTCCCTGAGTTCCGCAATCACCACGCCTGCCACATGCAGCACCACGGCACCGAGCAGCACAAAGAAAACCTGTACGTGCAGTGAGATAAAGGGCTTGCGGAAAGCGCGCATTTCATCCCACGCAAGTGCATCGACCATCGACTTGTTGCCAGCGACAAGGCTTGCCGGATCGACCCCGGCCGGTGCTACCCACTGTGCGATCCAGTTACCCAGCGGCGGGTAATAGAGGTCGGTGCCAGCAAGTACCAGCCCGGTGATCGCCTGCGTGATCAGCAGCAGGAACAATAGCAGTACCATCAGCCGACCCAGTGGATTGTGCCCCAGATATTGACGAGGTTCACCGCCGCGCAGGCTACGCAGGTAGGCACCAAGCTCGGTCAGATAGTTGCGACTGAACGGCAGAATGGCGCGCCAGCGCGCAAAGTAGCTGCCGCTGAACCCCTGCACAATACGCCAGCCCAGATTTAGCGCAAAGATGTAACCGGACCAGACATGCAGTTCCTTCAGCAGAATCTTGGCATCGCCTGCGATACCCAGGGTCTTGCCATTGTAGATCACCAGACCGGTACCTAGCAGCGCCAGCACCGACAGTACATTGATCCAGTGGAACCAGCGTACACTGCGGTCCCACACCCGATACACTTCCAGCTCGACATGTTGCATAATTTTCTCCTGTCTATCTTAAATGAATGAGCGCATTGCATCGCGCTACTTAACGTATCTCGAACGCTTCCTGGTGAAAACGCAGCCTGCCTGGCCATAGCTGGTGCAGACCGTTGTACAGGGCCCTGGCAAGGCCGACCGGTCCGCAGAACCATATTTCAGCCGACTTCGTGTCATCCTGCCCGGCTACCAGGGCCTCGGCGGTGAGCGCGCCGCTCGCCATGTCGTGCAGATGCAAGCGGACTTCCGGTAATGCATCGACCAGCTGTTGCAGCCGTGGCACGAACGGGTCAACTTCGCGGTCGCGGATGCAGTAGTGAAGATCTGCCGAGATGGCATCTGCTTGTCCGTCCTGCAGCGACTCCAGCCAGGCGAGGAATGGCGTAATGCCGATACCACCGGCAATCCAGATCTGCCGCGCACGCCGGTTGGCACGGCTGAACTCGAATCGGCCGTAGGGCCCCTCGACCTGAACCGGACTACCTGTGGTTATCTGCCGAGGCAGTCTACGGGTGTAATCGCCGAGCGCCTTGATTGCAAAGGTAACGGTGTTGTCGCCATGATCAGCACTGGCAATGGTGAAGGGGTGGTGTCCCTCGCTATCATCGAAAGTGACAAAAGCAAACTGACCGGGGCGATGGCCGCGCCACTGTTTATCCAGACGGCAACTGACTTCAATGATATCGGGTGTTGGCCTGTGCACCGAAACCACGCTGCCGCTCACCTGTCGCCCACGCCCGATGCGTCCCGTCAGCGACAGCACGCTGGCCACACTCCCGGCTGCGAACAATATCGCCATCAGCAAGCCGATGGGCTGGCTCCAGTAACCCGCCGGTGCAAGCACTATCGAATGAAACACGAGCAGCAGATAGAGCACCGGCATCGCCCGATGCAGCGGCCGCCACAGGCGGTAGGAAAAGCGCTTCCACAGGGTCAGTGCCAGCAGCGCCATGAGCGCGTACAGGGCCCACTCACCCAGGGCCTCGCCAAGGTCACGAAACGGTTCGGCGAAGGCTGAAAGTTCATCCGCCTTGGTGCGGCTGCCGTTCCCTGCCAGTGCCTTGAACAGGTCATCCGACATCTCCAGCAGCCAGTGCAATACGGCAAACCCGACCGCCAGAATACCGCTCCATTTGTGCAGTCTGTAGATACGGTCCATGCCGCCAATCGGTCGTTCCAGCCAGGCGGGGCGGGTGGCCAGCACCATCGCCAGCGACATCAGGGAGATCGCCAGCAGGCCACTAAGGAAAAGACTCTCCAGGTAAATAGCCCAGGCTAGCGAACCGGCGGAGACGTGTTCAGGCGAGAGCACTTCCCAGCCCCAGGCGAGGGCTACCATGACAATAAAACCGGTGAGTATAGTTTTCATAATATGTCTCTCAGTTATCGAGGATGCGTGCTTCGGCAACGACTATAGCCAGCTGACCCTGCCGCCCCTTCAGGAGGCGGGCAGGGGTATTGCTTGCCGCTGTTCACCATAGCGCCTGTCCGACTAGTCATCCTTTACCCGAGATTTGAGTATCTCGCCGGTCACCGCATCAACATAAAGTTCGACCCTGTCTCCGTTGGCGTTTCTGGCTTCAACTTCATAACCCCTGTCTTCGCGTTCGATTTCATTGATGTCGCCGTAACCGGCGGCGATGACCCTGTTATAGATCGCAGGAATCTTCAGCCAGGTTTCAGTCTGCATGCTTGCCCTGATAGCGCTATCTGTGGAAGATACCGCGTAGGCGGCACCGCCAAAGCTGGCGACGGACAGGGCAATGGCTAAAATAGTGTGTGAGGTTTTCATAATGTGTATCTCCAGTTGAGTTATAAGGATGGTCAAAGCAACCACCGTGAACACAGTTTGCAACAACCCGGCTGAACTAATCCTGAAGGCGTTGTTCATCTACCGTTCAGAAACGAGGGGGTATACTGTGGTTCACATACCGCTGCGCCGGAAGCATTTGCCCAGTGATAAACCCCATGGATAAATTTATTGGAGACAACCGTTATGAGAGCAAACCTTCGAGCGCTCCTGCTGCTGACTGCAGCACTCCTGTCACTGGCGTTGTCGCCACCCTTACTGGCTGATGACAGCGATCATGATCGCGCCCGACAGGCGCTGGAGGCGGGCGAGATACTGCCGCTGCGCACTATCCTCAGGCAACTGGAGCGTGATTATCCGGGCCAGATCGTCGAGGTGGAGCTGGAGCACGATGACGACATGTGGGTCTATGAGATTGAGCTGCTACGCAGCGGGGGATCCCTGATCAAGATGAAAGTCGACGCCAGCGACGGTACCCTGATCGGCATCAAGGGACGCGATATCGCACCTGGTCCGCTGCCGAAAGCGAAACCCTGATGCGGGTTCTGCTTGTTGAAGATGACCCCATCCTCGCCGGCCAGCTGGCAGAGGAGTTTTCGCTTGCCGGCTACGTGGTCGAGTCGGCACACAATGGTGTCGACGGCCATCACCTGGGCGCGGTCGAAGCTTTTGATGCCGTGGTGCTCGATCTTGGCCTGCCGCAGATGGATGGCATCAGCGTGCTGAAAAAGTGGCGCGCTGCCGGCCGCAGCATGCCGGTGCTGATCCTCACCGCACGCGATGCCTGGCACGAAAAAGTCGACGGTATCGATGCCGGCGCGGACGATTACCTGGCCAAACCGTTTCACATGGAAGAGTTGCTGGCACGGGTACGCGCATTGATTCGCCGCGCAGCGGGTCATGCCAGCGCCGAAATTAGCTGTGGCCCGGTGGTGCTGGACACGCGCAGTGGCAGGGTAAGCCTGGACGGCCGCTCACTGACCCTGACCAGCCACGAACTGCGCGTGCTTAGCTACCTGATGCACCACAAGGGTGAGGTTGTCTCCCGTACCGATCTTATTGATCATATCTACGCTCAGGAATTCGACCGCGACTCCAATACCATCGAAGTTTTTATCGGCCGCCTGCGTAAGAAGCTGCCGCCCGAACTGATCAAGACAGCCCGCGGACTGGGCTATCGGCTGGTGTGTCCCGAATGAATTTTTTTTCTCTTGCAGGGCGCTCCTTGCGAGTCCGCCTGCTGGCGGGGACGCTGGTCTGGGTGGTGGCAACTATCATCGTTGCAAGCTGGAGCCTGTCCGGTCTGTTCCAACAGCATGTGACGGAGCAGTTCAGGGCCGGACTGGATCTTCATCTCGAACAGCTCACCACCAACCTTGCCATTGACCCAGCTGGGGCAGTCGCACTGACGACGCCGTTGAGTGACCCGAGGCTGAGCCGTCCCTATGCCGGGCTGTACTGGCAAATCGATCGGCTGGCCAGTGCGCAGGCGACAGCAGCACGCGGTATGCTGCGTTCGCGCTCACTGTGGGACAGTGAGCTTGAAGTCCCGGCAGACACGCCCGCCGATGGCAAAATTCACCAGCACCAGGTGGCGGGCCCTGACGGCTCACTCGTGGTGATGGTCGAGCGAGTGGTGTATCCAGCCGAACAACCGCAGCAGCCGTTGCGACTGATCGTGGCGGCAGATGCGAGCCTGGTCACCGAACCGGTTGAACGATTCAACGGCCTGCTGATCCGGTCGCTGGGTATACTGGCGTTCGGGCTAATTGTCGCGATAATAGCGCAGGTACTAATCGGCCTGCATCCACTCGGCCAACTGCGCAGGGCGCTAACCTACGTCAGGGAAGGGCGCTCACAACGCATTGACGGCGACTTTCCGCTGGAGATCCAGCCACTGGTCGATGACTTCAATGGGGTGCTGACGCACAACGCTCGTATTGTCAGCCACGCCAGAACCCAGGCTGGAAATCTGGCGCACGCACTCAAGACCCCGTTAACGATCCTCGGTAACGCCGCTGCACGTCCCGATTCTCAGTTGCCGCAACTGGTGACCGAGCAGGTTGCCATGGCGCGCCGCCAGATCGACTACCACCTGGCACGGGCACGCGCGGCGGCGGCGGCCAGCGTCCCCGGCGTGCGCAGTGATGTTATGCCTCTACTGGAGTCACTGGTTCGCGTGATGGAGCGTTTGTACCACGACAAAAAGGTGACCGCCACCATTGGCAATGGCGCCACGGCGACGGCGATATTTCGCGGCGAAAAACAGGATCTGCAGGAGATGCTGGGTAACCTGCTGGACAATGCCTGGAAGTGGGCGGCGAGCCGCGTCGATATTTCATTCCAGTCCGATGACGACCGGCTCACCCTGTTGATTGACGACGATGGTCCGGGGCTTGCGCCGGAGCAGCGCCAGACCGTACTGGCTCGAGGCGTGAGGGTGGATGAGCAGGTTCCCGGCACAGGTCTGGGGCTGGCCATCGTAAGCGATCTGGCACAGCTTTACGACGGTTCGGTCACACTCGAGGTATCACCGCTGGGCGGATTGCGAGTACGGCTCGAATTACCGGCTGCGCCATGATCGCGAACCGGCTGGAGACGATTACGCGGTTTTATCAAGAGTCATTCTCGGGTTAAATAAATACCTTAACCCACCTCGTACATTGTCAGAAAAGCATTAACAACCCAATTGACATGGTGTTCGATACTCTGCATAGCACGCTGGCAAGGTTCACCATACATCAGGCGTACGATATTTAGCCCCATCAGCATACCCAGCAGTAACTCGGCACTTCTTTCTGGCTCAGTGAGTTTGAGCAATCCACGTTGCTGGGCATTATCCATCCAGCTCGCCAGTTTGTTCAGAGTGCACTGGGGGCCACTGCGATAAATATTTTTCATCACATCACCTGATAGATCGGGGTTGCTGCTAAGAGCGCGCATAAAGTTCTGATATTCCTGGCTCAGCAGGAAAGTTAACAGACTTACCCCGAAGTCAGTCAGGGCACCGTGGATACTCACACAATTAGCAGGTTCGATAGATAGACTTTCAACCATGCGGTTAGCTTGTTGACGGATGACCGCATCAATCAGCGCCTCCCTGTTGGCATAACGGGAATAGATTGTTACCTTGGATACCTTTGCCAGACGAGCAACTGCTTCTACGGAAAAACCCGCCGGACCTTTACTGAACAGGAGCTCATGTGCCGCGGCAAAAATGTCTTTGTCCTTGTTATGATCAAGCGGTCTTCCTGCGCGTTCGTGGACTGCCATTTTTTTTTCAACCAGATTAGTGTACGATCGCGTTCAATAATACTATATTCACTCAAAAAATACATTTCCATGTCAAACAAACTCATACTTTCACTGCTGATGACTCTGGTGCTTGGCAGTTGTTCCGAAAACAATACTGACGCCGATGTGCAAAAACAGCCACCTCTGGTCAGAACCACCGACATACAGACTGACGGCACTGCACTGCACAGGCTTAGCGGTACAATCCGGCCGCGCTACGAAACACCGATTGCGTTTCAGGTCGAGGGTCGTATTCTCAGTCGTCACATTGACGCCGGACAGCGTGTGATGGCCGAGCAACTGCTGTTTAGCCTGGATCCCCGTGATCTAAATGAGGCTGTCAATGTTGCCAGGGCGCAACTGGCTACAGCTGAAGCCGCACTGGCAACAGCACGAAGTGAATATAAGCGACAAAAAAAACTGCTGGAAAAAAAATTGATAAGCGAGTTCGAAGTTGAGCGTTTTGAGTTAGCTGAACGTGCAGCTGCCAGTCAATACAATGCAGCACAGGCCGGTTTACAACAGGCCCGTATTAGCCGTTCATATGCCGAGTTACAGGCTAAACATTCTGGCATACTGATCGAAGTGAGTGGCGAACCCGGTCAGGTCGTCAGTGTTGGTCAAACAGTGGCTGTACTGGCGCAGGATGACAAACGGGATGTGGAAGTATTTTTACCTGAGAGTCGTCATCCGCCTCGTTCTGGTGTGGCTAAACTAAACGACGGAAGCAGTGTCGATCTTGAGCTGCGTGAAATCGCCGGGGCCGCTGATCAGATGAGCCGTACCTGGCGTGCCCGCTACCGCATCACCAGCATTAAGGACGACCTACCACTGGGTAGCATCGTACAGGTTCAGCTATCGAGCGAGGATACTGAACAAGGTACCCTGGTTATCCCGCTGGGCGCACTGGATGAACGCGGCTCTGGCCCACGTGTCTGGCGCGTAGTCGATGGTCATGCACAACCCGTCTCTGTACAGATTATCGGGCTCGGTGCTGAGCAGGCACATATCAGGGCTGAGCTGCCGCCGGATACACAGATCATTGCACTGGGTACGCATCTACTTGTTCCGGGTATGGCGGTAAGGACACAGCATTAATGAGCTTCCCTAATCTTTCTGCCATCGCTGTAGGTGAACGGGCGGTCACACTGTTTTTTATTCTGCTGTCAATGGCGGCAGGCATGTACGCTTTTTCATCTCTCGGGCGGGCAGAGGATCCCGCCTTTACCGTCAGGGTGATGGTAGTATCGGCAATATGGCCCGGCGCAACCACGGAAGAACTGCAGCACCAGGTGGTGGACCGACTCGAAAAACGTATCCAGGAAGTTGAATACCTGTATCGCATTGAAACCACTGTCCGCCCCGGACGTGCTGATCTGCAGATCGAATTTGAGGATTACACCCCCGGTGACAAGATCCCCGATCTGCTCTATCAGGTACGCAAGCGCATGCAGGATGAAGCACCACGTCTACCCAGGGGCGTCATAGGCCCTATCGTCAACGATGATTTTTCCGATGTGTATTTCTCACTCATTGCGGTTACCGCACCCGGGCTGCCGATGCGTGAGCTAACGCGAGAAACAGAAGCTATCCGCGACCGCTTGCAGCAGCTTGAAGGTGTGCACAAAGCACTGATTCTGGGGGAACGCAGCGAGCGTGTTTTTATTGAGTTTGATGTGGCCCGACTGACCAACCTGGGTATTAGCCCGCAGGTAATCTTTGATGCCATAGAAGACAACAACCAGCTGATACCCGCAGGTTTCATCGACCTGGCGGGTCCCCGGGTTTATCTGCGTGTGGATGCAGACTTATCCGACCCGAATCAGCTCGCCGCTGTGCCCATCCGTGTGGGGGATCGTCTGCTGCAGTTATCTGATCTGGCGACGATCCGCCGCGGTTATGAAGACCCTCCGAGTTATATGATACGAGCCTACGGCCAGGACGCAGTACTGCTCGGCGTGGTCATGCGAAAAGGTGAAAATGGCCTCACTTTCGGTGAGCGACTGGGCGCTTTTATCAGCAGTGAGCAAGAACGCATGCCCCTGGGTATGAATTTATCACCCCTGACCAATCAGACCGATGCCATCACAGCCGCGGTGAATCTTTTTCAGGTAAAGTTTCTGGTCGCCGTGGCCGTGGTTGTGTTGGTGAGCATTCTTGCCATAGGACTGAGGGCCGGTCTGATTGTAGGCATCGCGATACCGCTCACGTTGGGGCTGACCCTGCTATTAATGAAAATAACCGGGGTAAACCTGGATCGCATCACGCTGGGGGCACTGATTATTGCGCTGGGTTTACTGGTAGACGACGCCATCATTGCCATCGAAATGATGATCGTCAAGATGGAAGAAGGCTGGGATCGTGCACGCGCCGCCAGCCACGCCTGGAATGTCACCGCCGCGCCGATGTTGTTCGGTACACTGGTTACGGTAGCGGGTTTTGTGCCTATTGGTTTCGCACAGTCAGGTGTAGGTGAATACGCAGGCAACATTTTCTGGGTACTTGCCTATGCTTTGATCACTTCCTGGCTGGTGGCGGTGGTTTTCACGCCTTACCTTGGGGTGAAGTTGCTGCCTGATTTCAAAGCTCATACACTTGCCCATGATCATGCAGCCACTTCAACGAATAGCCTGTACCAGACACCTGCCTATCAGAAATTACGTTCCCTTATCACCGCCTGCGTACGCTACCGTAAAACAGTGGTCATCGCCACTGTAGGCCTGCTCGTGCTTGCCATCGTCGGCATGGCGACGCTGGTACAGAAACAGTTTTTCCCCAGTTCCGACCGCCCCGAGGTATTGATCGACATTTATCTTCCTCAGGGCAGTGCGATTGCCACAACCGATGCCACAACCCGAAAAATTGAAAATATTCTGACTGAAATGCCAGAGGTAAAAACTCTGTCGTCCTACATAGGCGCAGGCGCGCCGCGCTTTTTTATCTCCGCCAACCCGGAACAGCCTGACCCGGCCTTTGCCAAGATCATTGCCATCGGCAAGAATGAAGAGGCGCGTAACAGGATCATGGCCGAATTACAGCGCCACATCGATAATGGCGAATTTCCGGAAGCCCGGGTGCGGGTAACACGGCTGCTTTTTGGCCCGCCCGTCATCTGGCCGGTAAGCTTTCGGGTTATCGGCGCCGACCCGGTAAAATTACGCCAGATCGCACATCAGGTGCGCACCACCATGGCGGCCAACCCGAACACCATCGACGCGCATCTGGAGTGGGACGAACGCGCCCCGGTGCTGCAGCTATCGATGGATAGCGAACGCCTGCGACTGATGGGGCTCACCCCACGCGACGTTGCACAACAGCTACAGTTTCAGCTTGACGGTGTGCCTGTCACCGAAGTGCGGCAGGATATCCGTACTGTCGAAGTCCGTGCCCGTGGCCTGCGTGCGACCAGTCCCTCACCGGAAAATATCGAAATCAAGACACAGGACGGACATATTATTCCTCTCGCCCAACTGGGCAGCCTGGAAGTGAGCCATGAAGAACCGGTAATCAAGCGCTACAATCGCGAACGCTCCCTCGCGGTAAATGCCGACGTACAGGACGCACAGGCGCCGGATGTGACCATGGCTATCTGGAAACAACTGGCGTCGTTACGTGAACAGTTGCCCAACGACTATCGTATTGACATCGGTGGTTCAGTCGAGCAATCAGGCAAAGCCGATGCGTCTATTCAGAAGCTGCAGCCATTGATGATAGCGCTCATGCTTATTTTTATCATGTTGCAGATGCGCTCCTTCTCCGGAACCTTCATGGTCGTGGCGACGGCTCCGCTGGGGCTTATTGGTGCGGTTATCGCACTGCTGCTATTCAATCAGCCTTTCGGCTTCGTCGCCTTGCTGGGCCTTATCGGACTGGCGGGTATTTTGATGCGCAACACCATGATTCTCACCCAGCAGGTACAGGATAATTTTGATGAAGGAATGGAAGCCTGGCCTGCAGTAGTTGAAGCGGCCGTACGCCGAGCGCGACCGGTAATACTCACTGCGCTGGCCGCCGTGTTCGCTTTTGTACCACTAACCCATGACAGTTTCTGGGGGCCGTTAGCTTATGTGCTCATTGGCGGTGTCGCGGTGGGCACGGTAATCACCCTGTTGTTCGTGCCAGCACTTTATGCACTCTGGTTCAAGTTAGGCACGGCGGATTAATGACTCAGTGCATGCTTATTTATTGCATAGCTGCACTTTCCTCCACTGTAACAGGCGTTTTGAAGCCGGGCGGTTTGATGGCGAGCACTGAACAATCGATCTGATTCAGGATTGTCTCAGCCGTGTTGCCCATGATGAATCCCGGGACGCCGGTGCGAGCCACCGTCCCCATAACGATAACATCAGCCGCAAGTTGTTTAGCCAGTGCGGGGATCTCCTTACGGGCCCAGCCTTTTACCAGATGTGTTCTGGGGTTGATATATTCCGCAGCATCTTTGTCTAAGGTGTCAGTGATCCCGCGCATGAGCCCATTCAGGCGGGTCTCGTGCCGGCGCCTTACCTGTTCCACGTAGGCGACAATTTCTGCTTCCGGCGCACGCATAAAGGCGCCGCCCATAGTGCTTTCGCCGATCGCATGCCAGACATGTACGACGTGCAGCTCGGCAAAGTCGGATAGTGCCAGCGAAGTAGACATTTTAAGAATTTGCTGATTGAGTGCTTGCCGTGATTTCATTTCCGCCGGCGGATACGCATCGTCGACATCGACTGCTGCCAGGATGCGCCGACAGGGCTTTTCCGTCTGTGGTTTTACCAGCCAGACCGGACACGGGCACTCGCGCAACAGATTCATGTCATCACTGCCGAACAACCGGTCCAGCCATGCCAGCTTCTCGGGAACCTTGATTACCAGATCGTGCCCGTCGCTCAGCACCTGACGGATAACTTCCAGAAAACGGATGCCGTGGCGCACTTCTGTTTTAATCGGGATCTGCTGGCGATAAGGATCGATCAACGTTTCCAGTTCCTGCGCGTGGCTGGCTTCGATTGCGGACTGAAGATCGGCGGAAATGGGCCCTCCGACGGGCATACCGATACCGGCAGTCATACGATCAACCACGTCGACAACGGTCAGGCTCGCCTGGTTATTCTCGGCCAGTGTGACAGCGCGTTCCACGGCAGCCATACAGTCATCTCTAATGTCCACTACGCAAAGAATAGATTTGAAATTCGTCATTTCACTGCTCCTACGATCAGCTTTTGTAAACGGGAATCACCTTCACCTGATATTCGGTCTTTTCGGAACCGAATGCAATCTAACACTGCGCAGTCCCTGTGCGAAAATTGTATTATCTGCTCAAATCAAAGCGAGCAGCGCCAGACATGTAAGACAGAAATTTTAAATTTCTATATGCAAAATATTTGAACAACTGAAAACGCTCGTAAAAAAACGATTGATATTTATAATCGATGAAGACCGCACTGAGTTTATACATGAAAACACTGGATAAAGTGCACAAAAAAACCAGTTACGAACTGCAACTGGCTTAAGTGAAACCGTCAACTTATTTCAGGACGAGTCAATGAATTATGACGATGTAGATTTGAACGCTCAGGCCAGACAACTGGGGCAGTTTCTAGTTGAGAAAAAGTTAAAAATGGCCACTGCTGAATCCTGTACAGGTGGCTGGGTATCTAAATCAATAACCGACCTTGATGGCAGCTCCAACTGGTTTGAATGCGGTCTGGTGACATACAGCAATCAGGCAAAACAGGACTTTCTTGGTGTTAGCGCGCAAACGCTTCTCGATCATGGCGCTGTCAGCCAACCGGTGGTTAAAGAAATGGCTCTTGGATTACTGGATCGATGCAATGCTGATATCGGTGTTTCGATTAGTGGTGTCGCCGGACCCGGTGGCGGTAGTGACGACAAACCAGTTGGCACTGTCTGGATCGCCTGGGCCAAACCCGGCGAAGTGATTGAAGCCGTAAAATTCAAATTTGATGGTGATAGAGAGGCGGTACGCAGGCAGGCAGTATCTGAAGCCTTGTTGGGAGTGCAACGATTACTGGAACAGACCTGTTAGATGGGTTCATATTGATCGTCGGATTATGAAAACTGGTGCTGAGTAGTTTGTGTAGACAAAATAAAATACTGGTTAAAACACATGAGTGACGGCAACAATCATCGATTATTTTTCGCCCTGTGGCCCGACGGTATTACACGTCAAAAAATCGTGGAGGAATTTAATCAATCAGCGCAGGCTGAGACACCGGGTCGATTAATGAAAGCAGGCAACATACACATGACACTGCATTTTATTGGGAACGTATCGCAACAATTACTGAAATGTATGGATGATGCGGCAAAAAATGTATCGGCTAAAAAATTTCATTTGCAAATAAATCATTATGGATATTTTTACCAGCCGAAAGTGCTCTGGATGGGGGTGGAGAAAATACCGGAAGCCTTAAAACATCTGCATGACAAGCTGGAAATTGCATTAAGGCAATGCGGATATAAAGCTGATAGAAGAATTTTTTCTCCGCATATCACCTTAAAACGAAAAGCGCTGAATCCTGGCCCACTTGAAACCTTTCCCGCCATTGACTGGTCTGTTGACAGCTTTGCACTGGTCGAGTCAATACCAGTTGTGGATGGCGTTAAATACGAAGTGATACGATCTTATGATCTTGTTGAACCGAAAAACGTATAAGCCTCTGGCGCTTACAGCAACTAGAGAAATGCCCAACCGGCAAACGGCTCTATTTCATCGCGATTTACCACTATCAGTTGATAAGCATTAGGGTTTAAAGAATGATCTGTTGTTGTGTCTACTGACATCTGCTGTAATAAATAACCCACCATTGCCCGCCTGACCTGTATTTCAATCAGATCACCCACCATATCGTAGTCATAACTCAATGCTAAACGTTGCTTTACTGTGAGTCCGGGGTGGGGCCTTAACTGGATACTGATGATTTCCATCCAGTCATCATCGTAATTCGGACTGGACTCTGCCTTAGTCGGCAATAGCTCTCCCTCAACCACTCGAGACAGAACAAAATCGCGAAAATCGTAGGTATCGTGACTGTAGGCACGAATATGCCAGCGTAACCCGTTATTGACTATGGCATGGGGTTCGATGATGCGACTGCTACCGCTTTGCCGATCTGACAGGGAGTGATAGTTAACTCGCAATTGTCGATGCGCTTTGATAGCGCGGATTATCTGGGCAAGCACTGACTGGGCAGGTAAACGACTGGGCAGGGGGAGCTTATCCGTAGCAATGCCATATACCTGCTTGTCCTCGGATGGGTTTTTAACACTGATCAGGTTATTCGCGATCATGGGTAAAACGGTCGCTGGACTGAGATCGGCAAACATTTCGGTAAAATTAGCTTCCGGAATAAAACCGAAAACACCCGGGTCGTAAACCAGATTGCCAGGCGCCAGATCATTGTAGAGCTTGAGATCCTTGGTCGCGGCTGGATCTGAAATGCCAAAGGTTCTGGCCAGGCCACTGCGGCTGATCGAGCCGGTGTAGTAAGCCATGATTTCAATGAATTCCAATCGCTGACGTGTTGCCCATTTTATGTCGATAGATAATTTTGCCATCGTATTTGCTGCTAATCCGTAATTTTGACATGAGCATAGCATATTCATATCAGCTATATAAAATATAGTAGGTGATATAATATATCGACATGATAAATAATATTGACATATGAAATTATATGCACTAATCTATTTTCAAACACAGCCAGTAAACATTCATTACGGCAATTACCAACATAGATACAGCAGGGGATAACAATGGACGAAAACAAGAAAAAAGCACTTAGCGCGGCTCTGGGCCAGATAGAAAAACAATTTGGTAAAGGTTCCGTCATGCGCATGGGCGATGCCGGTGCCGCCAACGATATCCAGGTAGTATCTACCGGTTCCATCGGTCTGGACGTAGCTTTAGGCATAGGCGGCTTACCTCGCGGCCGTGTTGTCGAGATCTACGGCCCTGAATCCTCGGGCAAAACAACACTCACCTTGCATGCCGTAGCTGAAATGCAGAAAGCGGGCGGCACCGCGGCGTTTGTTGATGCGGAGCATGCTCTGGATCCGCTTTATGCTGAGAAGCTGGGTGTGGATGTCGATGAATTGCTGGTTTCTCAGCCCGACACCGGCGAGCAGGCACTGGAAATCACCGACATGCTGGTCCGTTCTGGCGCAGTTGATATAGTGGTGGTTGACTCCGTGGCCGCACTGACGCCAAAGGCAGAAATCGAAGGTGATATGGGTGATTCTCACATGGGCCTGCAGGCGCGCCTGATGTCACAGGCCTTGCGTAAACTTACAGCCAATATCAAACGTTCCAATACCCTGGTTATTTTCATCAATCAGATCCGTATGAAAATAGGCGTTATGTTTGGTAATCCTGAGACCACTACCGGCGGTAACGCACTGAAATTCTATTCTTCAGTACGCCTGGATATACGCCGCACAGGCGCCATCAAGAGAGGCGATGAAATTATCGGCAACGAGACCAAGGTTAAAGTCGTCAAAAATAAAGTGGCGCCACCGTTCAAAACCGTTAACTTCGAAATTCTTTACGGTGAAGGTATTTCCCATCACGGTGAAATCATCGACATGGGTGTAGCACACAACATCATCGAAAAAGCCGGCGCCTGGTATTCATACAAGGGTGAAAAAATTGGCCAGGGCAAAGATAAGGTACGCACTTATCTGAAGGAAAATCCTGAAATCGCTGACGAAATCGAAACCCAGATAAGAGATATCCTGTTACCTGCAAAGACTTCAACTAAAGAAAAGACAGCAGAAGCTGAAGGTCTGGATATGAATCAGGACTTCGCTGAACTGATAGAGTCCTAAATTACCAGACCATAGCCACGGTCAGTAATCGCTGATCGTGGCTTTATTTATTTCCAGGCAGAGAAAACATTCAGGTGAGTCGATCAATTTCAGAAACTGCTGTAGCTATGCTGGCCAGGCGAGAACATTCTGTGTTCGAGGTAAAACGCAAACTCAGACAAAAAAACTTCGAAGATGCCGAAATTGATTCGATCATCGAACAATTACAGGCAAATAATTTACTGTCAGAAGAGCGTTTTACCGAAAGTTATATTAATATGCGCAAGCGCAGGGGGTATGGGCCGTTACGCATCGCTCAGGAACTCAAGGAGCGGGGCATTGAAACTGATCTGTATGAGCCGTTTCTGGATAGAACTAATCAGGAATGGCACAACATCATGCAGCAGCAGTATCTAAAAAAATACGGCGATCAACCCGCCGCCGAATATGCAGAAAAAGCCAGGCGAGCGAAGCATTTACAAAGTCGTGGATTTCCACTGGACTGGGTATTCAGACTAAACGAACTGGATATATCCTAAGAACATTATTACTAATTATTACAATTAGTTAACTAACATTATTAATGTAATATAGCATGATAACGACAGCCGAAATTAGACAGAAATTTCTTGATTATTTTCACAGCAAGGGCCATGAAGTCGTAGCTTCCAGCTCACTGGTGCCTGGCAATGACCCAACCCTGCTGTTTACCAACGCCGGCATGGTTCAGTTCAAAGATGTTTTTCTGGGCCAGGACAAACGCAGTTACACCACCGCGACCAGCTCGCAGCGCTGTGTGCGTGCCGGTGGCAAACACAATGATCTGGAAAATGTGGGCTACACAGCACGTCATCATACCTTTTTTGAGATGCTGGGTAATTTTAGTTTCGGTGATTATTTCAAGCGCGAAGCTATCAATTATGCCTGGGAATTTTTGACCACAGAGCTGGGCCTGCCCGAAGGAAAACTCTGGATTACCGTTTACGAGGAAGATGACGAAGCCGCGGATATCTGGCTGAAAGAAATCGGTGTGTCAGCCGAGCGATTCGGCCGTATAGGTGCGAAAGACAATTTCTGGTCCATGGGCGATACCGGCCCCTGCGGTCCCTGTACTGAAATATTTTATGATCATGGCGAAGACATACCCGGCGGCCCACCAGGATCACCCGATGAAGATGGCGATCGCTATATCGAAATCTGGAACCTGGTATTCATGCAGTACAACCGGGACAAAACTGGCAAGCTGAATCCGTTACCCAGGCCGTCCGTCGATACCGGCATGGGGCTGGAGCGTCTGGCGGCTATTCTACAAAATGGCCACAGTAACTATGATATCGACCTGTTCCAGAAGCTGATCAAAGCAACGGCCAAATTAACCAATAGCAGTGATTTAGACCACAGCTCGCTTAAAGTGATTGCCGATCATATCCGCTCCTGCGCCTTTTTAGTGGTTGACGGTGTGATGCCATCCAATGAGGGCCGAGGCTATGTGCTGCGGCGTATTATTCGCCGGGCTTTGCGTCATGGTCATAAACTGGGCCAGCATGGTCTGTTTTTCTATCAACTGGTAGCAACATTAGTCGCAGAAATGGGCGACGCATATCCTGAATTAAGCGCAGCCCAGAAAAACGTTGAAAAGGTTTTAAAACTCGAAGAAGAACGATTTGCCGAAACCCTGGATCACGGCATGAAAATACTGGAGGAAAGTATCAGCGAGCTATCTGGCACACAGATTCCTGGTGACGTGGTATTCAGGCTATATGATACCTATGGATTCCCCATCGATTTAACCGCCGATATAGCGCGTGAGCGTAAGCTGACCATTGATCAGGCCGGCTACGACCGTGAAATGCAAGCCCAGAAAGAACGTGCGCGTTCCTCCAGTAAATTTGGGCTAGATTACAACGAGGCCATCAGTACCGATGCCATCACCAGCTTTACCGGCTATGACCATTTGCAGGATGAATCGACTGTAATTTCAATATTCAAAGATGGTCAGGCGGTCGACAGTATCGCAGCCGGCGATGAAGCCGTAGTTATTCTTGAAAGCACGCCTTTCTATGCCGAATCTGGCGGCCAGGTCGGGGATACCGGTCTGTTATCGAATGATGACACTCAATTTGAAGTCATGGATACCCAGAAGCAGGGACAGGCTTTTATTCATATCGGCAGCCTGTCTAAAGGCAGCCTGAAAACCGGCGACAAATTACAGGCTATCATTGATGCAGATCGGCGCAGTGCAACCATTCGCAACCATTCAGCCACCCACCTGATGCACGCTGCGTTACGCGAAATATTAGGTGAGCATGTGCAGCAGAAAGGCTCGTTGGTTAACAATGAACGCCTGCGTTTCGATTTCTCTCACGTGGAAACAGTAAAACCTGAAGAATTACGACGCATTGAACAGTTAGTAAACGCCCAGATTCGGCGCAATCTTGATACCAGTGCTGAAGAAATGGCTATCACAGCAGCAAAAGAGAAGGGGGCAATGGCGCTATTCGGGGAAAAATATGGCGACGAAGTACGCGTAGTTTCTATGGGTGATTTTTCTATCGAACTATGTGGCGGTGTGCATGTTAACCGTACCGGCGACATTGGCTATTTCAAAATCACCTCAGAAAGCGGTATCGCATCAGGTGTGCGTCGAATAGAGGCCGTTACCGGCGTAGCTGCAGTTGAATGGGCAGAGCAACAGGATAAACAAATCAATAACTTATCATCTATTCTTAAAGCCAATCGTGATGAACTGGAATCAAAGGCACAGCAGCTACTGGACAGGTTAAAAGCGCAGGACAGGGAATTGTCACAACTCAAATCCAGGCTGGCAACCCAGACCGGACGCGATATCACCGCCGATGCAGTAGAGATTGCAGGTATTAAAGTGCTGGCAGTAAAACTGGATGGTGTTGATAGCAAAGCCATGCGTGACACCATGGATCAGTTAAAAAATAAACTCGGTTCCGCCGCTATCGTGCTGGCAACTACTGAGGGCAACAAAGTCAGTTTATGTGCCGGTGTGACCAAAGACCAGACAGCGCGGCTGAAAGCCGGGGATCTGGTCAATATGGTTGCATCCCAGGTAGGTGGCAAAGGTGGTGGTCGACCCGATATGGCCATGGCCGGTGGCAGCCAGCCAGACAACATAGACAAAGCACTGGCCAGTGTTCCAAACTGGATAAATGCTCAACTCGGCTAGTGCTGAGGCTCGCATTGCGCCGGGGCTTATGACATAATCTCGCGCAACCGAACCCGCGTCAAAATCCATGATGCGGGTTTTTAAATTCAACACTTTTTTCTTACTATTATGGCTCTAATTGTCCAAAAATATGGTGGCACCTCTGTCGGCTCTGTCGAGCGTATTCAGGCAGTTGCTGATCGCATCATAAAAAATCGTGAAAACGGCCACCAGATCGTAGTGGTTGTTTCTGCCATGAGTGGCGAAACCAATAAATTGATCGGGCTGGCCAATGAAATCAACGAACGCCCTGCAGCGCGTGAAATGGATGTACTGGTTTCCACTGGCGAGCAGGTTACCATTGCCCTGTTGAGCATGGCATTGCACGCTAAAGGCATCCCGGCCAAATCCTATACCGGCACACAAATCAAAATGCTCACTGACAATGCCCATGGTAAAGCGCGCATTATGGATATCCAGTGCAGCAACATGCAAAAAGACCTGGAAGAGGGCAATGTAATCGTGGTTGCGGGTTTTCAGGGAGTCGACGAATGCGGCAATATCACCACCCTCGGTCGAGGTGGCTCCGATACCACAGCCGTCGCCATGGCAGCAGCTTTAAAAGCTGATGAATGCCAGATTTATACCGATGTAGATGGCGTGTATACCACGGACCCACGCATCGAACCCAAAGCCCGCCGACTGGAACGCATTACGTTTGAAGAAATGCTCGAAATGGCCAGTCTGGGCTCTAAAGTATTGCAAATTCGTTCGGTCGAATTTGCCGGTAAATATAACGTTCCCCTACGCGTACTTTCGTCATTTGAAGAAAGTGAGGGGGCAGGTACTTTAATAACAACTGAGGAAAACGAAATGGAACAGGCTGTGATCTCCGGAATCGCATTCAATAAAGACGAAGCACAGTTAACCATTTCAGGTGTACCCGATAAACCAGGTGTCGCATCTGATATTTTAGGATCTGTAACGGAAGCCAATATTGAAGTCGACATGATCGTACAGAACGTCGGTGAAGATGGCACTACTGACTTTACCTTTACGGTACATCGCAATGATTACGATACGGCTCTCGAGTTATTAACCAGAACTGGAGAAACCCTGGGAGCTAAAAATGTCCGCGGCGATAACAGTATTGTAAAAATATCTCTGGTGGGTGTAGGCATGCGTTCTCACGCTGGTATTGCAAGCACCATGTTTGCCGCACTGGCAAAAGAGGGCATCAATATTTTGATGATCTCTACCTCAGAAATTAAAATTTCGGTCGTGGTAGCCGAAAAATATCTGGAACTGGGCGTGCGTACTTTACACAGTGCATTTGGCCTGGAAAATGATGGCAATCTCGTCAATTTATAGACCAGATAACCGATATTCATCCTGCTGTATGACTTTATTACAAGTATGTTATAAACTAGCCGTACGGTGAAAAGAGGTTACAAGGACTCTAGAAGCCTATGGTGATTGAATAAAGGAGCAGGAAGTATGTTAATTCTAACTCGCCGGGTAGGCGAAACCTTGATGATTGGTGACGAAGTTACTGTTACGGTTCTGGGTGTCAAAGGCAACCAGGTTCGCATTGGTATCAATGCACCAAAAGAAGTCTCTGTGCACCGTGAAGAAATTTACGACCGCATAAAACGTGAGCAGGAATCTCAGACGGGCACTGATGCCTGAACTGTAGATTAAAATCCTTTTTCAGGCTTTACGAAAAGCCAGATCAAAGGTATCCTACGCACCTCAGAAAGCGCCGCCTAAACGCGGCGTTTTCTTTGGAGAAATGGCCGAGTGGCTGAAGGCGCACCCCTGCTAAGGGTGTATAGGGGAAACTCTATCGAGGGTTCGAATCCCTCTTTCTCCGCCATAAACTAAAAGCCACCCAAATTGGGTGGCTTTTTTACTTTCGGTAATAATCAACCCACATGATGTCTTCTAACTGATATTAATAAAATTCTTCTAATATCTTGAAATTTCCCTGTATTACACGTTGACGAAAGCCGTCAAATTCCCCATAATTCACGCCCTCAACAGATATGCGCCTGTAGCTCAGCTGGATAGAGTACCTGGCTACGAACCAGGCGGTCGCACGTTCGAATCGTGCCAGGCGCGCCATATACATAGAGCCTCACTCATACGAGTGAGGCTCTTTGGTTTTGCGACTTAAAGAATAAATTAAAAAACATCTTACTAGACGCAAAAATATTTTATAATCCCCTGAATTGCCCTCAAATAAACACTATAACTACAAGGGCGCGGATTATTTGCTAGCCAACGTCACTCGCATACTTAATTAATATCGAGATGAGACATATTGGAAATTGGACAAACTATTTGTTGAATTAGATGGATTACTAAAACCAAAATGTTAAGGATTTTTAATCACTACATAACGACATCATTTGTCTGGCTTGTTTTAATCGAGACATTGATCTTATTTTTCTCGGTGTATCTAGCTCGAGAAATTCGTTTTTTTGGCGAGGATCCAGAATTAAAGTTATTACTTGAACCTTTTCTCATTAAGGCATTTGTTTATACCGTAATAATGGGGCTGTCGATGACAGCGGTAGGACTGCATACCCGTAGCGTTGTGGAGAATTTTGCTGCACTATTGACTCGTACCTTTCTGGCCTTCTTTCTTGGCTTCCTCGCCAGCACACTAATATTCTATATTTATCCAAGTTTGTTCCTGGGACGAGGTGTTTTTGCTATAACCTTAGCCGTTTCATTCTTTGGTATTGCTATTTGCAGAATTATCTTCGATAGAATTGATGATGGGACCCTGTTCAAAAAGAAAATAGTTGTGCTTGGAACAGGCAAACAAGCAGAAATCATAAACCAGCTTAAATCTGAAGCTATAAAAAGAGGCCAGGAAATAATTGGTTACGTTTCTATTGACCAGAACCCACCACTAATAAACAAGTCAGAAATTCTGCACATCAAAAATTCCTTATTGGAACTGGTTCAGGATTACGATATCGACGAAATAGTTCTGGCCATGGATGATCGACGTCAGGGCTTTCCCATTTCGGGCCTGCTTGAATGTAAAATGAAGGGAGTGATGGTGCATGACATTATTCATTTTCTAGAACGCGTAACTGGACATATTGAGCTTGAAGCACTTCGACCCAGTGTCATGATATTTTCATCAGGTTTTTCAAATGCAGTTGCCCCTAATGGGGCAAAAAGAGTATTTGATATACTGGTTAGCTTATTGATTTTAATAATTGCTAGCCCAGTTATAGTATTCACAGCCACGGCAATTTGGCTAAGTAGTTTTGGGCGTGATCCTATATTTTATCGACAGGTTAGAATTGGCTTGTGTAATGCACCATTTAAAGTTCTTAAATTTAGAAGCATGAAAACTGATGCAGAAAAGAATGGTGCGCAATTCGCCCAAAAAAATGACTCCAGGGTAACCTTTATTGGTGCTTTCATACGTAAAACACGTATAGATGAGCTGCCGCAGCTATTTAATGTACTGAAAGGGGAAATGAGTTTCGTAGGCCCACGCCCTGAACGCCCGGAGTTTGTATTGGGTTTTGAACAAACTATTCCACATTATGAACTTCGCCATACGGTTAAGCCAGGAATAACAGGCTGGGCTCAAATTTGTTATCCCTATGGTGAAACTGCGGGTGATACAAAAAACAAATTACAATACGATTTATACTATATAAAAAATTATAGCCTTTTCTTAGATCTGACAATCATTTTTCAAACCATACAAGTGGTCCTGTTCGGACAAGGCGCAAGATGATTTCCTAGCTGGATTTGATTGTATTAGCTAGAAATTCTAAAAAATCATTAGCAACTTTTTTTCTTCCTATTTCGTTTAAATGGCCACCATCGTTGGTATAACTTCCAATTAAGTTATAAAACTTACTTTTATGATTTTTATATTGAAAACTTTCTTTTTTTCCATCTGGGTAAGTCGATTCGCTAGCAGCCAGATCAAATATTGGTGAATTTTTATATTTTTCCAAAAGGCGATTATTGAATTCATTTCGTTTAATGTTTGCCAATTTGCTCATATTTTCCTTACCAAGCACACTTCCAACCAGCTCATGAATCCAAACAACTATTCCATTTTCCGAATGGCGCAAAGGGACAGTAACATGAATAAATGTGATTTCAGGGTTGGCGTTTATTAATCTATCCATTATTTGTGTATATTTGGTAAATAAGTTATCTATATCGGTATCATTATTAATGTCTATGTAACAAAATTTGAGCAGGGCATAATCAATTTTCCCTTTAAGCTCATTATTAATGATGTTTTCATAATCTATGCATTTTGATAAGGGTTTAGTATTTTCCCCAACGCCTGAATGTAGGAAGAAACTTTCAGGTAGTGATTCAGCTGTTTCTTTGTTGATGAGTGTTAATTGGCTTTTGCTGCCTGAGGTCATTAATTCTTCTATTCCTTGTATGATATTTTGACCCACAGACATATGACCAAAATAAATTCTTTTGGGCTGAATTATTTCTATATACGGTTCAACGTTGTATGTTGTGTTCATATGGGAAGTCGACTTGGTTTGATCGCAGCCTAATAGTATCATTGCGAATCCTGATGTAACACAATTTAAGATAAATCGAAGTTTCATATATCTTCCTTTGCTACCTAGTGTCTGGGTAGCCATATTGCGAGTTGTTCGCATACTTTAAAATCCTGATAATTGCTGGTGACCACCTACCTGAATATGCGTAACTCCAAGGTGTAATCCTTTTAAAACATGTGGCAATCAGTAACCACAATAGTGCTGCAAATCGGGACATGATTTCAAGCATTCCAGAGCTAAATTGATTGCCTCATTGAACTATATTCTCTATGTTAGTACAATTCTAAGGTGTAACAGCGCGTGGGCATAAGGATGAACCTCAGGAAATGTGTCGCTTACGGCTAAAAAGAACAAAAGCTATTATAACCGTAACTATTCATCATAATGTTTTAAATTTCATATGATTACCATATTTTGGGCAAGTCTTGCTGGCATATTTTATGCTTACTTTGGGTATCCCTTGTTGCTGCTAATTCTCGGCAGGTTGAAGCGATTGCTGTTTCCAGATAAAGAATTACTATTTGATGAAAGCGATGCACCTTCGGTAACAATAATAATTCCGGCACATAATGAAGCTTCTATTATAGAGGGTAAATTGAAAAACACCCTTGATCTTTATTACCCCGGAAATATGAAGATATTAATAGTTTCTGATGGTTCAACAGACACGACGATAGAAATAGTCGAGAAATATATATCAGATGCACGTATTAAGCTTTTAAAATTGCCCGAAAGAAGAGGGAAAGCTCAAGCTTTAAATACCGCACTAGATCAGGTTGATGATGAAATAGTTGTCTTCACAGACGCATCAATCATGCTTGATGAGCTGGCGCTTTGGAAAATCATTCAACCTTTTGCTGATAGTAATATTGGATGTGTTTCTGGGGAAGATATTATCGAAGGCGGTAGTGGTGAAGGTCTTTACGGTAAATATGAATTGTTTTTACGAAATCAGGAATCTCATTTGGGATCTATCGTTGGTGCTAGTGGATCATTCTATGCACAAAAAACTTCCTTGATATCTCCATTTCAAGAAGGTTTAGCTCCCGATTTCTTATCCGTTATGAATACGGTTGAAAAAGGATATCGAGTTATATCATATCCCCCCGCCTTTGGGTTTATGACAGCAGTCAAATCTACCAAAAGCGAATTTAACCGGAAAGTTAGAACTTTGATTAGAGGGATGACTGCTTTATTTATAAAAGCAAATATGCTGAATCCTTTCAAATTCCCATTGTTTTCACTATTTTTATGGTCGCACAAATTAATGCGCTGGTTTGTACCGTTTATGTTAATCATACTTCTGATAAGCAGCTATTCTCTGTCTAGCTCCTATTTTTTTGGCGCGATGTTTGTGCTACAGGTCATTTTTTACTTTATTGCTTTATTGGGCCTTATCGGTGTAAATGCTGTAACAGATAGCTTACCTGGAAAATTTTCTAGTTATTTTGTTAGCGTCAATGTGGCTATATTAGTCGCATGGATACGATATATAATGGGCGTCCGTCAAGAAATATGGTCTCCTTCTGATAGAAGTTAAATATGATTAAAGAAACTCCAGTATTTTTTAAATCAGATGGACTAAATATATTTGGTGTCGTTCATGATTCAAGTACCGTAACTCACAATAAAGCAATGGTATTTTGCCATTCATTCGCAGAAGAAAAGTTGTGGTCTCATAGAGTTCTTGTAAGTTACGCTCGCCTGTTAGCAAAGATGGGCTATCTGTGTATCAGATTTGATTATAGAGGGTACGGAGATAGCCAAGGTGAGTTTTCAGACTGTACGATCGAATCTTATGCTGATGACATAAAAAATGCCGTCATATATATAAAAACAACATTTCCTAAAATTCAGGAAATAGGTTTAATAGGTCACCGGTTAGGTGCTTCTATCGTGCTTGATCGTTATGATTATATATCTGCCAATGGACCCATAATACTCTGGGATCCAATAATAGATGGAAACCGATATATACAAGAATTCCTTCGGTCTCACCTTACTACACAACTTGCAGTTTATGGTGAAATCAGGGAAACACGAGAAAAGTTAATTGAATCAATGGAATCCGGTAAATTAGTGAATGTAGAAGGATATGATCTGAATTATTCTCAGTACGATTCAATTTCTAAAATAATGTTAAATAAACAGCATTATGATAGCGGAGCATCAATTTTAATCGTCCAAATAAATAGAAATCTAAAAATTAAAAAAGACGTTGAAGATTTGGCTTATAGAGCAAATAGTGAACTGAAATGTGTTGTAGAAGACCCATTCTGGCGAGAAATTAAAAAATTTTACTACGAGGCTCCAGAGCTATATAAAGCCACAACAGATTGGTTGAAAGAATTGCAATGATAGACATCTCCCCAGTATGTTTTACTAATAAAAATGGCTTTCAATTAATCGGCATGCTCGAAAAGCCTGAGTCAGAGATAGATCGTTCAATGGGTATAATTTTACTATCTCCGGGTATAAAAATGAGAGTAGCCCCTCATCGTTTATACAATAAAATGAGTAGTCATTTTGTCAAGCAGGGATTTACAGTATTGCGCTTTGATTTTTACGGCCTTGGCGATGCTGAAGGGGAGATTAAAGAAATGTTGCTCGCTGACCTATACGGCAGTATTCAGTTAGGCCGGTATGTGGATGATACAAAATGTGCTATAGATTGGATGTCAAAAGAATGTGGAATTGACAAAATAATTCTAGCTGGGTTATGTGGTGGTGCTATCACCGGTCTTCTAACCGCACAATCAGAACCGAGAGTCAAAGGATTATTGGCATTAGGAATCCCGGTAATATTGGATAGTTCTGATATTGACCCATCAAAATATCTAACTGATGGACAAATTGATCGTCTTCATAGCGGATACATACGAAGGCTACTATCTGTACATTCATGGTTCCGCTTATTGACTTTTCAAAGCGATTATAGAGTTATCTGGAAAATAATTATAAAAAATTTTTCGAAGTATTTTAATACTCCTGAAAAACCAGAAATATCCAGCATCAAATCTAGTGAGACCAAGCCCCCCCCCGATAATATTAATCCTCTCTTTGCACCAGCATTTATTAAAATACTAGAAAAAGGCAAAAGGGTGATTTTAATATTTAGTGGATCTGATCGATTAAAATGGGAATATGATGAAAAATTCAAAAGTTTGTACCAGGATGAACTAAACGAGTATAAGAATCAGATTGAAGAAGTAACAATAGAAAAAGCAAATCACATCGTTTCATTACCTGAGTGGCAGGAAGTTATGTTTTCTGCTTCCGATTCCTGGTTCCAGAAGAATTTTAATGAAAACAGATAATTGTAAATTCAATAACCTAAGAATGGTAATTATCTGAAAATGAACTCTTTCAAATTGCAAATTTCATGACACTAGCATTTTACTTGTTTTTGTTTATCGTTGCGGCAGAATATGTTGGGCTTGGTAATTTTGTTCCCATCTACAATGCTTTACCTATTCCGTTATTGATATCTTTTGTGATCTCTTTGCGTTTAATATCAATATATTCTTTCAAGCCCGTGCTGGAGTTTGATGTCGCCAAGTATTACATCGTCTTTGTATTTTTAACGGCCTTTGCAATGGTCCATGGCTTAATACAGAGTTATGCAATCGCTCCGTTAAAGACACAAATAGGCTATTTTATGTTTATAGTAATAGCCTTCTACTTAATAGAAAACAAAAAGAATATTTTTGCGTTTGCATGGATGCTTGTAGGGGTTCACGTTTTCCTTGTTTTGTTAAACTTTAATAAACTTGGGCACGAGAGATTAGGATCATTTAAAGGTAGTTTTTTTCTGGGGGATGGAAATGATTTCGCCTGGTCACTTAATATGACCTTACCAATAGCCTTTTTTTTATTTTTTAGTACTAAGAAATTTATTTTCAAAATGATTGCGCTGGGTGGCGCGGCTTTCTTACTGCTGGGCATAGTGGGCACTCAATCAAGAGGGGCGTCTTTAGCGTTATTGGCAGGATTTATTTATTATTTTTTGTATGTATCAAATAAAAAATTCACAGCTTTAGTTATTATTTGTATGGTCGGAATGGCTGTGGTATTTGTAGCTCCTTCTAACTATTTTGCAAGGATGGAAACTATATCCAATTATGAAGAGGACACTTCTGCGATGGGGCGTATTAAGGCGTGGAAAACAGCTACAGAAATGGCAGTTGACCACCCCTTATTAGGTGTAGGGGCAGGAAGTTTTAATTCGGCATATGGACGGCTTTACCGAAAACCAACCGATCCAGTTAGATGGATTTCTACGCATAGTGTGTACTTTAAGGTCCTGGCAGAATATGGATTCCCTGGGGTATTGATATATTTATTGATTATTATAAGTTGTTTAAAAACCAACAATGCGACGGTAAGGCTAATTGAGCGTAGCAGAAATAATACGGTGATAAGCGTATTATGGCCAAAATTCCTTAACTGGAGTATCGTCAGCTGGGCTGTAGGAGCGATGTTTTTGACTGGCATTGACTATCCACATCTGTTTCTATTGGTCGGTCTAACAATGAGCGCGAATAGAATAGTGAAAAATACTGTTATTGATGATGACGAACCTAAAATTATAAAGCCATGGGATAAAGATGTTTCGAAAGTTAAAAATGATGTATTCAGTTGATATGGAATTCGTACTATGACAGAAAATATCAAAGTTCTGCAGGTTATTCATGGTATGCACTATGGCGGGGCGGAGAACGTCGTCAGCAACATTTTAACCCAATCTAATCCTGATCGATATGATATATCTGTGTGTTGTATTAATTTCGTTGGCGCTTTAGGTGAGGAACTGGTAAAGCAGGGCTATGATGTTCTTGGACTAGAACGAAAAGCTGGCGTATTTAAAACTTTATCTATCATCAAGAAGATTATTAAGAATAATAAACCTGATATCATTCATACTCATGGTATACCCGCCTTTCTAGTTATTGCGGTTCTTAAAATATTTAATAGGAAGCTAAAGTGGATTCATACTTATCATTATGGAAATTACCCTCACATTAGCAAGAAATATTTATACGCACAAAAGGCATTGTCTCGATTAGCAAATAAACTGGTAGCCGTATCAATTAGCCAAAAAAATGCTGTTATAAAACACCTCTATGTTAAAGAAGATAAAATCTGCGTTATATTTAATGGAGTAGCCAATAATCCATTTTTGGATAATCAAGATACCAGAAACGCTTACCGGAAAGAATTTGGTTACGAAGACAGTGATATTGTAGTCGCATGTATTGTTGTACTAACGCGTCAAAAAGGTGTTGAGTATTTGTTACAGAGTGTCGAAGCAGTTAAGCAAGAAAACGACAGGGTTAAATTTTTAATAGTAGGTGGAGGAACTTTAGAAGAACAGCTAAAGGTGCAAGCTAATAAGCTGAAATCGTCAGATTCTGTCAAGTTTGTTGGCTGGAGAAAAGACATCAAAGAAATTATGACGGCAATAGATGTTTTTGTGCTTCCGTCACTTTGGGAAGGGTTACCTATGGTTATGCTAGAAGCAATGGCATCTAAACTACCTGTTGTTGTAACAGATATAGCCGACAATGCTATCGTTTTAAATGAAGGGGCGGCAGGACTGATCGTAAGACCGGGAGACTCAATCCAGTTAAGTCAGGCAATTACTAAAATTGTCAATGATGATAAATTTGCTAAACAGTTAGGGCAAAAAGCGTTTGATAGATACTTGGAGCAGTATACAGTGGATAAAATGGTTTCGAATTATGAGAATCTATATACCGAAACTGTGCTTAATAAATCCTCGTAATGTTAAATAATGAACATTCAATATGATTAAATCTTTTGATGATTTACAGCAATATTTAGAAGCCGATAGAATTTCACTGCAAAGAGAAAAGACTATACGAGCATTACTTTTTGACGATATATGGAAATTTCAGAGATTATTAAGAAAGTATGAATATATAGTTAACTGTAAACGAAATATCATGTGGAGAGTTATAGTAAGGATTCGACTACGTATTCTTGAGTCTAAATTAGGGTATACAATCCCACCAAATGTATTTGGGCCAGGTCTGGCTATAGCACATCGTGGAACAATAGTTGTTAACCCAGAGGTAAAAGTTGGCGCAAACTGCAGATTACACGTATGTGTAAATATCGGGACCCAGGCAGGAACAACTGCTGAAGTTCCAGAAATAGGTAATAATTGCTATATTGGACCGGGAGCGAAATTATTTGGAAAAATAATACTAGGGGACAATATTGTTATAGGTGCGAACGCGGTTGTTAACAAAAGTTTTAATGCGGGTATTACTATTGGTGGTGTTCCTGCCAAGATTATATCTCAAAAGAGTAGTGATGGATTGTTAATAAAAGGTTACAAAGGTTGAGGTGATGTCATGAAATACATAAATCTTATTCGTAATATAAATTATAATAAAAATATTACGAGACTGCTTGTGATGTGTTCTATGGTTTTATATATGAATTGTGCTTTAGCAGATAATCATGAAAAAGAATCTATAGACGAAGATAAGATAATTATAATTGGCGCATCTTATGCAAAAGGCTGGCTTATAAATAGACTATCTTGTTTAAAAGTAGTAAATAAAGGTATTGATGGTAATCAGTCATTTGAAATAGAACAAAGATTTTATGAGGATGCCATAAAGCCACAGCCCAAAGCTATTGTTATTTGGGGTTTCATAAACGATCTACATGCCAATTCTAAAGAAAATATTACCCAAACAGTAGGTGATATAAAGAGGCGTATAGTGAGTATGGTCGATACTACTAAAGCGAATAATATCGTACCTGTATTAGTAACAGAAGTCACAATTGCTGAGTCAAAGAGTTTAAAATGGAGAATTATGTCATGGATAGGAAAATTACGCGGTAAAGAAAGCTACCAACATTATATTAATAGTAATGTTCAAAAAATAAACAAATGGATCCGAGAATATGCAACCCAGAATAATATTCTTGTAGTCGATTTGGAGAAGTTATTATCGAATTCTGAAGGTAGCAGGAAAGACGGGTACTATGAAGCTGATGGGAGCCACATCTCAGAAAGTGCATATCAAGCTATTGATCGATTTGCACAGCAATTTCTGAACAAGGAACTTGTATCTAAATACGGAATGTGTATTTAATTTTTCTTAAGATAGTGATTATGAGACTCCCTTCACAATGACATTTAGAATTCTCATATATCGTTAGTTGCAACCATCTACCTGGCTCTGAACGCTATGAAACATAAAAATATTTTATCGTCTTTACTACTAGCCCTGTCTGTCACCGGCATATGTAATGCTGCCGAACGCCTTCCATTTAGCAGTTCCTTTGAAGGTGGCAATTTTTCAGAATGGAGTGGTGGGCCAGATAGTAGTTTGATTGTTACCAATGAAGATGCGTCTTCAGGTTCATTTTCGGCTCGTGCCCAAATGGTCAATGGTCAAGCTACTGACAACTATAAAGATTATTATTTTGGTGATCACCTGGTAGTGGGAGGAGAACCCGCTGACGATGAATTATGGTTAGAATTTGATAGCAAATTTGATACCAATTTCATGTTTGGGCAAAATGAAGATATTCACAAAATCGCTATCCTCAATTTCGAAGATGAAAATGGCCGCAGAAGGTATCAGTTAGTAATAAATATACTTTTGCCAGGTGAAACATATTTCATTGAAAATTTATCATGGAACGCAGATAGAAGCTTTAATAAAACAGTTGATGCTTATAGCCAGAATACCGGAAGCCCGACCCAGCTAAACAGGGGACAATGGGAAAATATAAGAATGTTTGTTAAGTTGAATACACCTGGCCAACACAATGGCGTTATTCGTTTTTGGTTAAATGATAGCCTGATAATTGAGGTAACGGACGCATATATGAGGGAAGCGACAAATTATAATCCTAATAAACTTATACTTTCCAATTATGTAACTGATACCGATGTTATTGGGTATCAGCGTTGGGATAATTTTTATTTAGGTGAGCAAGCACCAGCTGAAATCGTAAGACCCATGCCTCCTATTTTGCATGATTAGTCTGATATTCTTGAATTACAGAATTATATAGTTTTTCTATTTTCTTTACCCGGATAGAAAACTCGTAGTGTTCGATAACTTTTTCTTTGCCAGAATTCAAAAGTTTCTGAGCATCGGAGGGGTTATCTATAAGGTATTCTAATCCCGTTGCAATATCTTCAGGATTGCCCGAATTAATTAATATTCCTGTCTCATTATTTGAAATAATATCAGCAGTGCCTCCGACATCGGTAGCTAGTACAGGCACCCCCATACACAGAGACTCAAGGACGACATTCGGAAATCCTTCTGTATATGATGTTAAAGCAAAAACATCTAAGTCTCGAAATACAGGGCGTACATCCTTTTCATGCCCTGTAAAAAATACTGAATTTTGAATGCCAAGTTCAGTGACCAGGTTTTCAACTCTTTTCCTATCTGGGCCATCACCGGTTAATACAAATGCAATATCATTTCGGCGATCAAGTATTTTTTTTGCTGCGATGATGAAATCTTTCTGACCTTTTTCTGGGCTGATTCTCCCAATATTGCCGATGATTTTATGATTTTCTAGTATATTAAATTTATTTCTGAGGTATCCTGGTTTGATCCCTGAACGATTATAGTTCTCAGCAACAATAGCGTTATATATAAGCGCTAGTTTTTTTACAGATACACCATGACGTAGTATTTCGGTATGTATTTTTGGAGAAACGGCGATAACTTTGTCGAAAAATCTAAATGATTGTTTTCCCGCCCAAACATAGAATTTACTTTTTGGGGAATTTGCGATCCATCCATGAGCAGTAGTCATACAGGGGATGTTTATTTTGCGGGAAATTAAAGCTGTGAGGATGTCCGATTTGTAGTCATGGGAATGAATAATATCAATATTATTTTGCTTTACTACACCTGTTATGGTTTTTAATATCGATGGCGACATCCTACCCCTTGCAACTAGTGGAATCACATTTACACCTCGTGATTCTAGTGTTTCTCGGTAATTATTAGTTTCGTCATGAGATTGTAAAAATAGCCCTACAGACAAATTGAATTTCGATTTGTCGATTCTACAAGCAGTTTCAAGAATAGTTTTACCTGGCCCACAGACCTTATTCGTGTCCCTGAGATGAAGTACATTAATCATATGTGTAATAGGATAGTTGCATAAATGTTATTAATATGAAAATAAATTAGTCTTTGATGGCTAATATTAATAGGATTATATCTTCAAATGTACCATTAGTGCTAAAATGTCGGCATTCCACTAGAGAAAAATTGCATTATAGCTATGGGACCAACGATCTCAGTTATCTGGAAGACAGAAAAAAGGTTATTTTGATGGACAAGGCAGTTTGGGTTACCTGGGAGAATCAACGGCGAAACAAGTCCCTAAGTAAAAAGTTGGGAGTTACTTTATTCCAGTTAGAAATAAACAGCCATAGAATCCTGAGATATCCAATTTTAATACTAAAAACACTGATGGTGCTCCTAAAGCACCGGCCCAGGATCCTTTTTGCTCAAAACCCCTCAATAATTCTTGCTCTTTTCATTGTCATATATGGACAAATATTTGGCAAAAGATCGGTTATAGATTGCCACAATGCTGGAGTGTATCCATTTGAAGGGAAGGTATTTTGGGCTACTCAAATTGCGCGATATATTTTCAGAAACAGCCATTTGATAATTGTTACAAATGAGTCACTCAAAGCTTATGTCGAGTCGCATGGGGGCGAGGCATATATTTTACCGGATCCGTTTCCTTCTATTAAGGAAAATAAAGATGTACAGCTTGCAGGGGAGCTTAATTTTTTGCTGATTTGTACCTGGGCTGCAGACGAGCCCTATAAAGAGGTTTTCGAGGCGTTTTCTTCACTAAACAAAAATTGGGTTTTGTATGTAACGGGAAATAGTAAAGGCAAAGAAAAATATCTTTCACAGTCACTGCCGTCGAATGTAGTACTCACGGGATATATACCCGATGAAGATTTTGATGATTTATTGAACTCCTGTGACTGTGTTATCGATTTAACGACTCGTGAAGATTGTCTCGTATGCGGTGCATATGAAGCGGTTGCTGTAGGAAAACCTGTTATTCTATCTGGGACAGATGCGCTAAAAGCATATTTTCTGGATGCTGCTATATATACAGAAAATAATGTTGAACAAATTGCTGTTGCTGTTAAACAGGTGGCTATGGATCTAAGCTCTGCTACTAAGCGGGTTATCGATTATCGAAAAACACAAGAAGAAAAATGGAATATTATGCTAAATCGGCTGGTACAAAAAGTAACAGATCTTAAATAATTGCATATTATTAATTGTAATTTAAAGTTACCTCTTTATATACGAACAACCTTGTTTATTTTAAATATAGTCAACAGTACTAATGACTTTGCTATCAGGCATAATTAATGAATAAAATAAGAAATATTGCCAATGGTATTTTTTCTCATTGGGCCCTCGTGCTATATAACATGGTTGTTTCTTTTTTTCTTTCCCCTTTTATAGTTAATACCCTTGGTGATTTGTATTTTGGTTTGTGGGTGACTTTAATGCAATTCACTAGTTACATGTATCTTCTTGACTTTGGCCTTAGAAATACAATCGTCCATCGAACGGCTCAGGCGGTAGGTGGAAGAAAAACCTCTACTCTTGTTCCTGCCATTAAAGCTTCTATGCGCCTTTCTACTGCAATAGCATTTCTTACTGTTATCGTAGCGATTATTCTTTCTTTTTTAGTGCCTCCATTATTAAATCTTGATCCATCAGCAGAAAGTGATGCACGGTGGGTTATATTGATTAGTGGCATTACAATATCTATTACTATATGGAATAACCCAAACGAAGGTGTCATACGTGGTTTTGGATTGTTCCTATTAGCCAATAGTTTTGGTTTTTTTACTCTTACCATTAGAACGGCACTTACTGTAACTTTACTACTTTTAGGGTATAAAATTATATCTTTGGCTTTGGCACAGCTTTTTGTCAGTATCATACATGTCATATTCATTAAATATGTAGCGCAACACTATTTGAAAAAAAGAGGCTTCAGGAAGAGTAAGTTTCGACTATCCCTTTATAGATTTAAGGCGCTTGCAACAAGTGTGTGGAAATATAGCTGGTCCATACTTGTTGATAATATTTCTCAAAAGGTTATTTTTACTAGTGACACAATCATAATTAGTATGATTTTAAGTGTCCCACTAGTTACTTTTTATGCTATTGCTAATCAACTTATTGAATACTTAAGGCGATTAATCGATTCTAGCATGGCTGTAATAATGCCGATTGCGAGTGAGATTACCGGCGCACATAGAGAAGGGGACCTTATATCCTTACTTATACAGAGTACCCGCTTTAGTGCCTGGTTCTCATTGCCAGTCCTGACGATGTATGTAGTTATGGGGGATACCTTTGTAGGCCTATGGATGGGGCCTAATTATGCTGAGCCAGTTAAGGAAATATTAACTATTCTAGCAATTACGCACATCATTGCTATACAGCACTATGGCATAATAATTGTTTTGAGGAGTCTTGAAAAACACAGGGTTGTAGCGCCTTTAAGGATAATTGAGGCAATTGTTAATGTAGTGCTAAGCGTTATACTAGCAAAAACAATGGGTTTAATAGGTGTAGCCTTTGGCACTGCAATATCACATGTACTCGTAACCGCAATAATTTTACCTTATATTATTACAAAAGAACTAAAAATAAGTTACCTGGACTTTATCGTTCCATCTTACTTAAAGACTCTTATTACCTGCGGTTTGATTGCTGCTATTGGGTATTGGATTGATATAGAATATCATCCAGCTAATATGGCAATGTTTTTTCTAAATATTTCTCTAATAATTCTCATATACCTTGTGTTTTCCTATATTTTTGTATTAAATCAGACAGAAAGGGATCGTGTAAGTACAAGGATTAAAGCTAAATTGGCATCAATATGATATTTTTAATGGTTACATAACATGGAAAGAAAAATAATAAAAATTGTTCTTAATGAAGAGTATCAGGGAATGACTTCTGGCTGGCCTACTCGTTATATTGGAATTATTCGTGAGCTAGTAAAATATAACTCCTTATATCTTTTTGCTCCTGGTAACACCGATACGCTAAAAAAAGTATTTCCAAACAGTTGGGTGTGTGAAAGCACATCAAATCAATCACGCTTTACTAAAGGTGGTTTACTGGATTTTTTAGCGTCCCTTGTCAAACCAAATCCTGAAAAAATTAATCGGTCAGATTATGCTTATTTTGATGAGTTTAAAGAGCTACTAGAACATGACGACAATTCATATGATGTCAGTCTGTATTTCGCTATGTCTGGCTATATTATCTATGGCATGAAGGATCAAACTAAAAATATAATTTGCGATTTTTGTGATTCTAGAAATAGGGCAACAAAGTCAAAACTTAAACATAAGTATTTAACTATAACAAAAAAAATTTCCTACTTACTGGACATTGCTTACATTAATAGTCTAAAACGAAAATTAATGTCCCCAAAAATATTAGGATTAGCAATAACAAGAGAAGATGTTGAAGAAATCGAGCGTTCCTTTAAGGGCAATATGCTGGTAATTTCGAATGGAATAGAACAGATCAATGATTTAACCGACGAATATTTAAAAGCGAGTTATCAGTCCAAACACTATTTATTTATTGGTGGACTTAACTTCGAGCCAAATATTTATGCAGTTAAGGCATTAACGGAAAATATTTGGCCATCAGTAAATCAAGAAAATAAATCTCTGATACTCAATATAGTTGGTAGAAACCCTGTTGAATCTGTTAGAACCTCCGTTGAAAATAGTCCAAATACAGTTCTGAATAGCAATGTAGAATCCACTACACCATATTATGAAAGGGCAAAATTCTTCGTCGTACCAATTTACTTTGGTGCGGGGATGAAAAACAAAGTATTAGAGGCATTAGCAGCTGGCACTCCCGTTATCATGACTACGGAGGCAGCAAAAGGCATTAAGTTTGAACACGGAAAACACGGTTTTATAGCTGATTCCGATGATGAATTCGTGAAACGTATCCATGAAATCGAAGAATCCATGGATCTCAACTCATATATAATGATGTCGGAATTTTGTGTTGAATTGGCTAAAGGCTACTCGTGGGAGCAAGCTTGCAGACCTTTGGTAAGACACATAAGCAACATAAAATCATCATCAGATGGGGAAAAAATTAGTAAATCATTATAAATCAATAAGATACCGCACTCTCAAGATATATTATCAAAATCTGGTAAATCACCCGTTTGAGGGGGTTTTCAATATGTCGACTACATCAATAAATATACTGAAGTTAGCAAATATAATAATGTTTAAATGACTAATGCAATTAATCCCGTATTTTCGTATCGGTATTTCATATCCGGAGAGTAGTCACATGAGTAAATTTTTTACGATGAATGAATTTATCAAACTATGCCTACGAGTTTGTGTTTCTTCATTTTTGGTCTTATTTGCGGTATCTGTTACGGCTGGACGTATTGTTAACAGTCTGCCTCATGAGGAAAAATTCGACGCAGATAATTACAGCGATATTGTCTGGGCAGAAGGCTTCAAAGGCGCAACACATACCTGGGTCCCCAATGGCGGCTGGAACGGTAACGGTGCGGCTAAATTCACCCCTCCTGTGTCAGACCAAGGGTATTCGGGGCTAGGACAGTTTAATAATCTTAACGGTACTACTGGTGTTAATCAGTTAAACGTTCGTTTCCTTATATATCATGGAGATACCTGGCAGGAAGGAGCTTCTAACAGCAAAGTACTGATAGTAAACCGTTTTTTCGATGATGGCAGCCAGGGTGACAGACCAATGATCATTTCTCATCAGTATAACACCATTGGTGACTGGGTAAGTTACGGAGCTTGTGATGGCACTGTGTGTAACTATCAGGGGGGCGGTTGGTGGCCTGATGGTACAGATGAGTTTAGATTAGGGAACGACCCGCTTCATCGAGAAGAAGAATGGATCAGTGTTGAGCTGGAGTCAAATGCTGCTACAGGACTAATTAATCTCTATATATACACTCAGGATGGTGAGCTAAGCGGACTCTACACACAACAGACTATGGCCAGGCCCGGTGGTCTGTTCAAATATTTGGATATACTGGGTGGGTATATGGATCCCGCAACATCTGCAGCAGATGCGAATACCTATTTCATGATTGATGAACTAAAAATTGATAGTCAGTATATTGGTCCACCACCAGGTTTTACCGTGGTTTCCAAAGCACCTACAAGCCTGATTGCTCAATAATGAATCTGATTTACGCCAAAAGCGTAAATAGTCACAGTGATAGAACCATAGCGTCAATATATGTCCACTCCAATTAAAAATTCATATTAGGAGTGGACATAACAATGTCTAATTCCTCGACACATATATTTGTATATTATATGGCAGTAGATAAAGCGAAAAGGCTATTTAAATAAATAGTTGTTAAATTAGACATAGTTAGCCTAATTTCTAGAGGCAAATATAAGACGATACAACTCAAATGATACTAGAAAACCTATTTCGCTTTCTGATCCTGCCTTCAAATCTTATTATTATTTTCCTGCTAGCAGGAATATGCCTTGCATCGACTCAGCGATTCAAAAAATTCTCAAAAGCTTCATACTTGGTCACCCTTTTCCTTTTTCTTGTAATTGGGTCTGGCCCTGTATCGTCTTATTTGATGAAGGAATTAGAGTATCAATATCCAAAATTAGGCCTAGAGATAGATCGCCAAGATATTAACGATATAGTGATACTTGCAGGCTATGCGGAACGAAAAGATGAGCTACCTGACAGTGCCAAAATAAACCAAGCTTCCAGTTTTCGAATAATAGAAGCAGCAGGAATATTTCATGCGTTGCCAGAGAGTCGACAAATCTGGATATCGGGTAGCGGAGATGTGCCAGAGCTGATGAAAACAGTTCTGGTAAATATCGGAATACCTGAGGAGAATATATTTACCGAGAAGGGTTCGGCGGATACCTTGATAAGTGCTAAAAATATGTCGACACATCTGCAACAAAAGCCTTTTTTCCTGGTTACCTCGGCAGGGCACATGCCTCGAGCCGTAGATGCTTTTAAAAAATACCAACTTAACCCGATACCAGCTCCTACTCATTTCCTGAGCAGGAGAAATATTCTAGAAACAGTCTATTGGCCCACTCCCGAGCATTTAATGCTAGTGGATAAAGCGATTTATGAGTATTTTGCGACTCTGAAGGATTTGATATATCCAGAAGGATAATTTTCCCAATAATTGTCAGGATTATTTATAGATCCAGTTAGATCGGTAAGTTTAAGCATATTTGGTCAACAAGGAAGGTAGTTATTTCCAGGATCCGCGCATGGGTTACAACAATCCCTGGAAATAACATGTCTTTATAACCCGAATGAATGGTTTTTATCATACCAGAATGCTTTAAAATCTGTTTGAACAACGATGACACATGCTTGTTTAGTGTCGGATATTTTTACAGTTTGATTTCGAAACCGTATTACTATACTTATAAGTAATTGATTACAGTATAAATTGGTGATATGGAATAACACTTGCTTAAGGGAATATGTATTCTAAATATTATGAATGCATACCAAATGAAGATAAGTCTGGGATAATACTAAAAATGCATAAAAAAAATAAAGTCGGGGAATTGAAACCTCTAGGCCTGCTAAGTACTTTTGTTTTCGTTTCTCTACTGATTCCATTTCAAGCACATTCTTCCGACTGGGTCTGCACCGGTACCAATAGCTGGAGTGACGCACATTGTTGGCTTCCAAATTCTGTACCCGGCAGTGGTGACTCGGCGAATATACTCTCCAGTGGTAGCCAGAATTTGACCGTAAATTATACAAATGTGATTAATCCAACTGCAACACTCTCAGATATTTTCATTAACAACACTGGAACCGGCTCAGTAGTCCTTAATCGTTCAAGTAACTTATCACTAAATGCAGGCCTAATGGTATTAGGTACCGATGGGAATGTAATTGTAAATCATGGTGTAGGCGACTCCATATTTGATTATGTGCTGATGGCAGATCAGACCTCTTCATATTCCGAATACAATCTTAGCGGTACGGGAACCGTGACTGCAAATGTAGGCATCTGGCTAGGTGAAAATGGACACGGGGTAGTCAACCAGTCAGGTGGCCAGTTAACAACCGATGAGCTTACCCTGGGAAGTAGCAGCAATGGATATGGAGAATATAATTTATCTGATGGTGTGTTGACCACTGTTAACGAATATGTCGGTTTTTTTGGTAATGCCAATTTCAATCAGACAGGAGGGCTTCACGTCGTCAATGATTTGCATGTTGGCCGTAAAACAGGCTCGGGAGTATATACGCTTGATGCTGGAACACTGACCGTAAATAATGCACTAGAGATAGCAACGATTCCTGCCGTGCCAGGTGTAACAACCCAGAATGCTCTGTTTGAACAAAACGGCGGTACTACAACAGTAACAAGCGAATACGGGCATATTAGAACCTCTGCTACAGGTATGGCAAATGCGCACTATGATTTAAACGGCGGTACGGTAAATGCTCCCGTAGTTATCAATAACGATACATTTGAATACTCCGGGGGTACTTTAAATGCGGATATTGAAAACCATGACACGCTAATTATAAATAACTCAGGCACGCGTACTATTAATGGCGATCTCACAAACGTGGGGCAATCCTATTTCTTCCATACCTTTGCTGCAGGCACACCAGAAGAGCTGACTATTGACAGAACTGCCAACGGTGTAATTCGACTTGAAGATGGTACCCTTGTTGACGTTCAGGGGAATCTGGTACTTGAAACACATAGCATCTTATCGATAGATCTGGGTAGTGGTTATTTGTCTAGCGATGCTCAGCCATGGATTGCCGTAACTGGCGATGCCTGGATAGCCGGTTCCTTGGATTTAACGGATCTGTTAGATGGATCTAGTCTAGTAGAGAACTACTATAGCTGGACACTATTAAACTCTAGTTTCATTGATGGTAAATTTGATGAAATATTGTTTCCCGTTCTTACTGGTTGGGAGTGGGATGTTAGTTACGGTGCCAATAATATAGCCCTGGAGGCATCTTATATTTCAGGTGTGCCAATTCCTGGTTCGATATGGCTATTTATGAGTGGCCTTTTCGGTATGATTGCTGTATCTAGGAGAGTTAAAGGACAATAATATCCATGCATATCATTATGCATGATTATTTAATCGTACAATCAGCAGAAATATAAGAGTTCTAATTTGCTATTTGACTATCCAAAATAATTATGTGGCAGAAGTCTCACGGAGTCAGTGTCTGCATCTTTTAGAGATATATAGCAGGAGAACTGGCTCACTAAAAATTATGTTATCAATCCAATTGCTCCGGTAATTACGAGTTTTTTGGTTTAGCCTGTTATATCCATACCTACATTCAATTCATCACGTGTCGATGTCATTTCAGTCGTCAATATTTTCAGGTATAAATCTTTCAAGTATTACATATTCTGGTATTATTACGCCGATAATAGAAAGGACGTTGGGTTGATATTCTGTTGTTTATTATGCTTTTTATTGTAATACACCTTTGTATCTAGATTGATGTCCTAGTCAATAATTATTCTTAGGCTTTTATTTTTTCCAACATATTGATTTAAAAACTATTTCTTGTTGCGTGAATCTCAGTAATTTTATTTAAGACTAGCTTTTCAGATTAACCAAAATGTATGGATCAACATGGCTGAAGTATTAAAAGAGATCAAATTTCAATGTGCTATTTGCAACACGGAACAAAATACCCGTTCAATTGCTCGTCTTATTGACGGTTATAACGTTGTTCGCTGTGCCAGTTGTGATGGCTCCTATCTATATAAAATACCTACTGCAGAAGAATTAGAAGAATATTACTCAAAATATTACCTTACTAGAACAAGTGAAGATCCAAGTAAAGCAGTATTAGTAAAGCTCCACACACCAATAATTGATTATTTACTAAGCAATCTTGATGACAAAATAAATGTGAATATTTTAGATTACGGTTTTGGTGCTGGGTATTTTTTAAAAGCCGTTGCCGAAAAGAACTTTAACGCATTCGGATTCGATCTTAGCGAGCAAAATCGTATTCAATTGGACGAATATAGCAAAAGCAATAATATCAATATAAAACTATTAGGAAATAGCACTAGTGATACCGGTATTCGCTATGACATCATTACACTATTCCAAGTCATAGAGCACTTGAATGATCCGGTAAAAACCCTCACTGAGCTTTCCTTGCTCCAAGAAAAAAATGGTATCTTATATATAGAATGCCCGAACAATAGTGCCTATATGTTAAAAATAAAAAATATAATCAACAAAATCCTAGGTAGGAAAAAGTTTTACAATAGTCTAAAAATACCAGAGCACATTTTCGGTTTTAACAAAAAATCTATATCTATTTTGCTTGATCGAATTGGGTATGATGTTGTAGATATAGGTGACTATTACTTATCAGATGGAGTGCATCAGGTAGAAGGTATTTGGTGGTGGCCTCCATTGCTTAAAAATAGAAACTTTTACAATCCAATTTCGTTTGCTAAATCTATAATGCAATTAGTTGATCGGATATTCTCATTGCTGTTTGGCGCAGGAAGTGGTTTATTTGTTTTAGCCAAAAAAAGATAAATACACACGGTTCGTTCACGGGATTTAGATGTTTAAAAACAGGATGTCCTTTTTATTATATTCACAAAAAAAGATTTTATATAAAAACAAGTAAGTAGTTCACTCGTTAAATATATTTCGGTGAAAGATTATTGGTAATATGTTAAATATTATTCGGGTAACCACATAGATATCTGGAGTAGGTAAATACATGAAAAATGAATCAATTTTAGTACTGCTTCAATTTGGTACAAATATAGGATATGCTATAGCGCCTTTAGAGACTACGTTTTACAATATGGCCAAAAGCCTTGGTTTTGAAGATGTAAATATTCACTTTTCTTATCGTGATACAGAAAAGGGGCATCCTGCTTCATTGCCAGATTCTTTCCAGAATGTTATTGCTTTTGACTCTAAAGCAACCAACAATAATGATATAACTAGTTTTTGTAATTATATTAAAAATAATAATATAAAGTATATTTTTGGCTTTGATTTACCAGCAAAAAGAAAATTTTATAAACCTGTAAGGGAAAGTGGGGTAGAGAAAATAATATCCTATTACGGCGCACCTATGAGCAGCATAAATACAGGACTTAAACTCTTTTTAAAAAAATTAGAAATGAAATTCAACAGATATGCTCCAGATCATTATGTATTCGAATCTAATGCAATGAGAGAAACAGCCGTTAATGGAAGAGGCGTAGAGGTTGCAAAAACAAGTGTTGTAAATTTGGGTGTGGATCAAATAAAATATAGCCCCAGCATCGATAATGAGATAGATATATACAAATCATTCTCAATTCCCAATGACCGAAAAATAATATTTTATTCGGGTCATATGCAAAAACGAAAAGGTGTACATATACTGATTAAAGCCATAAAAGAATTGGTCAATACCCGAGGCCGAACTGATATTCATCTGCTTATTTTTGGTAATAAGGAAGGTGAAACCGAATGGTTAGAAGAAATATATCGTCAAACACAAGCTGAAAATCATATTACTTTTGGCGGCTATAGAGACGATCTGCATATGATCATGCCTAAGTGCTATATTGGTATAATAGCTTCTAATGGTTGGGATTCATTTCCAAGGTCTGCTATAGAGATGCAGGCCTGCGGACTACCACTAATAGTATCCCATTTCCAGGGCCTTACTGAAACGATCGAGGCAAATGAGACGGGAATGCTGTTCAGGGTTGGTGATTTTAAAGACCTGGCGGATAAAATCGAAGTGTTTTTGAATGATCAAAATATTCGATCTTCATTTTCGACTGCAGCAAGAAAAAGGGTAGAGCGCTCTTACACATTATCAACTCAGTTGGAAAACCTTGTTAAATCTGTCCGGGAAATATTATAGTTTATTTCTAAAACAGTTAAGTATTATCGCGAAATTCGAGTTGGTAGAATGAAACTCCACCTATCTTTGTTAGAATTTTGTAATCAAATTCCTCTAATAACGAAATAATTCGTGATCTAGGCCATCCTGCTTTACGTAAATTATCCCAGGGTCTTACCTCATGGTCTTTTTCGAAAAGTCGAGAAACTATAACTCTGTGACCATTTTTTAGGTGAGATTTAATAAGGGTTGGCAGGTTTTTCATTATTACACTATCCTTGTTTGTCTCTAATGCTAGCTCCATTAACATTAATCTTTCATGTTTAGGGAAGCTCTCATCTGTGACCATCCACTGCATGTTATCCCAACCAGTAAATATTTCCATGTCATTTTCTTGAATCAATGATTTATGTAGTTTGTATTTCTCTTCGATATTCTCAAAAGTGAGTGGTGACATAACATTTAATGAATTCATTACTAATAGAAGACATGCAAACGCTGGAAGAACGGCTTGAACTGACTTATGGCTGAAATTATTTAATATTTTGTTATCTTCAGAGTACTCAGTTAGACCTAGCATTATCAGGATCATAATCCAAAGAACAGGTAATATCTGGAACCAAAATTGATCTGATGAGTCATTCCAATAAAAATTGAAGACTAAAAACGAAGCAACCCATATCAGCGAATATTGAATTAACCTAAAATGTCTATTAAGTAATATCGACCAATAAGTTAATAGTAGTAAAAATATGACAAACAATAGTAAAACGAATGTACCGATTATGATTTTGAAATAATTAGCATTGTATTCGAGTTCTATAGAAAATATATGGCTTTTTAAAACAGTACCTAAACCACCAACATCTACAAAGTTAACAGGCATATTATAAATAAGTTTACTAATACTAATAAGTACACCCTTGACTGATAGCTCTAACCCATAAAGAACTTCTGTCGGATTTTCTGATTTTCCTTGATAAGAAAAAAACCATTCATGAAAGCCTAGATTACTTGATGAATAAAAATAAGCGCCTAAATAAAGTGGTAGTAGTATAAGACTAGCAAATGCCCATACAGTAAAGGTAGGTGCTAACTGATATGATTTATTGTTATTAACAAAACCTAAGTATAAGCCTATAAAAAATAATACAAAGATATTATTTAGAGCAATTGCTGTTAGGAATCCCAGGCTGATCCCTATGATGTATAAAGGATAATTACTTTTAGTTCCAGTAGATTGGTAACCAATCCATCTGAGGGAATACAGTAAAGCCAGCATCAAAAACGGCATTTGAACCATATAATATTCTTCCGTTATAGCCATCGAAAGATAATTACGAGATGAAAACAATAAGGTAATGGCTGCAATTCTTATTAAAAGAGATTTGACTTTAATTTCTAGAAGAATTGAGTGGAAAATAATTAAAGCTACAACGCAACTAAAACCACTTATAATCTTGAAAACATCCATGATTTCAATTTCGATACCAATAGCCCAAAATAAATTGGATGCTAAAATACCAATAGGATCCATAAGCATATGGTTTGGATTGAAAACTATAGAGCCCGAAACCACATTGGAGGCATAATATAATGCATCCCCGTTAGGCACTACTGTTCGAAATATATATAAATAAAACGCCGCGAATAAAGCTACGATAATTTTTTCGGCCCAGAAATGTTTGCTTGATTCATTGTCCTGGTCAAATATACGGCTTATTGTAACCATTAAAATAATTCCTTTAGTACTTCGTCAGTAATTTGAGGGGAAGGGTATAATCCTTTAAATAACAATAACTTATATAGGATACAGTGGTCAACAAAAGATACATATCTATAAAAAAATATATATCTGTCCATTTATTTTTTCATTCACTATAATATCAAAAATAAATAAATATAGTAAAACTATGACTATAAAAAAAAGCCTTATTACCTGTGTAGTTCCTGCGTTTAATGAAGCCCAGAACATCAAGGGATTTCTTCAAGATCTCTCGTCTTTTATGGCCACCAAAAAATACCCTTATGAAATAGTGGTGATCGATGATGGTAGTGATGATAATACCATTGAGCAAGTGTTGCAGTGTATAGATGATTTACCCTTAAGACTAATAACATTTTCGCGTAATTTTGGCAAAGAAGCTGCTTTAACTGCAGGAATTAACGTTGCACAAGGTGATGCTGTAATTTTAATTGACGCAGACTACCAGCACCCAATTAACGTAATTGATGATTTTATTGCTAAATGGGAAGAAGGCTATAACATGGTCTATGGGGTGCGTAGTAATCGAAAAGACGAAACCCTGTTTAAACGAAAAAGTGCGGAGTTATTTTACCATCTTTTGAAAAAAATGGTGGGAATTGAAATTCCACGTAATGCAGGAGATTTCAGGTTGCTTGATAAACGTGTCATAGAGGCAATTAGAATGCTGCCAGAGCGTACACGGTTTATGAAAGGCATGTATGCCTGGGTGGGTTATAAATCAGTACCTGTATTGTTCAACGTCGAGGAAAGACATGGAGGACAAACAGGGTGGGGCTTTAATAAGCTGGCTAATTTGGCTCTGACAGGCGTTACTGCATTTACAGATCTTCCGCTTCGAGTAGCAGGAATTACCGGATTAATAATTTCATTCATATCATTTCTTTATGGAATGTTCATTATTCTGGATACTCTTTTGTTTGGTAATCCAACACCTGGTTTTGCAACCACTATAGTAATAATTACGTTTTTAGGTGGAATTCAATTATTATCATTGGGTGTGCTAGGGGAGTATATAGCCGGAATATTCAGGGAAGTTAAACAGCGTCCAAACTATATTATTGATAAACAATATGGAAATGATGAACCTAGTTAAATACAGAAGTATTATTAGTCCACAAATATTAAAATTTATTATAGTAGGTGCAACCGCTGCTATTACACACTTTATCTCTGTTTATATTCTAGTTATAAGTACAGGTTTATTGCCTATAATTGCTAATATTTTTGCATTTTGCATAGCATTCGGTGTTAGTTATTACGGTCATAGCCTGTGGACATTCTCACATAAAAAACATGAACACAAAAAAGCGGTTATTCGGTTTTTTACCGTTGCAGTGTTTAGCTTTCTTATTAACGAAGGTGGATACTATATTTTACTAGAGTTTACAAGTATCCATTACCTATTGTCTTTGCTCATAGTCTTGATTATTGTGCCTGTGATAACCTTTATATTAAGCAAATACTGGGCCTTTAGCTAATTATACAAAGTTCAAATGAAACGACTTATACTATGTGCAGATGACTTTGGATATAATGACAATGTTTCATTAGCAATATTGGATCTGCTCGATCGTAAGAGGCTCTCAGCAACTAGTTGCATGACTGATTTCCCCGCCTGGGAAAAATACAGTAGCCATCTCAAGGCAATTGGTGATCAATGTGATGTTGGGCTGCATTTTAATTTGACAGACAACTTTCCAGAAAGTGTCATAAAGCATGAGCCTTATGATTCGCTTTATGGGATCATGATTAATTGCCTAATAGGTAATATCGATAGAAAATATATAGAATCAGAATTCTGTCGGCAACTAGAAAAATTTACAGATTTCTATGGAAAATTGCCTGACTATATTGACGGCCACCAGCATGTCCATCAATTCCCTATTATTCAATCTGTAGTAGTTGATCAAATAGAGCGAATATATAAAAATCGTCCATACCCATATCTTCGAGTAACAACACCCATAATAAACAAAAATATAGATCCTGTTAAATCATTCGTGATTTCTGCTTATGGGGCAGGTGCACTTAAGAAAAAACTAACTCTGAGAAAAATAAACTTTAACCACGCTTTTGCAGGAATTTACAAGTTTGACAAATTTCCTGACTACCGAAATTATATTGACTCCTGGATGGCATCTCTTTCTGATTTGACCATTATGATGTGTCATCCTGGCTTACCAGGAAAAGATCCTCAAAATGACCCAATTTATAGAAGTAGGTGCCATGAATATGAAGTACTAAAAAGTCAGGAATTCCTGGACATATGCAATAAATATCACATTACAATTTCACGCTTTCATCAGAACTGAAAATATATAAATACCTGGTTAGTAATTGGTGGGAAAACCCACAACATAATTGCAAAATATAAATATAATCCAGTTCGAACTATCCAGTGCGAATTTACGATTTTAAGTAGATCACCGGATTTTTCGATCCAGTATTCCAACGCAATCAGTGGGCCAACAAAAAACATCAACATGCCAGCTGAATAGTAAACGAATTCATTAAGCTGATAATCAGTCAAAACAACCACAAACATTTCCCAGGCCTGCGACATCGAATCAGCCCGAAATAATAACCAGCTAATGCAGATGAGATGGAAGAAAAGGATCATGCGAAAAACTTTTCCTATACGATGATGCATTAATGCACGAGGCAAATCACCTTGTTTAAACTCGAATACTCGATAAACTATTAATAACAAGCCGTGGTAAAAACCCCAGACGATAAACGTCCAATTAGCACCATGCCATAGTCCACCAAGTAGCATAGTTAGCATCAAGTTTCGCAGCGTCAATAAATTACCGCCTCGATTACCTCCTAATGTTATATAGAGATAATCACGTAGCCATGATGAAAGGCTGATATGCCATCGTTGCCAAAAGTCACTAGGGCTAACAGCAAAATAGGGCATTTTAAAATTCCAAGACAAGTTGAATCCCATCCACTTCGCTATGCCCTGGGCAATTGATGAGTAACCTGAAAAATCTCCATAAATTTGGAAAGCAAATGCGTATATGCCTATTAAAATTTCGGGACCTGTCAAATCTGATACTGGCCTAGAAAATACGTTATTAACTATCGGCGCCATATTGTCGGCAATAACTACTTTTTTAAACATCCCTATCATCACATGATAAAGTCCTTCTACAAAATTTTCCTTCAGTTTGGGCCGATGTTCTAATATTTGAGGTAATAATTTATATGAACGCTCAATTGGTCCTGCCACCAATTGAGGAAAGAAAGAAACATAAAGTGCAAAATCTAAAAATTGATGGGTTGGTGTGGTTCTACCCCGATATACATCTATCGTATAACTCATGGTTTGAAAGGTATAAAATGAAATGCCTACTGGCAGTACAATATTTAATACAGGCATGGATACAGGCATTCCAACCGATAACAGTAGATCCGCCATTTCGCTGGAAAAAAAATTGTAATATTTGAAAAAACCTAGCATGCCTAAATTGGCACAGATAGATACCATAAGTAGGCGTTTTTTACGTTTTTGAATATCAGTTTGATATATTCCTGTTGCAACAAAATAATCGATAACAGTTGAAGCAAAAATCAAAGAGAGATATCTATAATCCCAATAGCCATAAAAAATGTAGCTAGCCATCAACAATAGTCGATTTTGTCCCTTATGTGGTAGAAGCCTATAAAGAGCTATGACAACTATAAAAAACAACCAGAAAATAAAGCTGTTAAATAACATATTTTTTCTTACTTTTATTTAGTTATTTTAATATAAATACATGACTTAATACTGACTAGTATTAAATGAGTCTGAGGGTTTTCTAAAATACTGCTTTATTAAATACGCCATTTGTTGGCTAAATTTCAACCTGCCTTTTTCATTTAGATGTATTGAATCTTTAAACATATCATCAGTAATATATCTTGTGTCTCGTAGATCCAGTATAGGAATTTGCATTTTATTCGTTAAGCGTACAAGAACTTCATCAACTTCATATGGTTCTATGACGGGCATTGCTATAAGGATAAGCTGTGTACCTTTACTCTGCATTGAAGTAATCATCCGTTCTAAAAGAAGGTACGTATATTTAGATTCTCTTGCATCTCGGGTATTTTCTCGTGATTCCTCAGTCTGATTAAGCTTCTGAGTGATCATTTTATAGTTTGGTATTAACATATCCAAAATACGATTTCTAATTCGTTCTCGGTTGACATAAACATGCGATGTAGCACCGGCTATAAAACGAAGCAATTGCTGGTGATTAGTCAGGCCTGTAACTGACAGATCATCTATGTCGTCGACATCACAGAAAAAGCCGCCAAGTCGGCTAGGGTTATTGGGATATTGATCGCTCAATATCCCCCAGGCAAATCCTATTACCATGTAAGTCGGCGCCTGTTTTAGTTCGTTAAATCTATTGTTATATATGCAGTACCAATCCGAAATGGCAGTGCCATCGGGTGTTACTTTTAGTGCATGAACAGGGCTGTTTAAATTTTTATATAAAGTTGATTCTACGATTGCGCTGTCAATGGCGTTATTCGTGAGAGAATTGCCAAGAAAAACAATACTGGAGTTTTTCTGGAATTGATCAATTTGACTAACAATTTGAGGAATAGAGAAAATATGGTCTAAGTTCCCGGAAAGACGATCCTCAAATATCCTTACGCTGAATTCAATCACAATTAGAATAGAGAAAAGCCCTAAAATAACGCGTTTTTCGAAAATTCCGTTCTTTACAAAAGGTGAATTCATATACTAATCAGAGAGCACAATTAATGTTCTTACGCAAATACATGCAGCTATTGAGTGGTTTAATTAGAGCAGACTTAATCTAACAGAACAAGAATTAATACGTGAAGTAACTTAGCGATACCAATATCAGCTTTATTAATGTATTACCCCTCGATTTTCGTTACAGGGTATACTCATTCAAATGAGTGATTAATTATGTAAAGAAGCTTCTTATAATACCAGGGATTTCGCAAAACCATGAAATATAAGAAAATGCTTATAATGCTTTGTGGATTCTCTTGATAGAATGATTCTCTATAATAGCTTCCAATATGTGAAATTGGCGGATATTTAAGGGTAAATCTGATTTAAATGCCACCGCATGAATATGATTTCTAATCAAAAATTGACTAAAAAATCGATAGGATAAATGCAAATATGCACCCAAGCCACATGGAAGATTGTATCCTACTTGATACTTTATCAGCCTTAGGCCAGACATGCCTAGCTCTCAACGTTATTAATATAGTCCATGTTAAAGCGTGTACTGTAAACTACCAAAATATGGTACATTTTCAAAAATATACGTTAAATATGGAGACTCAACGTGATTAGAGCATTTCTTGGTCTTAGCTTTGGCTTTTTACTAAGCGCCTGTTCAAATCAGAGCACTATTGCTCCTACAGATATGGGCGATACAGACCAAAGTTTTTCGATGACGGTATCAGAGTACCTAATAGGCGTCGATGACCAGCTTGAGGTCAATGTTTGGCGAAATCCTGAACTGTCGGTTGCTATGCCTGTCAGGCCTGATGGGAAGATTTCTGTCCCCCTTATAGGTGACATTCAGGCAGGCGGTCGTACCCCAGTAGCGGTAGCCAACGAAATCCAGAAGGAATTATCGATCTATGTTCGAAATCCTAATGTCACCGTAATCCTTACTGAGCTACGAAATTTCGAGTACATATCGAGAATCCGGGTTACGGGCGCCGTGCAGACGCCAACTTCTTTCTCGTACCGTCAGGGAATGACGGTGCTGGATGCTGTCCTTGAAGCCGGGGGAGTAACTGAATTTGCCGCACCTAATCGTGCCAAACTGTATCGGCAGGGTAAAAAAGAAACCGAGGTATATGACATACAGCTAGGGGGTATATTGAATCAAGGTGAACTATCCACAAATTTCCGACTTAAACCTGGCGATATAATTACAGTGCCTGAGCGTTTCTTCTAATTTCCACCTTAAAGGCAGATACATGGAGTCAAAATCTAAGTTCAATTTAGAACTGTTCTTACAGGAACTCATATTCCATAGGAACTTTATCGTCATTGTTTTTGCGATATTGACAGCAACAATAATTCTTATTGGTTCAAATTGGCCAAAACAGTATTCATCATCAACTTCGATTTTTGTTGAAGAAGAAAACATACTGGGCCCATTAATGCAAGGAGCAGCTGTTCAAACAGAAGTAATAGATAGGGCTGCTATTGCTCGTGAGATCATATTTGGACACAATATAATGTTCCAGCTTCTGGAACAGGAGGGTTTAATAGAAGAGAACCCTGACCCTGCTATTCAGGAAAGATTAATGAATAATATCAAGGATCGACTAGATATTTCTAATGTTCGAAATAATCTCATCCGAATCAATTTTAAAGATAATGAGGCGGAACGAGCCTTTCGAATTACAAGAACCATAGCCGAGTTATTTATTGAGGAGAGCCTCGCTGATAAAGCACACCAAAGTACTGAAGCATTTCAGTTTATCGATAAGCAAGCTCGTGAATATAAGGAAAAGCTGCAGAATGCAGAAGAAGAGCTTAAAAAGTTTCGGTCTGAGAACGTAGATGCTCAACCAGGCATGGCAGGAAGTATTGCGCAAAGAAGATCTCAACTTCAGATCCGTAAAGAACAAATTAGCCAGGAACTCAAAGAAGCGAGAATACGAAAGTCATCACTTGAACAACAATTGTCCGGGGAAGCCCAAGCATCGTCAGCGTTTTCACGATCAGAACAAAATAAAGCGCGGATCGCTGAATTACAGGCACAGCTTGATACCTTACGCCTAAGCTACCACGAAACCTATCCTGATATTTTCCATATTAAGACACAGATACAGGATTTGCGTAATTCTATAAAGCAGTCAGAAAAAATGGCTGCGGAATCAGGTGCTGATTCTAACAATGCTATTATTGATGAACGTGTATTGAATAATCCTGTTTATCAGCAACTTCAACGTGAACTGTACGACACAAATACCAATATTGAGACGCTAAACGCGCGCTTGGAGCACACAAACACAGCTATTCAAGAACAGCTTGAAAGGGCTCGTAAAGTAGAAGAGTTCGAAGCCCGTCTTCAAGAGCTAACTCGAGATTATGAAGTAAATAATGAAAGCTATACAGATTTAATGAGGCGCCGCGAACAGGCCCGAGTATCCATGAATCTTGACATAGAAAGGAAAGGTTTATCATTACGTATCGATGAACCAGCAAATCTTCCCCATAGCCCAAGTGGTATTAGATTTCTACATTTCCTATTGGGCGGGCCTATAGTAGGTTTATTAGTTCCACTCAGTATTGTCTTTCTGTTGGTACAACTAAATTTTCGTATAAAATCAGGATCACAGATATATGATAATTTGGGAATACCCGTATTGGGTGCTACGCCGCATTTGTTGACGCGTTCGGAATCGCGTAAAGAGTTACTCGGTATAGTTGCTATCTCACTTCTCTTTTTGGGTACCCTTGCATTTATTATTACAATGGGCATGCTTCGCATGCAAGGTAAGGTCTAATTATGAGCAAAATACAGGAAGCCCTTGATAAAATAAAAGCATCTAAAAATGCAGAAGAATTCGACCTTTCAAAACAAACTGGTTTGCCTCAAGAAAGAATAGGTTCAAAAGCTGATATCAAGTTATCTGAAACAGCAGTGTTCAATCAAATTACTCATATGTATCAGCCTGAAGAGCTGTCACCTGATGAAAAAGATCGATTAAAAATAATTAGTACCTCAATGAATGATCGCAAGATATTCAATGCATTCAGAGACTTAAGAACGACGATCAGCCAACGCATCGAGGAAAAAGCCAGTCCCGTTATAATGGTGACGTCCTGCACAAGTCAAGGAGGTAGCAGTTTTGTAGCTCAAAACCTCGCCGTTGCTGTGGCGATGGATGAATCCAAAACATCGCTGCTTGTTGACTGTAACCTAAATGCTCCCAAATTCTCTGAGCTTATAATCTCAGAAAATATAGTCGGTTTAAAAGACTATCTAAAAGAAGAAAATCGCTCTGTTGATGAGATCATTCATCCTACTGGAATTCCTAGATTACGCGTAATACCCGCCGGGGTGCTTGATATTCCAATGACCGAATATTTTACAAATATAAGATTGCGAAAATTATTCGAAGATATTCGTGAACGCTATTCTCATCGCTATATCATCGTAGATGCCCCACCTATTGAAGAAAATGCAGATACTAGAATACTGGCCCAAATTTGTGATTATGCAATTCTCGTCGTGCCTTACTCCAAGGTGACGGAGAAACAGGTGCTAACTAGTGCGCGAGCAATCGGCAAAGAAAAACTACTAGGTACAGTTTTTAATAACCAACCCAGAACTCCCAAATTATCCTGGCGTTAATGAATGTATTAGATACATATTCAAATGACTACGTTAGCAAATTATTTTCTGAATCGCTCAGGCTGGGTAATACTGTTTATAGGATTTATGGTGAGTAATAGCTGTTTAGGTGCGCGAATGGATTCATCTTATGGTCTTGAAACTGAATATACGGATAATGCCTCACTGCTGTCTTCTGATGAAGAAGAAGATACCAGGATGTCTGCACTCGCTGGATTTTCATATCTTGAAAATACTTCCAAGCTACGAGCAGATATTAGTACATTGCTAGAATACAATGATTATTATCATGACACTTTTACGGACGAGGCGTGGGCTTATCTTAGTGCTGATGTAACCTGGACAATCAGACCTTCCAGTTTTTTCTGGAGACTGGAAGATTATTTTTCGCAAACAAAACGAGATGTGCTAGAGTCGGAAAATCCCGATAATCTCATTAACACGAACGCTTTCTCAACAGGTCCTGATCTGTTATTTCGCCTTGCGCCAGCTAATCATTTATCTGTAGGTTCCCGCTTCTCTGAGTATCGTTTTGAAGAGACAGCTTCAGACAGTCAAAGAGAGTCTGTAAATACGGCCTGGCTATATGAATTCTCATCAACAACAGAACTGTCAATAAACTTCGAATACCAAAATGCTGAGTTCGACGAAGATGTAAATTTAAATTTTCACCGCCAGGACCTGTTTTTTCGATTTAACACACAATACTCCAGATCGCATTTTCAATTGGATCTTGGACGATCATATATTGACCGGGATGCATATGACAATGTTAATGGTTTTCTAGCTCGTTTATTGTGGCTAAACCAGTTTCGCCAGCAATCCTTCTTTCAATTGAATATAGTTGCGCAATACACCGATAGTGCGCTTGATTTATTAAATGTAGGTATATCAGGTCAGGAACTCGATTTGGTCGGGCAACAAATTAGTGATGACATTTTCTATGATCAACGAGTTGAAGCAACATATAGTTTTGGTTCCGGAGGATCTACATACTCTATACAGGCCCAATACAGAGATGAAGACTATGAAATTGCCTCCCTGGATAGACGAAGCTATGCACTGGGATTAAATCATAGCTATAATTATTCGTTAAATCTTACTTTTACAACAGATATTTGGTATCGCAAAACAGACATTATAGATCTTGACCAAATTGACAAACAAATTACTGGTGGGCTATCTGCCACTTATCGTTTAAACCGTGATTACACCCTGCAGTTTGCATATAATCGTAATAGCCAGAACAGTAATATATCGACTTCAGAATTTGATGAGAATCGACTTCTCATCAGTTTCTATTATGGTAGATACCCAGGATCATATAGGTAGGAATCGACATGTATTATGAAACATTTGGACTGACGGAACCCCCTTTTCAGTTAACACCAGATTCGCGCTACCTGTTTTTGAGTAAGGTGCATAAGCGAGCTAAAGCCTACATGGATTATGCTGTATGGAAAAGAGATGGTTTTATTGTATTGACGGGTGAGATAGGTGCTGGAAAAACCACATTAATCAACAAACTTCTATCAGAAATTGGTGAAGATGTAGAAATTGTTCGGATCTTCCAAACACAGCTAAACGAAATTGAGTTTCTTCAGGCAATGTTATTCGAACTTGGCGTTAGTAATTCAGAAATACATGGTCAGGGCAAAGTTGAACTTCTACATAGACTCAATCATTTTCTTATCGATACATATTCCAAGGGTCGACATGTTGTTTTGATCGTCGATGAAGGGCAGAATCTATCAACTAAAGTACTCGAAGAAATTCGCATGCTATCCGGACTTGAATTGGACAAAGAAAAATTGCTCAATATTATTCTGGTAGGGCAACCAGAAATGAATCATATTCTTGACCAACCTAATATGGCACAACTTGTACAGCGCATTCGCCTAAGATTCCACCTGGGCCCCTTAAAAGCTGAAGAAACCATTGAATTTATCAAGCATCGCCTAAAGATAGCCGGCGCTAAAAAACCTGAAAAAATATTTAAAGAAGATACATTTACCACAATTCAGGAAGCGACTGGAGGAATTCCTAGAAAACTAAACGTTCTATGCGATACGGCACTAGTTTGTGCCTTTGCAGATAATAAAACTACTGTTGATATGGAGGCCATACAAGATGCCTTGTCAGAATTACAATGGGATAAATATGGAGATGCAAAAAAAGACAAAGCCTACATAGAACATCAGATAGCGCCTAGTCAGGCCTATGTACAGAAAATACCTCTGACTTCTAGCCAGAACGGTTCAGGAGTTCAGTTTACGGCCGATAACCAACAATGGAAAGATATGTTTTCTTCCATGCTCAAGATTATGGGTGATGTTACAAATCGCATGCATGCAATAGATAAAAAACTAGAAAAAATGGAAGATAAACTGGAGCAAATAAAAGAATCAAACCCAACTAACAAAATTGCTCAACTATCTGCTAAACGTAATAAAAATCGTCAGGGCGATTCTTAATGAACAATGCTCTAACAGTAGATGTAGAAGATTATTTTCATGTTGCAGCCTTCGCTGATAATATTTCGCCATCTACATGGGATAAGTATCAACTACGTGTTGAAAATAATACTACTCGATTATTGGATTTATTTGATCAGTTTGATACCAAGGTCACTTTCTTTACACTTGGTTGGGTTGCAGAGAGAAAACCAGAGCTGGTGATAGAAATTGCCCGCCGAGGACATGAAGTAGCCTGCCATGGATACAGCCACCAATTAATATACAAACAAGATCAACAAATATTTTATGATGAAACAAAGCGCGCTAAGGACATCCTGGAAGACATTACAAATTCTAAAATTCAGGGGTACAGAGCAGCAAGTTATTCCATAACCAAACAATCATTATGGGCACTAGATGTTCTTTGTGATCTTGGCTTTGTGTATGATTCCAGCATCGTGCCGGTACATCATGATCTGTATGGAATTCCAGATATGCCGCGTGCACCTCATATTCTTACTGCACCAAATGGTAAAGAACTGATTGAATTTCCACCATCTACATTATCTTTACCTGGCATGAATCTACCAGTAGCCGGTGGCGGTTACTTTAGATTGTATCCCTATTGGTTTAGCAAGGCCGCACTGAAATGGATCAATCATAGAGACAATATGCCCTTCATTTTCTATTTGCACCCTTGGGAAGTGGACCCAGGTCAGCCCCGTATGCAGGGAAAATGGTTTTCTCGATTTCGTCATTATAATAATCTATCTAAATGCTATAGTCGGCTTGAGAAGCTTTTACAAGATTTCAATTTCACAACAGCAAGAAACGTCTTGGTTGACCAGAAACTTATCGGGACAATACATGCTGGCCATGACCCTGCAATGGCGACTTCCTGAGTTCAGAAAAATACTGGAATAAAAAGCGATGTGCGGAATTGCAGGAATAATTAATTTAACTAAACAGGTGAAGATCGATCAGGATTTGCTGCTCGCTATGGTGCATCAATTGCATCATCGAGGCCCTGACGGCCACGGCTGCATAATAGACAACTATGTAGGTTTGGGACATGCTCGATTAAGCATCATTGATCTGGAAGGCGGTCAGCAACCCATCCATAACGAAGATAAATCTATCTGGGTTGTGTTTAATGGCGAGATATTTAATTTCATTGAGTTAACTCAGGAACTTAAAAAAGCCGGTCATGAGTTTTATACACATTCTGACACCGAAGTTATTGTCCATTTATATGAACAATATGGCGATGATTTCGTCAATCATCTTAACGGTCAGTTTGCTATTGCTTTATGGGATTCCAACCGTCAACGATTATTACTGGTCAGAGATCGACCCGGTATTCATCCACTGTTTTATTCAGTCGTAAACAATCAACTATATTTCGGTTCCGAAGTTAAGGCTATTTTACGCGGTACGGGTAAATCACCAACACTAAATAGGCTAGCGCTCGACGAACTGATGACCTTCTGGTCACCTATTGCTCCGCATACAGTTTTTGATGGAGTTGAATCACTTGAACCAGGCAATTTGCTGGTAATAGAGCAGGGAAAAATAACGAAACGCGCATATTGGGAATGGAACTATCCCACTGATCATCAGTATCGGCAAGGCAGTGAAACAGATCTGGCTGATGAACTGCGATCCTTATTGGTTGATGCCACCCAGATTCGATTACGCTCCGATGTGCCAGTAGGTGCTTATCTTTCTGGTGGTCTGGATTCATCAGCTCTGGTATCCATGATTCATCATCATAGCGACGCTCCTTTGCGCACATTCTCTATCGCCTTCGAAGATGAAGGACTTGATGAGAGCCCTTATCAAAAACAGATGATTGAGCACGTCAAAACTGACCATAGCCGTATTGTCTGTAAACGTACTGATATTGCCGAACAATTCGAAAAAACTATTTGGCATACGGAATCGCCTATACTGCGCACGGCGCCAGTACCTATGGGAATATTATCCTCACTGGTGAGAGAACAGAATTACAAGGTTGTATTAACCGGTGAAGGCTCCGACGAGGTGCTTGGTGGTTATGATATTTTCAAAGAAACCAAAATCAGACAATTCTGGGCAAAAAATCCAGAATCGGTATTTCGCCCACTAATGTTGAAACGTTTATACCCTTATCTGGAAATGGGCCAGGGTAAAGCACAAATATTTTTCCAGAATTTCTTTGGCACAGCGCTTGATCAACCTGAAATCCCCTGGTTCTCACACTTACCGCGTTGGGATACTACTTCACGCTGTAAAGATTTTTTCTCTGCTGATATGAAAGCTCAAATGCTAAAGGACGTCATATCACGATTCGAACCGACACTTCCTTCTGCACTTAAACAATGGCATTATTTTAATCGCGCTCAATATATTGAGGCTAAATCACTGATGGCTGGATATTTATTATCATCCCAGGGAGACAGAATGCTAATGATGAATTCCGTTGAGGGACGTTTCCCGTTCCTTGATCATCGGGTTATCGAATTCGCCAACAGTCTGGATCCACGCCTAAAAATGAAAGTGTTAAACGAAAAACACCTACTCAAACAGGCGATGAAGAAATATGTTCCAGACAGTATAATTAACCGCTATAAGCAACCTTACCGTGCACCTGACATACCGAGCTTTTTCACTTCCAGTCCTCCCGAATACATAGAGGAATTACTCAGTGAATCGGCGATTAAATCTGCCGGGTATTTTGATGAAAAACGGGTAGGGTTGTTGATGAAAAAAATTAAACGTGGGCTAGCCATTGGCTATAAAGATAATATGGCTTTTGTCGGTATCCTGTCAACGCAGCTCTGGCATCAACAATTTATTAAAGATTTTCATAAAAACATCACCCAGCGCGAAAATGAAATGAATAAAATATCAAACCAAAATTCTATGGGGGCTATCCATGTCAGTTGAACAACAAATTCGTGACTATATTCTAGAAAATTACTTATTCACGGATGATCAGTCTGCACTGATCAACGGTGATTCTTTCCTTGAAAAGGGCATACTGGATTCAACAGGAATACTGGAAGTCATTTACTTTATTGAAGATGAATTCGGCGTAAAAGTTGAAGATGAAGAAATGATCCCTGAGAACCTGGATTCGGTAGATAACATCGTTGCATTTATTGGTCGAAAAAACGCAGCTGCCTGATCTAAATGAAAAATACTCTTGTTCAACTACTTTATGACTCAGTGCAACGCGTCCCTGAAAAAGATGCTGTTGTACATGGAGAAAATCATCTGAGTTATCAAGCTTTGTGGGAAAAAGCCTGTGGTATTGCTCATTACCTAATAAATCATGGCTTGAAACCTGGTGACCGAGTTGCCTTACTCCTCGACAATTCACCCGAATATATTGCTGCATACTACGGCGTTCTTATGACAAGTGGCGCTGTCATAGGATTGAATACCGCCGCTAAATCTCGCGATTTAGCTAACTGGATTGAACATAGTCAATCAGCTTTTGTTTTTGCTAATTCCAAACACCCTGAACTTAAGAAAGTTTTAAAGTTGATAAAACAACAAAACATAAATCTTTTGCTTATCGGATCAACAGAAATAGATCTTAAATCAGATAAATGGACTGATATAAAAGAACAGCCAACACTCCCTGATACAACAATGGAATTTGATCCGAAAAATCAACTAGCATCAATTATTTATACCTCAGGCACTACCGGGCACCCCAAAGGAGTAATGCTGAGCCATTCTAATTTATACCATAATATTAAATCTATTCTGACCTACCTTGAGCTCAATGAAAATGACAGCATAGTAAATGTGCTACCTTTTTATTATTCCTATGGCAACTCAGTTCTGCATATACACTTAGCCGTAGGCGCCACTCTGATTCTTGAGAATAGCATGCTGTATCCTCAGAAAGTAGTTTCGCTAATGGCCGACAAAAAGGTTACTGGGTTTTCTGGCGTGCCTTCAACATTTAATCTGTTATTAAGCAGAACCAGGCTTGGTGGATTTGACCTATCTTCTATCCGTTATATGACTCAAGCGGGTGGGCCTATGGCGCCAGCGAATATTGAACGGCTTAAAAATGAACTTCCAAATGTCCAATTTTATGTTATGTATGGCCAGACGGAAGCCAGTGCAAGGCTAAGTTATTTGCCACCGAACAAATTGACAACAAAACTTGGCTCAATAGGAATCGCCATACCTGGAGTCGAACTTGAGGTTATGGACTCTACACATAGTCCAGCCGATCCAAATGTTACTGGTGAAATATATGCCCGTGGAGAAAATATCATGCTTGGCTATTGGAAAGATCCCGAAGCCACACAACAGGTGATGCATAATAACTGGCTAAAGACCGGTGATTTAGCCTACAAAGATGAAGATAATTACCTGTATATAGTTGGACGCTCATCTGAGATGATAAAAAGTGGAGCCCATCGCATTAGTCCAAAAGATATTGAAGAAGTGATTCTTGAACTAGATGGAATAGAAGAAACTGCTGTAGTAGGCATAACCGACGATTTGCTTGGTCAGGCAATTAAGGCTGTTATCGTCAAATCGCCCGAATCTAATTTAGACAAAATGCAAGTCATGCGTCATTGCAAGACTAACCTGGCTAATTACAAACTACCAAAACAAATTGAATTTACTGATGAAATTCCTCGAACCGCTTCAGGTAAAGTTCGTCGTTTCATGTTACAAGAATAAACTGGAGAAAAGCATGACATCACAAAAACTATCATCGCAAGTACTTGAAATGGATTTGGATGCAGAAGTTATTAAAATTTCACAACGTCTACGTGAAATATTAAGAAGTGATTTAAATCGACGTGGATTGGTAATCGCTATGTCGGGCGGCATTGATAGCTCGGTTAGTGCTGCCTTAGCCGTAAAAGCACTCGGTCCTAAAAAAGTTTTTGGCTTGCTATTACCAGAACAAGACTCCTCATCCAATAGTCTTAAACGAGGTAAACAACTAGCAGAGCATCTAGGCATTGAATATTTAGTTCACGATATTGCACCGACACTTGACGCTATTGGTTGTTACCAGTGGCGCGACGAAGCAATAAAAGCTACTTTTCCTGAATATGGAGAGGGCTGGAAAAATAAAATTGTCATTACTGGCGGTATCGAAGGACAAATCAATCATTTCAAATTAGTCGTTCAGCCCCCTAATGGCGAAATTAAGGAAAAAAGATTAGGCCTTAAAGAATATCTTCAAATAGTCGCAGCAACAAATTATAAACAACGTATAAGAAAAACAGTTGAATACTTCCATGCGGATCGTTTGAATTATGCTGTAGTTGGTACTCCAAACCGACTAGAATATGATCAGGGTTTTTTTGTGAAAAATGGTGATGGTTCTGCCGACGTGAAACCCATTAGTCATTTGTATAAGTCTCAAGTCTATGCATTATCGAAACACCTAGGTTTACCCGATGATATTTGTAGCGCAATCCCTACTACCGATACATATAGCCTGCAACAGGGACAGGATGAATTCTATTTTGCATTGCCTTATCAGCAAATGGATGTAGCTCTATGGGCACTTAACCATAAAATACCCGCCAGCGAACTTGCAGATTTTCTAGGAAGCACTGAAGAACAGGCACAGTGGGTTTATAATGACATTGAAGCAAAACGGAAAGCCACATACTATATGCATGCGGCACCAATATTGGTGGAGGCTGTGTCTGAGATAAAAATCTAAAGTTAACATACTTAAGTGCTAATAAAACAAATTCATCGTATTGGCTGGATAATTCGTTATCTTTTGGCTAGAGTTATTGCTAGGAAAATTAGCCGTGTTCGTTTAAAACGTATACGCCCAAAAAAATTACTGGTTATTTGCTATGGGAATATATATCGCAGTCCTTTTGTCGCCAAATATTTATCTGATCAACTCAGGTCAGATCCAACATATAAAATCAAATCAGCTGGATTTATACAAAAGAAAGAACGTAAATCGATGCCCGAATATGTAGAAATGGCAAAAAATTATGGCGTTGATTTATCAGAGCATTTATCTACTATTGTGAATCAGTCATTATTTGACTGGGCTGATGCAATTATCATTATGGATGGAAAGAATTATAAATTGTCTCTATTGCTGGATATATCAGTTAGCAATAAACTGATCTGGTTGGGTGCTTTAAGCGATGAGATATCGATAGAAATTCTGGATCCTTATTCTAGGAGCCATGAAGAGCAACAACAAATAATTTCCCAAATGCTAAGATCAAGTGATGCTCTTATACAAAACTTAAAATCAGAAAATTCTTTATCGAAATAGTTTTATTAACCATTGATATGATTCGTAGAGCCATGGTTTTAAATCGGATACACGTAATACTTCATAATGAAGATTTTTCTCCCATAATTTCAGAAACTTCAAAAAATATAGCAGTTTTGAATCTGCTCCTTCTGGAAGTTGCTGGCGTTTAGTGTCTTTTATAAGTCTTATTAATAACGCATCGACATCTCCCCAGAGCCATCTTGTTTTCACACCTATTTGATAATCTTTTATACTTTCAATGAAATCACGATCAAGGGTTCTTGCAAGAATCATCGGAAAATCCACACCGGAATCAATAGCAAGTTGCAAGGACCCCCAAAATCTACCATTTATTTCCATCAATTTAGGCCTGCCATCTTTTTCATCCATTTTATATTCCACCATGGCTACTCCCTGCCACTGTAAAGAACTAAGTAACTTAGTAGAAAACTCATAGGCGCAGGGATCTAGTTCGACACTTTTACTTAACACACTAACGCCTCCGGAAGGAGGTTTCTCTCGTATTCTTTGGTGACTGAAGGCAGCTACTGGCTGGCCTTTATTAAAACACATGAAAATACCTAATCCTGGGCCAGTAATACGCTCTTGTAAGATAATTGGGAATATTTCATCTTGATAACATTGAAGTTGCTGGTGTAAATCACGTTCATCAGCAGCATAGGTTACCGAGGTCAAAATCCAACCAGAATCAGTTAAAATTCTTGACCGGGACGGCTTTATAACCAAGGGGTAGCCGAGGTCAATATTTCGAATGGTATCCAAGTCACCCACGCTATTGATGATAATAGATTTTGGAACATCAAGCTGAAGTGATTTGGCTAAGTTTATAATGTCGGCTTTATTTGCAGCTTTATCTATAATTTCATAATCAGCACAGGGCACCTTACAATATTTTTCAAATTCTGATTTTTCTCTGCTAATAGGGATTGTAGTGATGTCAGTAACCGGAAATATAGCATCGACATTATTTTCTTGTGTGAATTTCAATAGAAAATTTATAAATTCGTTTGGTTGTGAAATAGGGTCTGGGTAACAGCATTGACTAGAAGCATATTTAGAATATCCTGCCAAAGATCTGTTTTTATGGTGACCCACAACTACTTTATGACCAGCTTTTCCAAGAGAACGGGTTATAGCTAATCCTGGGCGCGTATTCCCATCTGTTACAAGAACTTTCATCTATTTGTCTTAATAAATTCCGAGTAATATCATCATGAACATAGGTTTGTTTCGAGCCTTTGTCTCATGGATGTTTATTCTTTTAATATCGAATTGGTTGTCATTGACTGTAACATGGCCCGGATTTGTGCCAAATCCCATAACATAACCTACGTCCTTTGCAATATTATGTACCTCTAAGTTAGAGTTTCCGTTTGGATAGGCAATCGCTAATGGGGTGTCAGTATCTTTATTTATTGTGTTTAGTTTGTCGCGAGATTCTACAAGTTCCTTGCGAATTTCTTCCTTAGAAAGCCGGGTCAATATTTTATGTGAACACGCATGAGAGCCAAATGAAATATTATGCTTTTTCATATCATCTATTTGCTGCAAATTTAAATATAAATCAATATCGTTTGGGGAATTATCTAAAGAGTCGACTGATATAATTTTGTTATATATCTGATTTACTTGAGTATAAGATTCAGACTTTAGTTTACTAACATAATTTATTATTATTTGGCGCTTTTCATGATTATCTTTTACTACACCTATGGATTTTAACTGGAGCTTAGAAAGTAAAGTCCTAGCCTCTTCAGTTTTTGTATTGCTGAGATTAAATATAGCGCGAGCCAATTTTTCCTGCCAGAAAAGCTCGTGGGTATCGATATAATCTGCTGGCAAAAATATTGTTGCTGGTAAATCGTGCTTTTTTATCACAGGCAAGGCGTAGATATAATTATCAACCCATCCATCATCAAAGGTAATCAAACATTGGGTATTTTTATTAAAATTATTATTTACTAAATTACTATTAAATTGGTTTATATTTATAACATCGAAATACCTATTTAAATATTCTAGCTGGCGACTAAAAGTATTTGGCTGAACTATTATTGCATCATTAGAAAATGAAGTATTGATAAGCTCTTTTGGTAGTATTCTATGATACATTAAAACGATTGTTTTATTATTAAATTTATATTTTTTTAATAGATGTAGAATACCACTATAAAAAAGTATGTAGGCAAATATATTTTTAATGAAGTATTTAATTAGATTAATAATCCGTTTCATTACTAAGTCTTAGGATCAAAATTTTTATAAAATATTTCTTTAATTGTAGAAATATCATTATTATTCATATAGGACATTGTCGGTAAAGTTAAAATATGACGAGCTATGTATTTTCCTTGTATGCATTCCCCGCTATTTATGGCAGCATATTTTTTTACTTCGTCAAGATCTGCAATTGATTGTGGATAAGAAGTTGTGGCGCCGATACCCGCGCTATTTAATTCTCTTAATAATTTCTCTCTAATTATTGAACTATTAATCAGTAATGGAATACGCAGCCACACTGGCGTAGAGTCTGGAAGAGGCTCTATGAATGTAACACCGCTTAGTGGAGAAAGTGCGTTAATAATCATCTCTGCATTTTCGCGTCTTTTACTCGTTATTAAATCTACTCTCTTGAAGGCCCTGTAAGCTATTGAAGCTAAATGTGAGCTGTATTGGCTGAATAGATAATTAGTTGTATAGATAGTTTTACCAAGCCCTAATGAAGGGGTGTTTGCAGGTAACCAATAAAGCCGGGGATGTAGCAGTAGGCTATAAATTATAAGTTTAAGACCCTCAGCTAATTTTTGTTTAAATCCCGGATAAGGTAATTCACTGATTTCAGAAGAAATTAATTCTGCAAGATAATCATTATTAGTAACTATGATTCCTCCCTGTATAGAAGTAATATTTTTCCCCTTATCAAGACTGAATAATCCGATATCCCCATATGTCCCGATATAGCGTTCGCCGAGTTTTGCATTCATTGACTGTGCGGCATCATCAATTAGCGTTATTTTTTGCTGCCTGGCTAAGATTTCCAATGACTTAACATCATTGGGAATTCCGAATAAATTGGCAGTAGTAATGGCTAACACCTTACTGTAATCAATATTTTTTAAATCATCAAAATTATAGTTAAGCGTCACAGGATCAATATCACATATCCTGACCTTCAATCCAGCTAATTCAGCTGCAGCAGGCACAGAATAACAAGTGTAAGAAGGTAAAATAATTTCACAACGATTTGCGTCTTCATTTTCGTCTTTCAATATTCTGAATAACATAGCCATCGCTGCCCGACCGGACGACATAAAGAAACAATGTTTTACAGCGAATTTATTACATATTGCCTGTTGGAAACTATGAATTTTGCTTTTTCTGGTCATAATTTCGAGTGACCAAGCTAGGAGATCAGTTATTTTGATTGGTGTACCAGAGGGGGCTATATAGCGAAACTTAGGCATAAAATATCAAGGTATACTTTTAGCTAGGATAGGGCCTACTATAGTAGTAAAACGCAAAGGCATTTTGGTCCACATATTTATTGCTAACTGGTATTTTGGATTGTTAACATTTAACTGTGGAATATCGTGAGATTTATTCAAAATATATTGCCAATGCAATTGTTTAGAATAGGCATTCCATTTTTTTTTAAATGCTTCGGCGCCACCTTCAGCACTTGAACGGCCAAGATGGTATTGTAAACAGCCATTTTCACAAGCATCTTTGATCATTTCCCAATATAGTGCGTAGTTAGGCTGTATTTTTCGATACTGTGGCAAGGCTCCCGCCCACATTCCTTCGACGGTATCTTTATAATAACCATTAAAGGCTGTTGCTATCGGTTTATCGTTTTGATATGCAACAAAAATTTTAACCTCATTAGGAAATGAATTGAGAATGTCTAAAAAATATGACTTTTTATATATAGGAGTACCTAAATATTTCCAGCTTTCCGCCATCAAATTATAGAAAATATCGAGCAACTCGTGCGCTCCCTGTTTTACGTGAACTCCCTCTTTATAAACACGCCTGATATTTGTTCGGTGTTTCGATTTAAATGCCGCCCAGATTACATCTGGATCAGGGTCCAGATCCAGGCTCATACTGATTTTATTTAGGGATGTTGGCAGTGCTTCTGTTAATGGGTAAAGGGAGCGTATCTCAAGATAGTCTGCATCACATTTTTTGACCAAATCTTTTGCTTCATCAAGTATCAACTTGGAAATGTATTCAGAATTGGCACATAGGCCACCAAAGTTAACAAAAGGCATGGAAGATAAAATCTTTCCAAAAAGCCGACTTTTAACAAAAACAATGGGTAGCAACCCTACTAGTTGATTATCCTGTTCAGCTCCAATGTAATAGCAATCATGTTCAAAATTTCTTTCATTTATACCTTTCCAGCTATAACGCTGGTAAAAGTTACTTTGTGAATGCTTAATTAAATACTGATCCCAATTCAGTGCTTCATTTGCAGAGTAGCATCTAATCCTGGTCCTTTTGTTGATATCTGTTCCCATATATTGCAATAGTCTGATGAGGTTTTATTTAAATAAATACTATTTTGGGGTTGGCTTTCGCACTGAGTTTACAACTTGATACTTTAACATACTAAAGTGTCAATATTACCTAATATAAACTACTGCTTTCTATAAAAATTGAATATCCAAAACAATTATATTTTAACTTTAGATCGTTGGGTTGTTGATAATGTAAGAAGTTATATTAGGATCATTTATTTCAATAGTTCCTTGGCTCGGGTTACTGGAGGGCCCATAATAAATAATATACCCACCCGGATTGCTATATGTAGTACCATCGATATTTGTAGTAGGAGGCGTCCATGAGAGAGTCACCGACATAGTATCGCCATCTATAGTACGAACAATAACATTTGATAAGCCACTTTTTATACCGGCGGTATTTACAGCCGCTATGGCGATAAAAAAATTTCCGTCTAGTCCATCACTCACATTACCTCCGGAGCCACCACAGGAACCAGCAATTATAGATACGAGAATTACACCAATAGATTTGAATATTGTAGTGAAATGCATATTATTTGTCCCTCTGTAATATCTATACATACAATACATTAGCCCTATATTATATAGATGGCCATCCCAGACCCAAATGCATGACAGCAAATTAGCCTATACTAAAATTGTTTAGGCTTGAAATCTATGATTTGCTGTACAATAGCAAGTAGATTTGAGTAAAAAAGATATTTTTTTACACATTATTATTATTATCACTTAAATTAGATTTATTTACCAATAAAGCCCCATATTCACCGCCAAAAAAAAGCCCTTATAGAAAGGGCTTAAGTATTAATAGGATGAATCCGGTAAAAAGCATAACACTTGTGTTGAATTGAAAATATCTATGGACTAGTTGTTTCTGATAAAATTTGAATATCAAGCTTAATTCAGCTAGAGATAAATCTGTTCACGATATTCGAATAGTTGCTTTCTGCTGAGTTACTTTTAATAGCGGTTATAGCAAAATAATAAGTCGTATTGTTATTTAGATTCTCTACGACATACTCTGCTAGACCGGGATTATTGACGGTGATAGTGCTGTTTAGCGTATTAGAGGATGTTCCGTAGTAAATTTTATAGCCACTTAGATCCGTCAAGTTACTACCGTCAGTATTTTCTGTTGGTGGTAACCAGCTTAGTGTCACCACACCATCTCCGGAACTGGTTGTATTCACAACATTTGCTCCGTTATTGCTATTACCTGATGAACCATCCCCAGCAGCATTTGATAAGGGTGTAGGAAACGGTTCAGTTGATCCACTACAAGCAGTCAAAAGCGCATAAACCAGTCCAATTGAGATACTGCGATATAGTATGTTAGAAAACATGACTTTAACCCTTAGAGCTTCTAAGCTCGACATTAGCATGTGGAAAATAGCTTTTATTATTTCAGTACCTATTGGCACCTTGTTTTTATCAATTAGACTTAATATTTCAAGTTGTATGAATTATAGGATTTTCGGGGAAAAGAATTGTGGGGTAGTTCATATTTTCCCACCCATTTGGGTGAGAGCCATAATTATGTGATTCAGTTAACAATCGCTTTTAAAAGGCATAGAAATGTGAATTGGCTCACAGTTTATACGGATTCCATTTTATTGAAATTTTGACTAAATGGCAGACCATATCGTTTTTCTATCTCACTAAAGTCGATGATAGTTTCAATATCTGGAACCGACTGCTTTGTAGCAAATAATATCGTATTGCTAGCATCTACTCGAATCGCATAGACACAGTAGTTGAAGACAGAAATTAGATAATCCAGGCCTGGATACTTTCTGTAGTCGCAGCCTAACAAGTTGATGCATAAACAACCTTGATTTTGCAGCATTTTATACAGCAGGGAATAATTCTCGCTGATATCAACGCTGATATCTTTTTCATTTGTAGTTATAAAAAGATCCACTATTATTAAATCAAATGATTCTGTGGTATTCCTCGATTTTTCCAAATAATCTAAAACAGAAGTTTGGTGAATTTTAAAACGTGGTCCGACATCAGGCAGACTAAAATACTCTTTTGCTACCTCAAAAACGCTTGACCGCAATTCAATTGCATCGACGATGACCTCAGCGAGGTAATACAACGTATATTAGCTACAGATCCTGCACCCAAACCCAGAATAAGCGTTTTTCCAGGCTGCATCCAACTGAGTGGTGCCAGCATCGCCTGGGTATATTTATGAATAAGAAATACAGGATTAAATAGAAACATCCCTGATTGTTGCGTTCGGCTTGCAATATGCAAACATCTCGAGCACTTGTGATATTCGACAACCTCTATTGGGCCATATTCATCGCGACCTGAGTAGACAAGTTGGCCACCATATTTTTTCATTTATAATGTTTTATAAGTCTTTTCAGAAGAGTCTATATCAGAATCTGTTTTAATTTTAAATGGCATGGCCAATACAATAATTCCTCCAAGAGGATGATCAATGTAGTGAACTTCTCGACTTCTCATTCTTCTTTCAAAATTAAGTTTATAGTCAGAAAACTTATTGATTTCATCTGTGGACAGATTTGTATACGTAAGCACCATCTGGTTACTGATTGGTTTATGAAGTATTAGATCTGTTCGCAGATGAAGATAACGGCTCATTATCAGGGTTATTTCTCCAACAATATACGAAGAGACCGAAACAGATGAATCGAGCTGTTGTTTATCTTCTTCAATAGCTGCCTGTTGTGTAGAATTAACTGCTGTCTCTGATGCATCTTTAATTGCCTCGTCTATAACCCGAGAATCAATAGATACAGGGAACGCATTATTATTGTCCAAACCCGTTTGTTTCCATTTTTTATGAACGAGAACGTTGTAGTCGGGATGTTCATTTAATTTTCTGGCATATTCTGCTAACCGTGATTCAGATAGCTTCATATTTTCAAATAAATATTTTTCTCTGTTTTGCTGTTCATTGCTCAATTCTGTATCAATGGGAGCCTCTATTGCATTATCCATTTTCTCTTGCCATTTTTCAGAATTCTTATAAAACTCTGTTGTATCTTCAAATATAATTATTTCAACCTCATAGCCGACTTCGTTGGCAAATGCCAAAGACGATAAGAACAGCATAATCAATATACTTAAACCTTTCATTAAGCGGCCTCCTTAAAAGCTAATTGTAACAAAGCATTCTCAATAACTTCGATACGCTTGTCACACGAATCGATTTCCTGGAAAATAATAAGAGTATCTTTTCCGTTAAACTTATAGGTGTCCGGTTTTGTCTGGATAAGCATAATTAGCTTTGCCGGGTCAATATTTGCTTTTTCATCAAATACAATTCTTACCAGGTCTGATGTCGCATTAATTTTTTCAACGCCAATATCTAGCGTTGCTAACTTAAGTGATGTCACAGAAAACAAATTTTTAGCTGCATCCGGAAGTAAACCAAAACGGTCAATTAGCTCTACCCGAATTTCTTTTAATTCATCCAAGGTCGATGCATTTGAAATTCGCTTATACAAAATGAGTCGTGTATGAATATCATATATATAGTCATCTGGCAAAAGAGCAGGTAGTCCTAAATCAATTTCTGTACCCTGATGTAGCGGCTTATCAAGATCAGGAATTTTTCCTTCTTTAATAGCTTTTACAGCACGATCCAGCATTTCTGTATAGAGACTAAATCCAATTTCCTGTATCTGGCCACTTTGCTCATCACCTAATAATTCCCCGGCTCCTCGAATCTCCAGATCATGCGTTGCCAGGGTAAAACCAACACCCAAATCCTCCAGTGACTCGATTGCTTCCAGGCGCTTTACCGCATCTTTGGTCATTACCGCAGCAGGTGGTGTAATCAGGTAAGCATAGGCGCGATGGTGAGAACGGCCCACGCGACCTCTAATTTGATGTAGCTGCGCTAATCCCAGTTTATCCGCACGATTTATTATAATCGTATTGGCAGTAGGTACATCAATCCCGCTTTCGATAATTGTGGTGCTTACCAGTATATTAAACCGTTGATGATAAAAATCGAGCATGACCTGTTCAAGCTCTCGTTCCCGCATTTGACCATGAGCAAATTCTACTCGTGCTTCCGGGATTAATTCTTCGATTTGTTTGCATATCTTCTCTATTGTTTTAACTTCATTGTGCAGCACATATACCTGACCACCACGTTTTATTTCACGCAAACAAGCTTCCTGTATTTGATTGTCATTCCATTCAGAAATAAAGGTCTTTATAGCATGCCGCTGGGTGGGTGGTGAGGCAATAATAGATAAATCGCGCAATCCAGACAATGACATATTTAAAGTTCGAGGGATTGGGGTAGCAGTAAGTGTCAGGATATCAACTTCTGCCCTTAAGTTTTTGAACTGCTCTTTATGTTTTACTCCAAAACGGTGTTCTTCATCAATAATTAACAAACCTAAATTTTTAAAACTAATATCTGTTTGAAGGAGTTTGTGAGTTCCGATTACGATATCAACTGTACCGTCTGCCATACCCCGGGTTGCTTCTTCCTGTTGTTTTTTATTTTTGAATCGCGACAAACCTTCTATTTTAAGCGGCCAATCTGCAAATCGATCTTTAAAATTCTGATAATGTTGCTGCGCGAGCAGGGTAGTGGGAACAAGAATCGCAACTTGCTTACCTGCGTTTGCAGCGATAAATGCGGCCCGCATAGCCACTTCAGTTTTTCCGAATCCAACATCGCCACAGACAACTCGATCCATGGCCATAGGTGCTGACAGATCTTCAATAACATCATCAATAGCTTTTTGTTGATCTTCCGTTTCCTCAAAGGGAAATGCTGCAGCAAACGTTGCGTATTCATCCATATTAATATGATACGCATAACCTGCTTTGGCTGCACGCCGTGCATGGATGTCCAGTATTTCAGCCGCTACATCCTGTACTTTTTCAGCCGCTTTACGTTTAATCTTTTGCCAGACTTCACCACCGAGTTTATGCTGCGGTGCATGATCAGCATCCGCACCCGTATAGCGACTAATCAGATGTAACGAGGAAACGGGCACATAAAGCTTGTCTCCACCCGCGTATTCTATGGTTAAAAATTCCGATTCAAAATCGCCAACATTCAGTTTCTGCAAGCCCAAATACCGACCAACGCCATGATCTTCATGCACTACAGGTGCATCGATATGCAGATCACTTAAATTGCCAATGATCGCTTCTGCATCTCGGGTTCGCTTACGACGACGTCGCCGTTGCTGGGCTCGTTCTCCATATATCTGTGGCTCGCTGATGATGCACAATTCAGGCTCTAGTAGTTTTAAGCCTCGCTCAAGGGGAGCCACCGTAATACCTACTACTTCATCACTATTAATAAATTGCTGCCAGCTTTCAAACGTGCGCGGATAAATTTTCTTATCGTGCAATAGATCAAGTAATGTTTCTCTTCGGCCTGTGGATTCAGCAACAAATAAAGTGCGTCCTTTATACGCTCTTAGATGTTCAAGCAGTGCAAAAACAGGTTGTTGAGCTCGAGGCTGAATCAACACTTCAGGCGGTGATGAAAAGCCAAGATTGCTAATCGCCTCACCCGGCTGACCTTTAAAAGCCTGTGTACTAACAATTGCATGTTGATTCAATTTTTCACGCAGGGCATCAGGAGTTAAATATAGCTGTGCAGGTGAAAGAATAGGGCGCTCAATATCATATCGGCGCTGTTCATATCGATGTTCCAGATCCTGCCAATACAATTGAATTTGGTCAGCTAAATCATGATTTAAAAAGAACAGGGTATTGGCGGGTAAATAATCAAAGAGCGTTTCTACATGATCAAAGAACAACGGCAAATAATATTCAATTCCTGCGGGGATGATATTTTGACTGACATCGTTATAAATTTTACTTTTGGTTGGGTCGCCTTCCAGGAACTCTCTATAGCGACTTCGAAACTGGCTTATAGATTCCTTATTGAATGGAAACTCTCGGGCTGGCAAAACTTCAATCGACTCAATAGTATCCAGCGAACGTTGAGTTTCAGGATCGAAACGCCGGATGGAATCAATATCATCATCAAACAGGTCAATCCTGAAAGGCAGATCATGCCCAGACGGAAATATGTCAATAATTGATCCACGGATTGCAAACTCACCATGCTCCATGACCTGATTGACGCAGGCATAACCGCTCATTTCCAGATTATGCCTGAAATCTTCAATATTAAGCTGCTGACCGTTTTTCAGGATTAATACCTGATGCTGAATATAGGATTTCGGGCTTAGGCGCTGCAACAAAGTTGCTACCGGCAAAATTAATATTTGGCCCGGGCTGATATTCGGTAAATTGTAAAGCGTGGTTAAACGTTCAGAAATAATGTCCTGATGGGGAGAAAAAATATCATAGGGCAGGGTTTCCCAATCTGGAAAATGTAATATTTCTGCTGCCTGACCATAAAAAAAACGGATTTCATGCTCAAGCAACTGTGCCTGTTGAATATCATTTGTAACCACAACGACTGGGGTAGGTCGCTGTTTGGCCAAAGTAACAATGCTTAATGCATGTCCGCAGCCATATAATTGCCCCCAGTTAGATATCATGGACAGCTCACCTGATCCAGGTGGCAGTAGAGTCGAAGCTAAATTTAATGACATTGAATAATTAATATTTAATTTAATTTCAAGAATAATACTATAAATACAGTAGGTTACTTATTGTAATTAAAGTAATATATGAGTATTGTGACATTTGATGAGTAAGTATGAAGCATCAGTTCAGGGTATTTTATCAGAAACACCTAAATCGAAAAGATATTAAGATCCACATCTAGACCTGGATAACCTGTTATCTATCCCCTGAGTGAACGATCAGATACAGGGCCAAAGTTCCATAAAAACTAGTAACTTACTGATATTATAAAGAAAATATAAAATCTATTATTTCATAATAGTTTTATCAAATCGATCAATTTATATTCATTAACTATAATCGTACTGCGCCTGTTACCGTCTCCTCACAAGCGAAGATGATAACTAAGCAGAGTCATAAATTAGCATTATTCGTATTTATCGATGATAATAGAAATATTCTTCGTATAAACTGTATATTTCGTATATTTCGTATTACTCGAAGATAACCACAGTATTTACCGAATTTACGTGTGTGTAGCAAGTAAGCTAAATTCAATTCCAAATTTATAAACTTATGGTTAATTATGTACCCTGCTGAAATCATTTATTCACTGCAGAGCCTATTCAGCCTGAACTGTTGGGTGACATAAGATGGTAGTCAAACACTGTATTTATTTTATACAGGAGTTTCTTGCCGCCACTCAAGCCATTGATCCTTCAATTATCAAAAAACAGTGTAAGAAGAATGGTAAATTTTATGAATTTATGAGCAGATCCCATCGCAACCGGGATAAAATCCCATCTACACGCTTTCTTCCTTTTTGCCTATCCGAAGATGAATCGGAAGCTCGTATTATTAAAACTATTTCAAAGCAACTGTCTCCCCAGACCGATACGGCTTGCTAAGAGACAGAATTTCCAAGACACTTAAAGCTGAATACCCATGTGGACAACTCTAATTAATATTGAACAATCGAAGTCAACGATGGATGTCCCTTGTTTATATTATAAAGTTCATCCGGACATAATTTCATTGTACGCTCTCAGATAGCAGGCTAGTAATGAAACACACTATCTTTCTATCTTTATCTTTAGCCGTATTCTGGTTGCTTAACTCGGGCCACAACACCGCCCTCATGCTGTCACTTGGTGCGATCTCTATCGTCCTGGTTCTATACATAGCGCACCGAATGGATGTAATCGATCACGAATCTCAACCCTTGCATCTCACCTTAAAACTTCCCGGTTTCTATGTCTGGCTTATCAAAGAAATTATTCTCGCCAATTTTCTGGTTGTAAAACATATCTGGCTTGGCAATAAAACTATTTCCCCCGCTATGATGACCATTAAAGCCAGTCAAAAGACGGATATTGGAAAAGTTATTTACGCAAATTCTATTACGATGACGCCAGGTACGGTTACTGTAAATCTGAAGGGAGATCAATTTTTGGTACACGCACTGGTAACAGAATCGATTGAGGACCTGGTGACCGGTGAAATGGACCGCCGAGTTACCAGGCTGGAAAACTAATGCTAATAGCAGCAACCATAGCCATTCTTGTTGTCATGATTATGGCAATCGTTCGAGGGATCATGGGGCCTACGCTCTATGACCGCATACTTGCCGTTAACATGTTTGGTACCAAGACCGTTCTGCTTATTTCACTGTTAGGTTTTGTAATGGGACGGCCTGAGTTTCTGGATATTGCTATCGTGTACGCTCTGATTAATTTTATCAGTGTGATTGGCGTATTACATTATTCTGACGCTTCCATATTTAAGCGCAGCGATCAGCAGAAAAAATAATGAAAAAGAATTCATAATGGATACTTTGATGAATATAAGCAGTGTACTGCTTTTACTAATAGGCAGTTTTTTGTGCATATCGGGAGGGGTGGGTATTTTGCGCTTCCCTGATTTTTATACTCGAATGCATGCGGTAGGAGTGACCGAGACTTTAGCCACTGCGATGATTTTAATCGGGCTAATGCTGCAAAATCCAGATGGACTTGTGGTAGTGAAACTGATGATAATTTTGCTGATGACCTTATTCATCAGTCCGACGGCAAGCCACGCATTGGCCAGCGCCGCAGTACATAACAACCTCATGCCAGAGCTTGATAACAAAGAAGATAATAAGAAGGTGAAGTCATCGAATCCCTGATTGATATCGTCTTATTGGCTTTTCTGGTAGCTATTGCTATTGCCATTGTCAGGATGAAAGACCTGTTTGCGGTCATTATGCTGTCAGGCATTTACGGTCTGTTATCCGCTAGTTTTTTCGTCTCTATGGATGCTGTAGATGTGGCTTTTACAGAAGCATCTGTGGGGGCGGGTATCTCCACTTTACTCATGCTGGTGGCGATTACCATGACAGGACGTACAGAGAACCCCTCACGCCATAAACCTCTATTGGCTCTAGCTGTGGTTATTGTCACGGGTAGCCTGTTGATCTATGGCACACTGGATATGCCGTACTTTGGTTCTGCACAAGCTCCTATTCATCAACATGTAGCACCACGATATATTAATGACTCCATGCAGGAAGTAGGCGTACCCAATATCGTAACGTCTGTACTCGCAAGTTATAGAGCGTTCGATACTTTTGGCGAGGTGGTGGTCATCTTTACTGCGGGCATGGGGGTATTGGCACTTTTATCGGCGGTACGTCGTCCCCGTGATGTTGCAGAGATCGATTCATTCAATAAATCAATGTATGAAGAGCATTTGATTCTGCGCATTGTAGCCAAAATGCTTATTCCTTTTATTTTGTTATTTGCACTTTATGTTCAGTTTCATGGCGATTATGGGCCTGGCGGTGGTTTTCAGGCAGGGGTGATTTTTGCCGCAGCCATTATTCTGTATGCCATGTTGTTCGGTATGAACACTGCACGTCGAGTAATTAATCAGTCCTTTATTCAGTTATTTGCCGCTATCGGTGTCCTGCTCTACGGCAGTGTGGGCGTTATTTCCCTATTGAACGGCAAAAATTTTCTCGATTACAGTATCTTATCTGCTGATCCGATAGCAGGCCAACATCTGGGCATACTGCTGATCGAACTGGGTGTGGGCTTCACCGTTGCATCGGTAATGGTCATCATCTTTTTCAACTTTGCGGGCCGCAGAAACAATCAGCAGAATAAAGAGAATAATGACTCATGTTAATGGGACTCTATAATTACTGGATTGTAGTGGTGCTGATGATGGTTGGATTTTACATCGTTATCGCCCATGGCAATCTGATCAAAAAAATTGTTGGACTGTCTATTTTCCAGACCTCAGTTTTTATCTTTTATATCAGCATGGCTAAGGTCGAAGGTGGCACCGCCCCCATTTTGGCTGAAGGGATAAGACAATATTCGAACCCCTTACCGCATGTCTTAATTCTCACCGCCATTGTAGTTGGTATTGCCACCACCGCTTTGGGGCTTGCGCTGGCGGTGCGCATTAAAGAAGCCTATGGAAGTATCGAAGAAGAAGATATACAAAAAAAGGATAATCTGGATTGTTAGCGCATTTGCCGATTTTACAGGTTATTGTGCCGCTCATGGCGGCACCTTTGTGCCTGTTTCTAACACGATCACGCCTGGTTTGGCTGTTCACTCTAATAGCGAGTGGACTGGCCTTTCTAATCAGCAGCCTTTTGCTGCAGCAGGTGATGGTATCGGGCACGATTATTTACGAACTGGGTGGCTGGGATGCGCCCTGGGGTATTGAATATCGCATCGATCAGCTCAATGCATTTCTGTTACTGATTATTTCGGCGGTCAGTACGATTGTGCTTTTGGCTGCTCATACCAGTATAAAACAGGAAATACCGGCAGACCGGCACACACTTTTTTATATTTTATACCTGTTATCCCTGGCTGGCATGCTCGGCATCGTCGCCACAGGTGACGCTTTTAATGTGTTTGTTTTCCTCGAGATATCCTCTCTGTCAGCCTATGCCCTGATTGCACTGGGTAAAGACAGACGCGCGCTCTGGGCTTCTTATCAATATTTAATTATGGGTACCATTGGTGCCACTTTTATTTTGATCGGTATCGGCATGATGTACCAGATGACCGGCACCCTGAATATGGACGATCTCTCTAAACGTCTGCCAGAAGTGGCACATACGCGTACTGTATTTACTGCTTTTGCCTTTGTTATCGTTGGAGTCTGTCTGAAACTGGCACTGTTTCCACTTCATCTCTGGCTGCCTAATGCCTATGCTTATGCTCCCTCGATAGTGACGGCTTTTTTTGCGGCGACGGCAACAAAAGTCGCCGTCTATTTGCTTATTCGTTTCACCTTCTCGGTATTTGGTCTTTCCTTTTCTTTTACCGCCTTACCTTTGCAGATGCTGTTCGTGGTATTGGGATTGCTGGGAATATTTGCGGCCTCAATTGCCGCTATCTATCAAAAAAATGTTAAACATCTGTTTGCCTACTCAAGCGTCGCGCAAATTGGCTACATGATCGTTGGTTTCAGCGTGAGTACCACCACCGGTTTAATGGCGACCTTATTGCATTTGTTTAATCATGCTTTGATGAAAAGTGCGCTGTTTTTAGCACTGGCTGCAGTGGTGTATCGTATTGGCAGTGTTCAATTGAGTCAGTTTCATGGCTTAGGTCGTCAAATGCCCTTTACTATGGCGGCGATTGTAATAGGCGGTTTAAGCTTAATCGGTGTGCCACTGACCGTTGGTTTTGTCAGCAAGTGGTATCTGGCTCTTGCTACTCTTGAAAATGGCTGGTGGCCTGTTACTGCTCTCATCCTGTTAGGCTCGTTATTAGCCATTGTTTATGTATGGCGTATTGTCGAAGTGGCTTATTTCAAACCACCGATAGCCGGTAGAGAAAGCATTAAAGAAGCGCCGCTGTCATTTCTGATTCCGATCTGGACACTGGTCATAGCTAACATTTATTTCGGCATAGATACTCGCCTTAGCGTGCAAGTGGCACAGGCGGCTTCCCAGAGTTTGTTTGGGGTGAGTCCATGATTTTTTCTCTGGAGACCATGCTACAGCTCAGCATTATCCTGCCTGTGTTTGCGGTGGTGGGTATTGTGGCGACGGGGCACAAACCTGACCTGCGTGAAGGTGTGACCATAAGTACCAGCCTGGTGCTGCTCTATTTTGTGATTACGCTTTATCAGGGCATCAAGCAAGGGGAAAGCATCAGCGTCCAATGGTGGGAGATTTTACCGGGTTTACAGTTGAGCTTTAATATTGAGCCACTGGGCATGCTTTTCGCTTTAATTGCCAGTTTCCTCTGGCTCATTACAACTGTCTATGCTATCGGTTATATGCGTGGCCATGAGGAAAAGAATCAAACCCGATTCTATGCCTGTTTTGCCATTGCCATTGGCAGCGTGATGGGCATTGCCTTTGCAGCGAACCTGTTCACTCTGTTTATCTTTTACGAAGTGCTGACCCTGTCCACTTACCCATTGGTTACGCATGCGGGAACCAGAGAAGCTAAACAGGGTGGGCGAATTTATCTCGGTATATTACTCAGCACTTCAATTGCTTTTTTCCTGTTAGCCATCGTCGGTACCTGGTTTGTCGCCGGTACCCTGGATTTTAAACCCGGCGGTGTATTCGATGCTAATGTCAATACGACAGTAGCGGGTGTGATACTGGTGCTATTTATTTTTGGCATTGGTAAAGCCGCTATTATGCCTTTCCATCGCTGGCTACCCGCTGCCATGGTGGCACCCACTCCAGTAAGTGCGCTGTTGCATGCTGTCGCCGTGGTAAAAGCCGGTGTATTCACCATATTAAAAGTATGTGTGCTTATTTTTGGTATTGATTTGCTGGCCGTATTGCCAAGTACACAGTTCATGCTTTATCTGGCAGGTGCCTCTGTATTGCTGGCTTCACTGGTTGCGATGCGACAGGACAATTTAAAAGCAAGGCTGGCATACTCAACAGTGAGTCAGCTGGGCTATGTCACCATCGGTGCATTGCTGGCCACTTCATCAGGTGTGATTGGTAGCTCGATGCATATTGGCATGCATGCTTTTGGTAAAATCACCCTGTTTTTCTGTGCCGGTGCCATCCTGGTCGCGGCACATAAATCTAAAATAAGTGAAATGCGTGGTATTGGCCTGCAGATGCCAATCACCATGGCGGCCTTTTTTATTGCCAGTCTCAGTATCATCGGCGTACCTCCCACCGGCGGCACCTGGAGTAAGTGGTTTTTATTAATGGGCAGCATGGAAACCGGGCAGTGGATAATTATGGCCATACTCATGACTAGCTCTTTACTGAATATTGCCTATCTATTGCCGATACCATTACGTGCTTTTTTCCCTGGTACAAAAACGGCCTTTGCTGGAACCGGGATTAAAGAAGCGCCGCTACCTTCATTAATTGCCCTGTGTATTACTACGCTGGGCTGCGTGATTCTTTTTGTTTATCCACAACCCTTATATGAACTCGCTACGGCTATTGTGGCAACACCGGGATTGGCTCATGGACAATGAGAAAAAAGTTTTTTTTGATACATCCAAAAAGTTAAAACGTAATATGTATTCCTCTATGGATATTACACCCTTTGGATACCATCGCCATGATTGAAGATGATCCTGAAAAAGTCGGTAGGAGTGATGTTATGGGCGGAGATAAAGAGAAACATTGGCTTGTCAGACCGGAGACCGTGCGTTGGCTTTGGCGCGGAGGCCTGGTGATGCTGGCGTCCCTGGTCCTGGCAGATCTTTTTGTTCATGCTCACCCTTACTTCAAAATTGACGGCACCTTTGGCTTTTATTCATGGTACGGACTCCTGGTCTGCGCCGCTATGGTAATTTTCGCGAAGGCGCTAGGCATTTTTTTGAAGCGCAAGGATACTTATTATGACGATGAGTGACTTCCCGCCAGGCCTTGTCCTGATCCTTGGTGCTTTTTTGCTCCCGGTTGTGGCACGAAATATACGTTCCATGCTAATCCTGGGTCTACCTCTGCTGACACTTGGGCTGATATGGAGCGTGCCAGATGGGTCCTTCGCCATCTTACCTTTTCTGGACTACCAGCTGGTTTTTGTACGCAGTGATTTGCTAAGCCGTCTCTTTGCCACCGTTTTTTCCATTATGACATTTGCCGGAGGTCTGTACGCGCTTAAGCAGAAGCGGTTGCTGGAGCTGGTTGCAGTCTATGTCTACGCCGGCAGCGCGGTTGGCGTTGTCTTCGCAGGAGACATGATTAGCCTGTTTATATTCTGGGAAATCATGGCTCTGGCCTCCACGGTAGTGCTGCTCTCTGCAGACGGCAGCTTCTCTTACCGGGTATCAATGCGCTATTTCCTGGTTCACGCTTTAGGCGGCGTACTGTTAATGGTGGGGATATTGGCACATATTCATGAATCTGGGTCTACTGCATTCACCGCTATGCAACCCGATTCGTTTGGCACTATCCTGATCCTCGCGGGTTTCCTTATTAACGCTGCTGCACCACCCTTGTCGGCATGGCTATCAGATGCCTACCCTGAAGCCTCCTACACTGGCACCGTATTCCTTTCTGCATTCACCACCAAGGCAGCAGTGTACGCGCTACTGCGTGGCTTTCCTGGTGCCGAGATTCTTATCTTCATCGGCATATTCATGATTTTTTACGGGATTATCTACGCGTTACTAGAAAACGACATGCGCCGCATTCTCGCTTACAGTATTGTAAATCAAGTAGGTTTTATGGTGACCGGTATCGGAATTGGCACTGAAATGGCTCAGAACGGTGTTGCCGCTCACGCCTTTACGCACATCATCTATAAGGCTCTGCTGCTGATGTCCGCGGGGTCAGTGCTTTACATGACCGGCAAGCGTAAGTGCACTGATCTTGGCGGACTATTCCAGAGTATGCCGATCACCACCGCTTGCGGCATTATTGGCGCTCTTTCGATCTCGTCATTTCCATTGACCTCTGGTTTTATTAGCAAGTCGATGATCAGTCAGTCAGCCGCAGATGAGAGCCTGATTATCGTCTGGTTCATGCTGCTGGCGGCATCAGCCGGCGTATTTCTTCATGCCGGCATCAAATTCCCCTGGTTTGTTTTTTTCCAGAAGGACTCAGGCTTACGTCCGCCGGATCCGCCCTGGAATATGAAACTGGCAATGATCCTTTTTGCTGGGCTGTGTATCGGTTTAGGCATATGGCCGGAATACCTGTACAACCTGCTACCCCATCCTGTCGCTTACGAACCTTACACCGTGCCACACGTGGTTAACATGCTGCAGCTCCTTATGTTCTCGGGATTTGCCTTTTTCCTCTTGTTGCCTTTGATGCGCCGAACGCTAACCATTAGCCTGGACTTCGACTGGTTGTATCGCCGAGTCTTGCCCAAAGCTTTGCACAGGGTGTTTAGCCTTATATGGACAACAGACCGTAATTTACGTCAGGGTTTTACTGTAAGACTGGATCGGGGCCTGGCTTTTCTTTCTCGAAGACACGAGGGCGTCAGCGGCTTACTTTCACGCACATACCCTGTTGGCAGTATGGTTATGTGGGTTTCAGTGATCCTTGCGGCCTATTTATTTCTTAGTTTCATCACACATTAAAACTGCGCTGCGCTTCGTTTGCGCCTCACAGTTTTAACTTTGAGACTGAAGAAACAAATAATAAAACTGCTCGATATTTATTTTAAAAACAAACGCGGCTTCAAGTTGCTAGTGCAACTCAGTAGTTGTGCATAAAAAGTCAAAGCCGAGATGTAAAAATGATGTGCCTTTATAAAGTTTTTCTACAGCCTCGTTAGGTGATCGGAATTGTCCGCAGAATCATTTTACCGACTGGCCGCAGACGTACTCCTCGTTTCGCACGCGCTGTTTGCTGCCTTTCTAGTACTGGGTGTGGTGGCAATCTATCTAGGTCGTTGGCTATCCTGGGCGTGGGTACTGAACTTCTGGTTCCGTTTGTCGCATTTGGCAGCAATTGCGATCGTGGTGTTTCAATCGTGGGTCGGTACTATTTGTCCGCTCACCGTTTGGGAAATGCGATTGCGCGAACTTTCGGGGGGTGAGAGATACGAGGGGACTTTCATTCAGCACTGGGTTCAGACTATCCTCTATTACGAAGCACCCGAATGGGTGTTCTTTGTCGTTTACACGCTGTTTGGTGGTTTAATTGTCGCAAGCTGGTTCATTGTGCCTCCCAGGCGTCATGAGTAGGCAGCATCAACTCATACGCTCCAGTTGACGGCGTTCCTGGAGTCAACTGAGCCAGGTCGTTAAACACAAACCAGAAATCATTTTTTAACAAGAGGAAAAAACATGGTTACTATTTCACAATTAACTGAGTTGTTAGGATGGGCATCAGTAATCAATGTCGGCTATCTTTTTCTAGCCACCATAATTCTTATGTTTATGAGAGGAACAGTATCTTCTATTCATATCAAGATGTTTAATATGGACGAAAAGGAATTAAACTCAAAGTATTTTGATTTTTTGAGCATTTATAAAATTGTGACATTAGTTTTTATGGTTGCACCATATATTGCTTTAAAAATTATGGGCCAGTAAATGCTTAACAAGGCACTGCTTTAATTGATTAAATACATTTAACTCCAGGTTACCTTTATCAATTAATTGTTGTTCATGGTACTTAACAAAGGCGCGGAAAAGTCGATTTTTATTGATGTGCTAGTCGTGTTTTGCGAAGTAACTTCAATCGTCTCGTGTATCACGTACCAGCAGTTGTTTTAACTCCCGGATCTCGGTACGTAATAACTGTACCTCTTCATGCAAATCAGTCTCAAGCGTTTCTTGTGTCTGATGTATGGCCTGTACTGTTTCCTGATGCTCTGCTTCACTGTAACTTTGCATGGCGCTAACGATAATGGCGATAAACAGGTTAAGCATGGTAAAAGTAGCGATAAGAATGAAGGGAACAAAAAAGGCCCAGGCGTAGGGGAAGGTTTCCATCACTGGACGAACGATGCCCATGGACCAACTCTCCAGAGTCATAATTTGGAACAGGGTATAGAATGAATTGCCAAGAGTGCCAAACCATTCTGGATAGGATGCACCGAAAAGATTGGTGGCAATGACTGCGAACACGTAATAAAAGATCAACAACATCAGGCCGATAGAGCCCAGGCCAGGAATGGCTGCCAATAGTGCTCCCACTACACGACGCATGGATGGCACCATTGTCAGCAGGCGTAAAACTCGCAGCACTCGCAAGGCACGTAATACAGCAAAGGGACCAGAGGCTGGAATCAGGGCAATAGTCACCACAGTAAAATCAAACAGACTCCAGGGGTCTTTCCAGAAAGAGGAGCGATGAATATAAACTCGTAGGGTAATCTCTATCACGAATACTGCGAGTATCACTTGATCGAGAGCCTTGATGGTAGACCCAGCCAGATCCATTATCGTGGGCGATGTCTCCATCCCCAGTAACACTGCATTGATTAATATAAGGGCAACAATTCCATTCTGTATGTGTGGGTGCTCAATGAAAGCCCGCAATTGAGTACGCATTAGTATGTTTAGCTCAGTTACTTCGCGTGCGGTGAAACCAGCATCTCTTCCAATGACAACGCTGTCATGCCATGAATCGTTCGCCATAAATAATAGAATATAAACATCATCATCAGCATGGAGGGGATAGCAATCACGGGATAGCTCAACAGGGTCATTTGTCCGAGTTCTTCATTAAAAGCAGCGCTACCCGTGGGGCTAGTCACGATCCATTTGGCAAGGATGTAGTTCATTAAAGACGAAAAGAAAAAAGTTGCACTTAGCAGGTAGGTGGCTTTGAGCAGGCGAGTTTCAAATACAGCACTATTGCCAAACTCTTCCAGTTTTTGCTGAATCCTGTCGACATCAATAATGGCTGGATTATAGAGCAGGGTTCTAATCAGCGGATAACGGGTGCGTGTGGAAATCAGCACAGCTATCCCGATCAGTCCAGGGATGGCAGCTTCCTTAATCGCCAGCCATTTAGAATCAAGCTGCAGCAAGCCAATGCCTCCAGTTAGCACAACACTAATCAAGCCGAGCAGTGCAATCATATTGAATTTATTGTATTTGAATAGTTCAAATAGCCCCCAGCTGATGGGAAAAGCCAGTGCCAGCAGCAGCGCGGTAGTTGCACCCAGGGCATCATCACTACTGAGTTTCATCAGGATAATTGAAGGCACGATGATACTTATCAGCAGGTCAACCAGTGGGCGCGATTTATAGTTAGATGATTTGTCTGAACCGGTATTTGTCATGGGATAACTGGATGCTCCATAGTAGGGGGGATTCTAACTGGACAAGCTGGCGCATATCTAGACACGCATGTTAAACAGGCTTGGCAGACATTAATATTCGAATATATCTGCTCTATTGATCGTAATTTACGAATTGCAGATTATATTATTTTGTATCTAGTAGCACGACCAAATTCAGCATTATCTGACTTCATCCGGCTGCGAATCCAGAGCCAGGTAATCGATACTAATACGTTCTCCGGCAACTGGTCGAAACATATTGTCAGCAAAGCTAATATGATCTGGATGTTCACGATAGCTGTCAATAACTGCCGGATGACAGAAACGTACCAGCCAGGTGTAGCGGAAACTGGCATCCTGTTTTACCGCTTCACCTGTAAACACTTTTCGCACACCGGGAATGGCAGAAAGGATACGTTTGCCCTTGGATATCATAGATTTTGTGCCGTGATTATCCAGTCCGTCAATATTATAGATGATGAGGTGTTCTACCGGATTCCAGGCTTCACATTGAGCCAGTATTTCAGCCGCACGGCCCGCGCTACCCCATAAGTGTATACATCGTTCGGTTTCTTCTGCAATAACCCTTCGAGTGTTTTCGAGCAGTGTTGTATAACCGCCGTTGTTTGCACTGTTGATATTATTCTTTATCTGTTTCGCCGCGGCATCCGAAAGAGCTGTGTAATAGTTAATTTTGGCGACGCCATTTGCGATTAGCTGGCGGAACTGGTCATCGCTTAGTCCGGTACCGCCGTGGATCACTAAAGGGATACCCAGCGCATCATTGATTTGCTTTAGACGTTGAAAATCCAGCCTGGGCTTACCTTTCATACGCCCGTGTACGGTGCCGATGGAAACGGCGAGAAAATCAACGCCTGTTTGTTCGACATATGCAGTGGATTCTTCCAGTGAGGTATAAGCTACATCGCCTGGGTGGCGTTCAGCATCTTCGCCTTCAACACCGGGCACGTAACCGAGCTCGCCTTCAACTGGCACGCCGCAGGCATGGGCCATGTCGACCACGGATTTAGTAATGTGAGTGTTTTCAGTAAAACCCACTGCTGAAGCATCCACCATCACGCCGTTACAGCCGGTATTTATTGCCTGTACCGCTGAAGCCAGGCTAGCCCCATGATCCAGGTGGATAGCCACAGGTACGGTTGCTCGTCTGGCAGCCGTCTCCACCGCAGGCATTATTAACTCAAAATCAAAATATTCAAAGTGAGACTCTGCCAGGCTCAGGATCACTGGGGCGTGGGAGCGTTCTGCTGCATCTATAATGCCCTGCAGGAAATCCAGGCTGACCAGATCGAAGGCACCCACTGCATAACCGTGGTCATAGGCGTGTTGAAGCATATCTTTCATATTAACTAATGGCATGGTAACTACTCATATTTATGCTGTTAATCGGCTATCACAACAGTGTCAGGTAGTGATTGATCCAGCCCACTACCTGCATATCTCCGAGTGTGACCTCTGCAAAATTCCTGGCCCGTCAAACCAGTCAAGGACAATCGGAATCACGCTCAGTCAGCCGGCTTAAATTGTTCTTTCTGATGTTTCAGTTTTGCTGAAAATCAAAAATAGATTAAGCCTATTTAACATTAAGAAAAAGTCGATTATTATTATTGTATTGTTCGTATTTAACGAAATAAGTGTACAGCCATGATTAACTATAAACACCTTCACTATTTCTGGGTGGTAGCAAAAGAAGGGGGCATTGTCCGCGCTAGCGAGCGTTTACATCTGACTCCCCAGACCATCAGTGGCCAGCTCAGTCTACTGGAAGAAAATCTGGGCGAAGCACTGTTTAATCGTGTGGGACGTAATCTGGAATTGACAGAAACTGGGCGATTGGCATTGAGCTATGCCGATGAAATTTTCTCCCTTGCGGGTGAGCTGGAAGAAGTTGTCCGCAATCTACCGGATGGCAGGCCGCTAGTATTCAAGGTTGGTGTGGCCGATGCGGTTCCCAAGTCCATCGCATATCGACTGCTAGCACCAGCGCTACAATTGCCGGAACCAGTGCATATAGTATGTCGTGAAAACAATATTGACTCTTTGTTAGGCGAACTGGCACTGCACCAGATTGATCTGGTGATTGCGGATGGTCCTATACCCTCGACAATTAATGTGCGTGGCTACAATCACCAACTGGGTGAATGCGGCATCAGTTTTTTTGCTGAGCCTGAGCTGGCCAGCACATTAAGTAAGAATTTTCCGCAGAGTCTTAACGGTGCGCCCCTGTTGATACCGAGTGATATCAATGTGGTGCAAAGTCGGCTACTGCAATGGTTCGACAAGCTTCGTATCCACCCACGTATCGTTGGTGAATTTGATGACAGTGCATTGATGAAAGCTTTTGGCCAGGCAGGCACCGGCATCTTTATTGCACCTACGCCGATTGCCGCAGAGGTAGAAAAACAGTATGGGGTTGTCGTCATTGGACAGACAGAGGAGGTCCGCGAGCAATTCTATGCCATTTCTGTAGAACGCAAGATTTCTCACCCAGCCGTAGCTGCTATCACAGAAACAGCTCGAGAGTGGCTGTTTCGGCAGACTCCACTGCCATCCCAACAAAAAAGAAGCAGAAAAAAACATGCGTCAGGAAAATAATCTGCCAACAAGCTCGATGGAAAAAGCTGTTTTTCACGCACCATGGGAGAAGTCATTCGACAAAATAATTTATGCATCAACAAACCACCAGTGGTTTGCTGTTGATGGCTGCAGCTGTACTCACCTTGATACTGACAGGTGTGGCAGGATTCATTTGGCTCTACCTGGTGAGTAAACCACTCGCGATCAGGAGTTAGACATAAGGCGTCAGGCACGGGAGTAATCATGGAAACCCACGAATTTTTTCTTACCCTGCTGATTATCCTGTTAACGGCACGGGTATTTGCCGAATTGATGACGCGCATGCAAGCGCCATCAGTTATCGGTGAGCTGTTCGCGGGAGTCATTCTGGGGCCCAGTTTACTTGGCTGGATAGAGCCTTATGAAGCCATTAAGTTGATGGCGGAAATAGGCATTATCCTGCTGCTGTTCGAAGTGGGTTTGGGAACGGATGTCAAACGCCTGGTACATACCGGCGTCAAATCACTCGTGGTTGCCATGATCGGCTTTATATTTCCGCTTATATTGGGCTTCGCACTGGGTTACTGGGTGTTTGGTCTGTCCCTGCTGGTATCGCTGTTCATTGGCGGCACACTTACCGCCACCAGCATCGGGATTACAGTGAGGGTATTGTCCGATCTCAAACGTCAGCAGGCGCCTGAGGGACAGATTGTCCTGGGAGCGGCCGTACTGGATGATGTCATGGGCGTGGTGTTGCTGGCGCTACTCTATGAGTTTTCTATCGGTGGTGGGGTAAGTCTGCTCAATACCAGCAAGGTGCTGATTTTCGTGGGGGCATTTTTTGTGCTTGCTCCCGTGGCGGCCAAGCTGATTTCTTTGGTAATTCGGCACTTCGATGCGACCAGTGAAATCCCAGGTCTGATCCCGACTAGCATCGTGTCTCTGGTACTGTTCTTTGCCTGGCTGGCCCATGTTTTAGGAGCGCCGGAATTACTGGGTGGTTTTGCTGCGGGTCTTGCGCTATCGAGACGTTTCTTTCTGCCTCTGGGCATTGCTTTGCATGCTGATGAGAAGTTCGCGCATCGCATTGAAGACCAGATGAAACCCATCGTGCATTTATTTACACCGATCTTTTTTGTTTTTGTTGGTCTGTCGCTTAATCTGCACGAGATTGACTGGAGTTCACCCTTTATCTGGGTTTTCTCGTTATCTTTGTTACTGGCCGCTGTAACTGGCAAGCTCATGGGTGCAATTTTTATCAAGGAATCATGGCCTGTACGATGGGTGATCGGGCTAGCGATGATACCTCGGGGTGAAGTTGGGCTTATTTTCGCTGAACTAGGCAGGATCAGTGGTATATTCAATAATGAAATCTACGCGGGCATGGTCATTGTTATTGCACTCACTACATTGCTACCGCCTTTTATCATGAAGTGGCTTTATGGTCAGTATGCTAATCGCCTGCCAGTAACAGGCCATGCAAAAGATCAAGTGGATCAGATGAAATAGTATTAATTAATAAACGAGAAGCCATTTGTAGAGAGTGCAACTAATCATGACGCCCGTGTTTAGTAATGTCTTTAGCGAAAAGGCAAAATCCTGTTTTCGCACTTCGTGAAAATCTGGAGCCAGTGGCTAGTGCTGTAAATTCTTTTTTGATTATTGAAACTACTAATTATTTAGCCGGGAAATTAACACCAGGTTAGGTTGATTTAACCTACAGAATGCAGGCCGATATTATCTTCTGAATTATTTTCAGTTACAAGCATGCCTTGCCAGATGCAATCTAGAATCTCGTCAAGCAAATCTGGAAGCGGATCTTTTATAATTTTATCCAGGCGTAAATTAATCATACGAATTGGGCCGCCATAAATTGCGGAAAAGGCCACTAACACATCACCTTTTCTGATTTCGTTATTATCCATACCCTGTTGAATGATCTCGCGGATTGCGACAAAAGGGCTGGAGTTACAAATCGGCGGTTCGTCAGGAAGAAACTCGTTATGTCTGGGCTGAAAAACATAAGAGATAATATTTTGATGGGTTTCTGTGTAATTAAATAACTGACGAATAATTTCGTTGCAGCGTTCTACAGCCGTGATTTTCTCCTCTTTTGCACAGTCGACAAGGTCCTGAATTTCATTTAGCAGGTGGTCGTATAGTGCCCTGGCAATGCCTTCCTTACCCCCAAAGTGATTGTAAATAGAGCCGATGCTGACGTCAGCCTGCTTTTGCACCTCATGTACTGAAACATTGTGAAAACCATTATTAACGAATAGATCAAGTGCAGCCGTTAAAATACGGCAATCGACCGGTTCTGGTTGCGGTAGCACTTTTTTTAAATAAGGCATATTTCAAATATCCTTGAACGTATCGGACAAAGTAGTTAGTTGCTCTTTAAAAGCTATACTAGCACAAAAATGAATGTTCATTATTTTTTTGTACGTACATTAAAATGTTGTTTTTTATAAGGTTTGCCAATAATACATGGAAAGACGATACATTCGCATTGACTGAAATGAACATTCGTTCTATTATGTCGAACAGAGCAATAATCGTTAACTTAGGAACAAACAACTATGAAAACTAAAGCCGCTGTTGCATGGGAAGCAAAAAAACCACTGTCAATCGAGATGCTTGATATCGAAGGTCCAAAAGAAGGCGAGGTGTTATTGAAAGTGGTTGCATCGGGTGTTTGCCATACCGATGCTTTTACACTGTCTGGGGATGACCCCGAAGGTGTGTTCCCGGTGGTACTGGGACATGAAGGCGGTTGTGAAGTGGTTGAATGTGGCCCAGGTGTAAAAGACCTGAAACCGGGTGATCATGTTATTCCTTTATACATCCCCGAATGCGGTAGCTGCGAATACTGTCATTCTCCAAAAACAAATTTATGCCAGTCAATTGCAGCAACGGTATGGACCGGATTTATGCCTGATGGCACACGCCGTTTCTCACAAAACGGTAAATCGATTTATCACTACATGGGCTGCTCAACTTTTTCTGAATATACGGTTGTACCTGAAATTGCACTGGCAAAAATCAATAAAGCCGCACCGCTGGACAAAGTCTGCCTGCTTGGCTGTGGTGTGACCACCGGTATTGGCGCAGTGTTGAATACGGCAAAAGTTGAGCCCGGTTCCACGGTTGCGGTCTTTGGTCTCGGTGGGATTGGTCTGTCCTGTATTCAGGGTGCCGTGATGGCAAAAGCCGGGCGTATTATTGCGGTTGATATTAATCCTGATAAATGGGAAATAGCTAAAGCACTGGGCGCAACGGATTTTGTAAATCCAAAAGCATTAAATGTTAGTACCACCGAAGCCATTATTGAAATGACCAATGGGGGTGTGGATTATTCGTTTGAATGTATTGGTAATGTGCACGTGATGCGTGAGGCGCTTGAGTGTACCCACATGGGCTGGGGCGTTTCTACGGTGATTGGTGTTGCCGGTGCCGGTCAGGAAATTTCAACACGTCCGTTTAATCTGGTAGTGGGACGTACCTGGAAAGGCAGCGCATTTGGCGGTGTTAAAGGCCGTACCGAACTACCGGGTTATGTCGATCGTTATATGAACGGCGAAATTGAGCTGGATAAAATGGTGACACATACCATGCCACTGGAGGACATTAACCGGGCATTTGATTTAATGCACAGCGGCGAAAGTATTCGCTCAGTCATTATATTTTAGGCCTGAGTTAAAGGCATGAACTACAGGATAATAAAATGAAGCAAATTGAATCAATAAAAGAATTTGGCGGTTGGTTAAACCGTTATCAGCATCCGTCTACCAGTTGTAACTGCAGCATGACTTTTTCTGTTTATCTGCCGCCACAGGCAGAGACAGAAAAAGTACCGGTAGTGTACTGGTTATCGGGCCTTACCTGCACGGATGACAATGTACGCACCAAGGCTGGCGCGCAACGATATGCCGCGGAACTCGGGCTCGCACTGGTGATGCCGGATACCAGCCCACGGGGCGATGATGTAGCGGATGAAGAAGATCGTTATGACCTGGGTAAAGGGGCAGGTTTTTACGTTAATGCGATTCAGCAACCCTGGGCCAGGCACTACCAGATGTATGATTATGTCACGGCTGAGCTACCGGCATTGATTGAACAAAACTTCCCGGTTTTACCCGGTGTTAAATCGATTAGTGGCCATTCGATGGGCGGTCACGGCGCACTGATTTGTGCATTAAAAGAAGAGGGCGCTTATCGTTCGGTTTCCGCCTTTGCACCGATATGCCATCCGGTGAAAAGCGGCTGGGGCGAGGGCTGTTTCAGTGCCTACCTCGGTGACAACCGTGAGTTGTGGAAGGCTTATGATGCGACTGAACTGATTAAATCCGGCTGTAAACCAATGCCGGTGCTGATCGATCATGGGCTTGCGGATGAGTTTCTTGAGGAGCAGTTATTTCCCCAGGATCTGGAAGCCGCCTACAGGGAACGTGGAGCGCCGATAACGCTTCGTATGCACGAGGGTTACGACCATAGTTACCACTTTATCGCAACATTTATTGGTGAGCATCTGGCTTATCATGCGAAGGCGCTACGCGGATAAAAAACGGACTGATTTTGTAAGTGTAAAGAAAACCTGGTTTGCACATTGGATGGTGTCTTTTCGATAGAGGAGTCTGGTATGGCTGGTGGCTGGTCCCGTGACGGGGCGGTGCAGGATCAAATTGATGCAAGCGTGGAAGAGGCGGTTAGCCGGGTAAGAAGCCGGCTGCCTGCAGGTGAGAGTCTAACTCAGTGCGAGCTGTGCGAAGCGGAAATTCCCGAGGCGCGGCGCAAAGCGGTGCCCGGTGTACGCCTGTGTGTTAACTGCCAGGCTGAGGCCGATGAACAGCATGCGGCCTCGGCCAGTTTCAATCGGCGGGCGAATAAGGACAGCCAGTTGAGATAGCCTCGAAGACTTGCCTGTTAGTCGTTGCGTGTAATCGGTACACTGTAGTGCGTCATCGGTCGCAGATAATCCCCCGCCGCGAGTTCCTGATCTATACCTGTTGTTGATCGCTTTTACGACCTGTTGGCTGGGAAAATAAGAAGTAAGAGGTAGCAATAATGACCTACGTGCATGAAACAATCGTCGCATTACAGCGCAGCAGCCCGGCTCAGGCCGAGTTCTACCAGGCTGTAGAGGAAGTGCTGGAATCTCTGCGTGCGGTACTGGAGACCGAGGAGAAATATCGCCGCCACGCCATCATTGAGCGCATTGTCGAGCCCGAGCGCCAGATCATGTTCCGCGTGCCGTGGATGGACGATCACGGCAATATCCATGTCAACAAGGGCTATCGAATCGAATTCAATTCCGCGCTGGGGCCTTATAAGGGGGGCTTGCGCTTTCACCCTGGACTCAATGCCGGCATCGTCAAGTTCCTCGGCTTCGAGCAGATATTCAAAAACGCGCTCACTGGCCTGCCCATCGGCGGGGGCAAGGGCGGCGCGAATTTCGACCCCAAGGGACGTTCTGATGGCGAGATCATGCGCTTCTGCCAGTCGTTCATGAACGAGATGTATCGGCATCTCGGACCCCACATCGATGTGCCGGCAGGGGACATCGGCGTGGGCGCGCGCGAGATCGGTTATCTGTTCGGTCAGTACAAACGCCTCACGGGCCGCTACGAAGGAGTACTCACGGGCAAGAGCCTGTTGTGGGGCGGCTCCCTGGTCCGTAAAGAAGCGACCGGCTACGGTTGTGTCTACTTCGCACAGGAGATGCTCGCGGACAAAGGCCTTGAGCTCGCGGGGCGCGATTGCCTGGTTTCCGGTGGCGGCAACGTGGCCATCTACGTGATCGAGAAGCTCTATCAATGCGGTGCCCGGCCGATTACCTGTTCCGATTCCACCGGCACGATCCACGATCCGGACGGCATCAGACTTGAAACGCTCAAGTCCCTCAAGGAGGTGGAAAAGATCGGCCTTGCGGATTATGTGCAGCGGCATACAGGCGCGCGTTTTATTCCGTTCGAGGACTATCCCGAAGACGGCCATGCGGTATGGCGCATCCCCGGCGAACTGGCATTTCCGTGTGCAACGCAGAATGAACTGACCCGGGCGGACGCCGAGGCACTGGTGAACAATGGTTGTATTGCGGTCAGCGAAGGTGCGAACATGCCGAGTACGCCGGATGCCGTCGATCTGTTACTCGAGGCAAAAATACTTTACGGGCCGGGCAAGGCGGCCAACGCCGGGGGCGTGGCCACCAGCCAGTTCGAGATGGCGCAAAATGCGAGCATGCAGTGCTGGACCTTCGAGCAGGTCGATACCCTGCTCAAGGCCATCATGGCGGATGTTTACGCGCGCGCGCGTGATGCCGCACTCAAATACGACGCGCCCGATAATCTCGTACTTGGCGCCAACGTTGCCGGGTTCATTCGTGTTGCCGATGCGATGATTGAGCAAGGACTGGTGTAGGCAGCCAGTATCTGGATAGGCGCGCCAGACAAGAGGGCAGCAGGGTCGACTACTTAAGAGAGATTCTGCTGGCAAGTGGATTTTCGTCGCGAACGAGGTTCCGCTGAAAAATACGACGCAATCAAGAAGGTAGTGTAATGGATCAGATAAGAAACGTCCTCGCGGCAGCGGGTCAGTTCCCGCAAGATGACACGGTGCTGGCGCGCGCCACCGAAATTGCGCGCGCGCATCGCGCAAGACTCACCATTGTTCATGTCATTGACGATGTCAGCGGATTTGATCTTGCACCTGTGGACACGACTCTAATCCAGCATCAACTACGACTCAGCGCCCAGGAAGACCTTAAGGCTGCGATTGCAAGAGTGGAAATCGACGTTACCGAGATCGATATTCGCATTGAGATCGGCTCGCCATCCCTGCGCCTGATCGAGCTGAGCAATGAAATCAATGCCGATCTGATCGTGGTGCGAGCCCATCACAGTGACTCAATTCTTGAGAAAATCATTGGTTCAACCACCGATCGAGTGATTCGCACAAGCCATGTACCGGTGCTGGTGGTCAAACGACCGGTCACGCAGGCTTATCAACGTATCGTGGTGTCCATCGACACATTTGATGACTCCGCTGTGGTCGCGCCCTTCGTGGCCGCGCTGTTTCCACTGGCGAGGCTGCAGCTGAACCATGTGGTGCAGATCACTACCCAGTTCGAAGTGGCGATGCAGCGCGCGGGTTCCGGTCAGGCCGGCATTGCGGCCCATCGTGATGCCCTGATCCACAAGGCGAAGGCATTCCTGCGTGATTTATCCCAGAAACTGGCCAAACGTCCACTACGAACTGTGGTGCGGGTCGTGGTTGGCGACCCGGCGGCATCTCTGGTGCGAGCGACATGGAGCCCGAAGGTAGACCTGATCGTGCTTGGACCCGGCAGCACAGGTCGGATCCGGTGGGCGCTGCTTGGTAGCGTCACACGGCGAGTGCTGCGGGCTGCGACCTGCGACGTTTTAATTTGCCGCACAGCCCAGCAGGATACAAAGGAATAGCCTGACTCAGGCAGCCAGGCACCATCGTTGCAATCGAGAAATACACCAGCACCCGTCAATATCCGATTTCCTGACCCCCGATTTTTCGATTTCTTCAGGTAACCTCCAGTAGCAATTGCACCGGTTCATTCGCCGCATGTTCATTGCCGATACAGTGACCCAAAGGTAATAAGTTACTTTAGAAAACATAATTAAGTTATTGTATTAATGGAAATTCTCGATTCTAGACAATGAGTTAGTGGTTGTTGTAGAAATTAAGTACTTACTGTGGTCATCCAGACCGTGGATGACCAGGAAATTAATTAAATCTGGATTACATTGAATCAAAGACTTATTGATCCATTTACCAGGAAATTTTGTTAATTTTCATTGTCTTTATGACATTGTAGCCTCATAAACTAAATTCCAAGAAATTCTGTAAACTTGATAGCCAACTCCAAATAACTGGATTTTTACAATTCTGATTAGTCTAATATCGCCAACCAATTGTTAAGGTACCAAAGCGGGTAATATCGCGTGTTGCTTCATCTGAAATATTGGATTCATAGAGGGCGAAAGTGATCGAAACATTTTCCCATGAGTAGGCCAAACCTGTGGTCAAACCAATTTGAGATTGATCATAGTCTATCGAGCGACTGTCTCTAAATGTATTTCCATCAATGTATATCGCGTTGAATACGTATTCGAACCGCACACCAGCGAAGAGATACCATCCCCCCTCGATAGCGGCAGGGTTAGCTGATCGAGTGTTGATAAGTAAGGGTGTTGCAAAGGTTCTATGCAAGTCGTCACCAAATCTGAAGAGCATGGCGCTTGCAACATAGCTACTTAATGTCCCCAGGCCTGCATCTCCTAAAACCAGCAGGTCCATTCGATCATCTGAAGCGCTCCAGCTCCTCCAGAGGCGTGCACGTGACAACTGAAATACAATTTCATCCTGTAACTGAGTGTCCCACCCTTCAGGTTCATTTGCGCCAATCAGGTCATGAAACCAGGTTTGCGTCGCTTCCGCTCCCGATGAAGGGCCCACAACACCGATAACGGTTCCTACCGAATCAGCATGCGCTTCTTCTACAGCTATATATGTATAGTTAAATAGAAGAGCGCCAGAATATGGAATCTCATTGATAGGCGGGTTTTCGATTGTGATGTCCTCGGGCGTCACCATAGTCTGGCCCACGCTATACGCTTGAAGACTCGTTTTCACGCTTTCCATGTCCAGGCTCCAACTTAGGGGAGCTGCTAACCAATGGGGCAGGTGGCGTTCGTTTTGATCGCCCACTTCAAACCAGGAAAAGTAAATGCCGTTGGTATAGCCATCGTCATTACCCACCAATAAATCATTGTCAATGGTTACGGCGAACCAGTTAGACTCATCAGCTTTAAGGGGTGCAACAGCTATTCCAAGTAGTGCTAATAGGTAGCATAGTCGATAGAGCATAGGATCAAATCTCAAAGGTCCACTCAGTCTGATACATTATTGAGCGCCCTGATAAATGCGGTGAATTGTCGTTAACCATTAAAATAATAAAAGGCGTAGCTTTTAGTTGCTCCATCTGCATGCGCTTATTATGTGTCCCGTTGGTGCAACATTGCAAAATGGTCTTTAAGCCGGTGCGTTCCATGCTCTGGCGCAAGCATATCAATTGCAGTAACCGTTAAAAAAAACTCGATTGGTCCATAGAATTTGCTGTTTGCAAAGATTCTGACCAACTTGAGTATTATTGCGCGTACCCAGTTTGGAATTCGTGTTATCTTTGGTTTCGTCCCAACAACTTCAAAAGCTATTTTTGCGATTTCGTTATAAGTCAGTGAATCAGGACCGCCGACTTTAATTAGCCGATCTAAACCATCTATCGCATCTACGCAAACTGCAGCAAGATCTTCACCATGAATCGGGTTTGTTTTTTGCTCGCCGCTTCCAAAAAGATAGATATTTCCTTTTTGTGCCATAGCATAAAACTCAGACATATCTGAAAAGAAAGCATTTGGTCGGATGACGCAGTATTCGAGGCCCGATTTTTCTAACTGCGCAACAAATCTTTCCTTAGCATCACAGATCTTTAAATGACGTAGTTTTTCCCCATTTAATACCGACACATATATAAACTTTCTTACTCCGCTTTCTCGAGCCTCATTTAACAAATTGAGATTGGCCTGGTAGTCGACATCCAAGTAAGTCATCCCATCTTTTTGACGTGTAATGCCTACCGTTGAAATGACTGTATCAATTCCACTGCAACATCCCTTTATCGTTTCTGGGCTTGTTAATTCTGCCTGGAATAAGTCATCAACCTCGATACCCAATTGTACCAGTTTGCTGGGTGAGCGTACGATCACACGAAGATCGTAAGTGCTTTGATTTAGTTTTCTAACAATATGGCTTCCCAGATATCCAGTTGCTCCCGCCAGCAATATTTTTTTCATATCAAAGCCTTCAGAGATACATCACGTTTGAATTAAGAGGCCGAGCGATTAGCGACGTTCCCTCCCGCGCATTCTGTGGGTGAACTTGAATAATCTATTAAGCATTATATTTCAATCTCATCACCAGACTGCATGATGTTACATTCGATACCTAACTTCTCCACTTCACGCTTGAACAAATGATCGTCTGCTGGGGCGATATTCTTTATCCATAAAAATGGAATGTTATAATGGCAGGGAATAACTTTTTTAGGTGCTATGAGTTTCACTGCTTCAATTGCATCGGATACATCCATTGTCCACGTACTATCACCCAGTCCACCAATAGGAAGCATCAGTACATCCGGTTTTAATCCTGTCCAATCCTTTAGTAAAATCGAATCTCCCAGATTCACAATAGTTTTACCATCCAGTGTGATTTTGAAACCTACAGAACCAAGGCCAGTTCGCTCTCCTGGTCCAGGTTGCTTTTTTATTTTGAACCACAGGATTGGCACAATGATTGGGCCATGTACGGACTTGACTGCTTCAATTTCCACATCATCTAAAATGACAGACTCTCCGATATCTAACGGATGTACATTTTTAAACGGGACCCAGGATGTCAATTCTTTACCGCGAGGATCGACTAGTAGTGTTGTGCCATCTTCGACTTTTGCTAAATCTTTTCCACATACAACTGGAGCATTGCTAGCTTCCGCTACCCGATCAGATTGCCAGTGATGATCTGGGTCACCATGGGTTATTAAAATGTGAGTGATACTTTTCCAATCTGATTTTGGAATTAGGCTACTAAAATTAAAAATCCAGAAATATTGCCCCGGGTCAATGGCAATTTTATTCTGACCATTTTCTATTAAAAATGAATTGTAAAGAAAGTGCCTGATCTTCATATGTGCCGCGCATGCCTGACAAGCTATATATAAAGTCCCTATTTATCAGTATATCTAATTTCAGTAACATCTGGTAAGTGGGGTATTAGAGATGGATCAATTGATACCGAAGTTTATAAAATTGCTCATATTAACGCAGTTACAACAGGGCTTATAATTAAGTATATAGATAATAATAATTTGATGTGTTCTAGCCTTTTTCACTACGCAAAAAAGTGTAGATAAAAACGAAACTGGAATGGAGTACAAAAATGACTCAGAGATTCACAGTGCAGTGGAAAACCACCGTAATTGCCCTGATTATTGTAACTGCTGCTATCGGTTTTTTATTAAAGTTATTCCAAACTCCAGAACTCCCGCCAGGCATTGCCTCCGGCAACGGGCGCATTGAGGCCGTCGAGGTTGATATCACAACAAAGTTTGGCGGTCGTCTTGCCTCAGTGCTGGTTAATGAAGGTGATAGCGTTGATCTTAATCAGGCGCTTGCGCAGATAGACACCAAGGAACTGGATGCGCAGCTCCGTCGGGCTGAAGCTGAGGTGCGACGCGCTCGGCAGGAAAAAAACTCAGCAGTAGCTGTGATCGCACAACGCAAGAGCGAGCTTTCTCTTGCAAAAAAAGATCTGGAACGCTCCAAGGGACTGTATGAACACGACAGTATCTCCCTCGAGCAGTTGCAGCGGGATGAAACTGCGGTCACCACCGCAGAGGCTGCATTAGCCGTCGCGCATGCCCAGTTCTCCAACACAGAAGCGGCCATTGAAGCGGCTGTCGCCAATACGGAACTGCTCAAAGTCCAAATAGAAGACAGCATTCTCAAGACCCCCATTTCAGGACGTGTCTTGTACCGCCTGGCCGAACCCGGTGAAGTCTTACCTACTGGAGGCAAGGTACTGACGGTGCTTGACCTGACCGACGCCTCCATGACCATCTTCCTGCCGACGCTGCAGGCCGGGCGGTTGCGCATCGGGGACGAGGCGCGCATCGTACTGGATGCCATGCCCGAATACACCATCCCCGCCAAGGTGTCGTTCGTCTCGCCCGAGGCCCAGTTCACCCCCAAGGAGGTCGAGACCCGCACCGAGCGCGAAAAACTCATGTTCCGCGTCAAGGTGCGAATTGATCCGGCGCTGCTTGCGAAACACAGTGCCATCATGAAAACCGGTGTACCGGGTGTGGCGTACGTGCGACTCGGCACCGACGTCGCCTGGCCCGAGTCGTTGCAGGTGCGGTTGCCGCCATGAGTACATCAACGGAGATGATTGCACACGTGGCCGGCGTGAGTCATCGTTACCGCAAGGTGTGTGCGCTCGATGACGTCACAATCGACATCCCCGCCGGCTGCCGCGTCGGGCTGATCGGCCCGGACGGCGTCGGCAAGTCGAGCCTTCTCGCGCTTATCAGTGGTGCACGTCGCCTCCAGACCGGCACGGTCGAAGTATTCGGTGGTGATATGCGCAGCGCTCGCTACCGCAGCACCATCGCACCACGCATCGCCTACATGCCGCAGGGCCTCGGCCGCAACCTGTACGCGACGCTGTCGGTGTTCGATAACGTCGATTATTTCGGGCGGCTGTTCGGCCAGGGCCGTGCCGAGCGCGTGCGACGTATCGACGAACTGTTGCAGAGCACCGGCCTCGCACCGTTTCGCGACCGTCCCGCGGCCAAGCTGTCCGGCGGCATGAAGCAGAAGCTCGGCCTGTGCTGCGCGCTGATCCACGATCCCGATTTACTGATCCTTGACGAACCCACCACCGGTGTCGATCCGCTGTCTCGCCGCCAGTTCTGGGAGCTGATCGACCGGTTGCGCGCGCGCCGGGAAGGTATGAGCGTGATCGTCGCCACCGCTTATATGGAGGAGGCCGAGCGCTTCGACTGGCTGGTGGCCATGAATGATGGCCAGGTGCTGGCAACCGGCAGCCCGGCTGAGCTCAAGACGCGCACCGGCGCGGCCAACCTCGACACCGCGTTCATCGCACTGCTACCCGAGTCACAGCGCACCGGCCATCGCGCGCTCACCTTTCCACCGCGCGAATTCGAGACCGGCGAAGCGCCGGCCATCGAGGCCGAAGGACTCACCATGCGCTTTGGCGACTTCACAGCGGTCGATGCCGCAAGCTTCCGCATCGAGCGCGGCGAGATCTTCGGCTTCCTCGGCTCCAACGGTTGTGGCAAGACCACCACCATGAAAATGCTCACTGGGCTGCTGCCGCCGAGCGCCGGTACGGCCGAGCTGTTCGGCCAGCCGGTCGACCCGCGCGACCTAGCCGTCCGCAGACGAGTCGGCTACATGACCCAGGCGTTCTCGTTGTATTCGGAACTCACCGTGCGCCAGAATCTGGTATTACACGCACGTCTGTTTCATCTGCTGCCCGAGCAAGTAACGCCACGCACGCATGAACTCATCGAACGCTTTGGGCTCGATGAGCACGCTGACGTCCTGGCTGCATCACTGCCGCTCGGCATCCGCCAGCGCCTGTCGCTGGCGGTGGCCATGGTGCACAAACCGGAGATGCTGATCCTTGATGAGCCCACCTCGGGTGTCGACCCGGTGGCGCGTGATCAATTTTGGGAACTGTTACTGGACATCGCACGCCGCCAGGGCGTAACGATCTTCATCTCCACCCACTTCATGAACGAGGCCGAGCGCTGCGATCGTATTTCACTGATGCACGCTGGCAAGGTGCTGGCCAGCGACACGCCTGCAGCACTTAAACAGGAGCGTGGTACCGCGACCCTGGAGGAAACCTTCATCGCCTACCTCGAGGAGGCCGCCGGTAAGGAACTGGAAGCGAATCTCCCTGCTCAGCCAATTGTACCGCCAAAGATTGTAGCCACGCGAGGCGGCTTCAGGTGGTTGCGGTTATTCGGAGTGGCTCGCCGCGAAACCCTGGAGTTGTGGCGCGATCCCATCCGTCTCACCTTCGCACTGTTTGGCTCGGTACTACTCATGGTTCTGTTGAGTTACGGCATGACTTTTGACGTCGATGAACTGCGTTTCGCTGTCCTGGATCGCGATCAGACACCTGAGAGTCGTGACTATATCCAGAACATCGTCGGTTCGCGCTATTTCATCCAGCGGTCACCGCTTCACAGCCAGGCGGATCTTGACTGGCGTATGCACAACGGTGAGCTGAGTCTTGCCATCGAGATCCCGTCTGGTTATGGCCGCGACCTCAGACGCGGCCGTGCGCCGGAGATCGGCATGTGGATCGACGGCGCCATGCCATTTCGTGCCGAGACGATTCGCGGTTATGTACAGGGTTTGCACTACCAGTATCTCTCTGATCTCGCCACGCGTCACGGTGTGCGCTCACCCACTACCGCTGCCAGCATTGAGGCCCGTTATCGCTATAACCAGGATTTCGAGAGTTTCAACGCCATGGTGCCAGGTACCATCGCCATCCTGCTGGTACTTATCCCAGCAATGCTGACGGCCCTCGGCGTGGTGCGTGAAAAAGAATTGGGCTCGATTACTAACCTCTACGTCACGCCCATAACGCGTCTGGAATTTCTACTCGGTAAGCAACTGCCTTATGTGGGTATCAGCATGATTGGCTTTTTCGGTTTGCTGGTGCTGTCAGTAACCCTGTTCGGTGTGACATTAAAGGGCAGTCTGGCTGCAATTACACTGGGTGCCCTGTTGTATGTCACCGCAACCAGCGGACTCGGTCTGCTGATGTCGACTTTCACTCGTTCACAAGTGGCGGCTATCTTTGGCACCGCCATTGCGACCATGACACCGGCCTTTGCTTTTTGCGGACTTAATTCCTCGGTGTCCGCCCTGGAGGGTGGGGCAGCAGTGTTCTCCAAGATTTATCCCACCACGCATTTTCTGGTCATCAGCCAGGGCGTCTTTAGCAAGGCGCTGGGTTTCAGCGATCTCAGCGAACGGTTTGTCGCACTGGCAATTTTTATCGTGGCGATTACCGTGATCTGTTCATTGTTATTGCGTAAGCAGGAGAAATGAGCATGCAGCGTCTGGTCAACATACTGCAGTTAGGGATGAAGGAGATGCGCAGTCTGTGGTTCGACAAAGTATTGCTGATCTTCCTGATCTGGTCTTTCTCCTTCGGCCTGTACGAGTCCGCACAGAGTCAGTCGACCGAATTGCGCAACGCCTCGGTGGCAGTGGTGGACGAGGATCGTTCGCCACTGTCACTACGACTGCTCAACGCACTCCGCCCACCGGAGTTCATGCCACCGAAGCTTATTAGTATTAGCGAACTCGATCATGGTCTGGATGCAGGGCTGTACACTTTTGCCCTGCATGTGCCAGCCGGCTTTCAGCGCGATGTGCTAGCTGGCCACCAACCGGCGACTCAGCTCAACATCGATGCCACGCGCATGAACGAGGCTTTTATCGGGGCGGGCTATATTCACAACATTCTTACTGATGAAGTAACGCGCTTCGTACAGGGATACCGTGGCGATCCGCCGTTACCGATCCGACTGACCACTCGCATGCAGTTCAATCCCAACCTCAATGGCGTGTGGTTCTTTAGCGCCATGGAACTGGTCAACAACATCACCTTCCTGTCAATCATCCTGGCTGGTGCAGCGTTGATTCGCGAACGTGAGCACGGCACCATTGAACACCTGCTGGTGATGCCGCTCACGCCATTTCAGATCATGGCGGCCAAGGTCTGGGCCAATGGTCTGGTCGTACTGGTTGTGGCAGCACTGTCGCTTTGGATCGTGGTGCAGGGTGCATTGGCCATGCCTGTCGCCGGATCAATATCGCTGTTCCTGTTTGCTGCCATGTTGCATCTGTTTTCAACCACTGCGCTGGGTATCCTGCTTGCCACTATCGCGCGCTCCATGCCACAGTTCGCGCTGTTGATGATCCTGGTCGTCGTACCGTTGAATATGCTCTCTGGTGCAAGTGCGCCGACCGAGAGTATGCCGCTTGCGGTTCAGGGTGTCATGCTGGCCGCGCCGACCACCCACTTTGTGAGCCTCGCCCAGGCGATCCTGTTCCGCGGCGCGGGGCTGGCTGTGGTCTGGCCGCAACTGCTGGCCATCGCCGGCATCGGCGCGGCGTTCTTTGCCGCCGCTCTGCTGCGGTTTCGCAAGACCGTGACCTTGGCGCAGGGATAAATGACTTAAACCACTGTTCTGGAATTCGGAGAAAAAGAGTCATGAAGCAAAAATGTATTGTATACACGTTGATTCTGCTCACGTTCGTACCGCTTTTTACTGCTCATGCGGCAAAGCTTGTCAATATTGGCGTGATCATGGATGGTCAGACGGAACAAGGTGGCTGGACACCGGAACAATTCAAGAGTGAATTGAAGGCGTTAACTAAAGGTGAATTTGAATTGCGTTTTCCTGTCGCAAAACAACTCGATGGAAACTGGTCAGCAAAACGCATCGCGGCAGCTTTTAAACAACTTCAGGACGATCCCGATGTAAACATGGTGATTACTCTGGGTTATGTTTCAAGTGCTGTTGCCATTCTTAACAGGCCTTTGCGCAAACCAACCTTTGCTCCCTTTGTGTGGGATGCAAATCTACTGGGTATGAACATAAAAGGGAATACCAGCGGTATCAGGAATCTCAACTTCCTGGGTGGTAAAGCCAGTTTTGAGCATGACTTAAAAACGTTTCGGAGTGTTGTTGAGTTCCACAAGCTTGCCATCCTTATCGACTCTAGCGTATATGATGCACTACCTGGATTAATTCAACGTGCCCATGATGTCGCTACATCCGGGGGTGTCGAGCTGCATTTTATTATGCAAACGACACAGGACGAAGATTTGGCAAGCAAATTACCTGAAGATATTGACGCAGTGGTAGTAACCAGCCTGCCACGTCTTGGGGCGGTCGCAATGAATCGCCTGATTAAGGCATTGATCAAAAAACGTTTACCCAGTTACAGTCTCATCGGCTCGCACCTGGTTGAACAGGGTATATTGATGGCTGAGGCCCCAGCCTCGGACTGGCAGCGGCTGGCACGCCGCAACGCTTTAAATATGTATGCTGTGCTGAAAGGAGAAGCTGCCGAAAATCAGCCAGTCACATTTAAAGGTAAACGCCGCTTAACCCTGAACATGGCTACGGCACGCGCAATCGATCTATCCCCACGTTACGATATTATGCATAAGGCTATTCTGTTAAATGAAGAGCCAGAACCGACAGGTCGTTCAATCACTTTATCGACAGTTGCCCATGAAGCGGTCAAAGCTAATCTCGATTTGCGTGCAACGGCACTTGGACTTGAAGGTGGTCAGACTGAGATAGATGAAGCCCGCGCCAAACTGTTACCACAACTAAGAGCCGGTATCGGTTACAGTCAGCTTAATGATGATAGCACTACAGTAATAAGCGGCGCAGCTGCTGAACAGTCTACGATGGCAGCACTTACTTTAACCCAACTGATTTATTCTGATGTAATCAGTACCAATGTACAAATTCAGCATTATTTTCAGAATAATCGGAAAGCCCTTTACCGGCAGCTGGAACTGGATATTATTCAGGATGCAACCCTGGCTTATCTCAATATACTCAAGGCACAAACCCTGGTACATATCCGTCGGGAGAATGCCAACCTCACTCGTACCAATTTAAGACTTGCGCAAGACCGGCAACGCTTAGGGGTTGGTAAACCGGCTGAGGTTTATCGTTGGCAAAGCGAGTTAGCCACTTCAAAGAAGGAATTATTAGGAGCACAGGCGCAGCATCAACAAGCCCGCGATGTCCTGAGCCGTCTGTTACATCGTTCATTCAAAGAATCTTTTATCACTACGTCTGCATCACTTGATGATCCGAGCCTGCTGGTAAGCCGTAAGGAACTTTTTGATTACGTAAATAAAGATCGTGCTTATGAGTTAATGGGCGACTTTATGGTGAAAGAAGCACTAGCAGCTTCACCAGAGATGGCTGGTCTGCAAGCCCTGGTATCAGCCAGTAAGCTGGAACTCAAGTTGAACCAACGTGCTTACTGGTCGCCGACGGTTACATTTCAAGGTGAAGTATCCAATGTACTGGATGAAAACAGACAAGCCGGATTATCTGCTGAGGATGAAACAGACTGGTCTGTTGGTATCAATGTTTCTCTTCCATTATTTGAAGGGGGGGCACGACGTGCCCGCGTTTCTGGTTCACGGCTGGCACTTGAGAAAAACAATATACAACGTGATGCCACGGCAGGACGCATTGAACAGGGTATCAGAGCCACACTTCACCAAATCAAAGCTTCTTATCCTTCCATACAACTTTCCAGGGAAGCGGCCATTGCAGCACGCAAAAACCTCGAGCTTGTTACAGATGCCTATACTCGCGGCACACTTTCAATAATCGATTTGCTCGATGCACAAAATGCTGCCTTAGTGGCCGAGGAATCCGCAACCAATGCAGAATTTGATTTCCTTATCGACTTGATGAATTTACAGCGAAATATTGGACGCTTTGACTTCTTTCTTGATGAGCAAGGTCTGGACGACTGGTTAAACCGTTTGAGAATTTATATTGCAACTGAAGGGAAAGGGTAGAATATGAATGAATTCCTTGGACGAACTCCTGGAAATTAGTACCGAAGGAAGTTTTTACATTAATAACTGAAAACAGGGAATGGTTGAATCTATTTCAACACATTAACTCACCGATAACCCGTCAGGCAACAGATGCATTACTTGAGTCGTCGGACGATGAGCTTAACTATGCCTATAAGGCATAGGAAAGGTGCTAACGTATACTTAAAGTAATACATTAAATAAATACAATAACTTAATGTTTATATTCACTAATGCTAACATTTTTCAACCAATTATTTTCCATTAACTTCCGAATTTAATTCTTATTTATTACCAGGTAATCAACGCAAGCTCATACAATTGCGATTATTTCCTGGGCATCCAAAAAGAATAATAAAATCTAAGGCTTAGAGATTTCTATTAAACTTTGATCCTCTATATGACAGTGGTCATCCATAATAAGTGTTAAATTCAGATTTTCATAAAATCCGTAAAAAATCGCAATATGGCCACTGTCAATCAACAAAAAGTACTAAAATTTTCCTGAAAAAATTAGCACTTTTCTTCACAGTATCCTTTCCACATAAAGAACTAAATTTATTAACCAGATAGTTAATACTGAATATATCGCACCTTTGTCAGGGGAGGGGGGAAATACTTGATCGTGGATTTTGACCTGGTGATGTCTGCATTCTCGATGGGTGGGGCCGGGGTCACGAAACCGTGAAACAGCCTTGTACGCACGACAGAAGGCGCTCTACTGGATCTGTTTAACCTCATGTCCGACTATCGGCATCCCCAAGGGTGAACAAACGGTGTATCCTGTTTGGCAATTTCAGGGTAATCATGTTGTTCCTAAATTAGATCAAGTGTTAGCACTATTGGTTGATAGTGACAGCATTAGTCAATGTGTATTTATGTTGACCCCCATTGCTATGGGTGAAGTAAACAAAATTTTAAAGCATGGTCTGGCCAATGAAGTTGAAATTCTGATGCGTCGTGCGAAACAAGCCGGTGTTCAGGGGGCGGTGTGACTGAATTACCCTACGCAACCAATAACTGGACACCCAAGAAATTATTTAAATTGAGATTGCATAGAATCACCGACTTATCTACCTATCGAAGAAGACAAAAGTCTCGAACCGATACATGTTATTAATAGGTTAGAACATAAATATTATGCTCTATTTGAACATAGTGCCTCTCAATATGGCATCCAGGGTGCAAAATAGTAAGTGTATTTGTTCGATCCTATTTGGATAACAACAAAGATGCATCGCCGCGACTCTAACCGCCAAGACCGGGTAAGAATATTGAGCAACAGATATGAAAAGCTCTAAAGAAAAAGTGATCCGCAAAGTACGTGATTTGAAACTTGCAGTTAACGATAGAGATGCAGAACGATGGTTGTTAAAAGAGCGTATACCATCTCTTGAGGATAAAACTGCTGCTGAATTGATACTGCAAGGGAATGCAGATGCAGTACTCGAGTATCTGGAGAACGTTGCCACCGGTGGTTATGCATGAAACCTAATTTAAAGGAAATAATTTCTCTAGTTGGCTTAAATCACCCTTAAATTTAGTGACTTTTACTAACTAAGATTCTTCAAATATCAGAATTATCCTACAGCATAGAACATGAATGTCTGATATAGCTAAACCAGAAAATATCATATAGTAACTACGTACCACAAAAACAGTAATGTCCAGGAATCCCCTCCGACAACGGACTGTCAATATAGCTTATCTGCTTGGTACAGGAGCCCCATCTATTAATTATGGGGCTTTTTATTAGCTGAATAATTTAAACCGACTGGTTCGATACAGGTAGAGTTATTGCACTTTAGTTACTTTGGTGATAGTCAGGCAGCTTGTTTTTATAACTTTAATTCTACTCATACCATTCATTGTTGGGATTAAACGAAGTCGGTTTACGGCCCTTTGCAGACAGTCGAAGTTTGCTAGGTATCATATTGATATTTCAATATAGCGGTCACTCACGATATGTCCTTTTGATGTCTATTGATAGCCAGAAGTCGACATTCGTCGATTTAGTAATTGAGAGAAATTGTCTTAAAGTGAAAAGTAAAAAACATAGCTAATATAGAAAAATATGTATATACCTTATAGATTCTTTTCTGGTTCAACATGTATCGAAATATCAGAAGTATCAAAGCGCTCCTGAATTAAGGACTCTATTTCATCAGCAATGTGATGTGATTCCTCGGTTGTTAGTGCTGGATCAACTGAGATAGTTAAATCAATAGCGCAGGCTTTTCCAATCCATCTGGAGCGTATTCTGTAAACGTTTTTAACACCATTTACATTTTTGATGAGGGAGTTCAATTCCTGCGGATCAACAGCATACTCATCTAATAGAATTGGCACAGCTCGTCTAAACAGATTATAAGCAAGATAGACGACGACAATGGATACGCCAAGAGCGCATAATCGATCAATCCAGGCATAGCCCATGGCAGATAATTGCCAGCCAACAATGACAACACTGGTAATCAGAACATCCGCAAAGGTATGACTGGCATCGGCGCGAAGAATATCCGAATCAAGTCGCTTAGCCCACATATGCTGCCAGCTGGTGATCAATATATTAATAACAAGAACACCTAGCATGATAATCAATTCAATGCCACTGGAAGCGACCTCAGTTTCTTCTTTGCGAATAGAATTGAGTGCTAACTCGAATGCAAATACAACCAATATCGAAGCCAGAATAAAAACGGCGAGTGTCTCAAACTTCCTATGACCATATGGATGCTCACGATCAGGAGGCAAGCTCGCAAAATGCATGACCATCCATGCAACAATGTTATTTGATAAATCTGTTAGCGAATGAATGGCATCAGCTAAAATAGCCAAGGAGCCTGTTGAAACACCGACTATAGTTTTGAATATTAGCACCAGTAGATTGGCGGAGCCCTCTATAAGGATTACCCGTCGTACTTGTTTGTCTCTTTGGCTAGCATTATTCATATTATTTTTTCGCAGACAGCCTTTTTAATGTGCTGACTCAACTAGCTAATAGGCATTTTGGATGACCTCTAATATTGGCGGTATTAACCGAATTATTCAATCCCTCATTAATTTAATTATTTTCAGTTTCGTTTCAGCTTCTATTTATATACTGCAGATAAAACTTTATGGTGGAATTTATGAAAAGCCTTTCAGTTATATCTAAGTCATTGATTATTTTATCAATAATTACTAACTCTACTCTAACCTATGCTGATGGCGATGGGGGGAAAATATTTAAGGACTGGTTCCAAAGTAAAAGCCCCGGAGTATCTGCGGTAAAGTTTCAACAATATAATGAGATATGTGGAAGCTGCCATTTCCCTTATCAGCCGGGTCTACTCCCTGCTGTGTCATGGGAAAAAATCATGTCAAATACGGATAATCATTTTGGGATCACTTTAAAGCTATCGGCTGTTGAATCAAGAACGATGACACGTTATCTATTAGATAATTCGGCAGGACATGTAAATGATGAAGTGTCATATAATATTCTTCGATCGTTGAAATTTGATCCTATTGTTATACAGATTACGAAAACGCCTTACTTTGTAAACAAACATAGCCAGCTGGATTATAAGGACAATACAAAGAATATTGGACAATGCGATAACTGTCATCAAGGAGCGATCCAAGGAAGATACTGATCATTATGATCGCATAATGTAACATACACGAATTAAAGGAATTCATCTATGAGTACCTTAAAAGCTTATGCCGTTTGGGATGCCAATATCAGCTGGTTTCACTGGATCAATCTACTATGTGTTCTTGGGCTAATTGCTGTGGGTGTGGTTATACTCAACGCAAAGGCACTCAGCGTGGCCACCGAAGGCAAGATTCTCCTTAAAACGGTGCATGTCTGGATCGGTTATGTGTTTGCGGCTAACCTGCTATGGCGTCTGGTTTGGGCATTTATTGGTGGGCAATATGCACGCTGGCGAGCAATTCTGCCTGGTGGTCAAAATTATGTAAGTGAAGTGCGTGATTATATCGCCGACTTCAAAGCTGGACAGCCACGCCAGTACCTTGGGCATAACCCGCTCGGTCGTATCGCTGTTACTCTTCTTCTTTGTCTCCTGCTAACACAAGCCATCACGGGTCTGGTATTGGCAGGTACTGATATATTTTACCCGCCCATTGGTTCGTGGATTACTGGCTGGATTGCTAACCCTGGGGTAGATCCAGCAACCCTCGTGCCTTATACAAAGGAAATGTATGATCCTGCCGCCTATGATGCAATGCGCGCTTTTCGTAAACCATTCATTACCATTCATTACTATGGTTTTTACGTACTACTTGGTTTGGCACTGGTTCATATTCTGGTGGTCGTTATCACCGAGTTACGTGAAGGCGGCAATCTTATATCCGCGATGTTTTCAGGGAAGAAAATTTTGAGTGAGACACCTGCTGATAAGAAAAAAATAGACTAAAGTGTTATAACCCGGCATGGTCAGGTAATCTACCTCACCCAACCATGCTGGTGATAAGTCTATTTTTATCGGAGCCCTGAATTGTAAGGTATTCAAGTTCACTGGTACTTATTAATTTTTCATGTTTGTTCATCGGTATCATTATTGGTGAATGTGAATCAGTCTCCACGTCTGTGTATGTCAAATACACTGTAGTTACAATAGTTGCATTTATGTTATTTCACATGACTCAGGAAATGAGGTGTGAAAAATAGAAGGATATGTAATGAGTAATGAAAAAACAAAGTACATCGGTAAAAATATTAATGTCTACTGGGATAATCGGCTGTGTATCCACATAGGTGAATGCGGTCAGTCAGAAGGTGACCTGTTTGTTGCCGGGCGTGATCCATGGTGTCAGCCAGATAGAACGACAGTAGATGAAGTAGTCGAAATTGTCAGACGTTGTCCATCCGGTGCATTGTCATTTGAATCGATAGATGGTGAATTTAATGAGTTATCTGAACCAGAGAATGTCCTTATGGTTAGCTATAATGGACCGTACTTCCTGCGAGGTGACCTCGATATAGAGGGTGCAGAAAATGATATGTCAGGGGTGGCTTACAGGGCTGCACTCTGTCGATGTGGCGCGTCTAAGAACAAGCCTTTTTGTGACAATAGTCATGAGGCTATTGGTTTTAAAGACTATGGTGCGGTAGGCGAAAAAGGCAAAGCATTAAATGAAATGGGCGGAAAACTGACTATAACACTCAGTGAAGATGGGCCGCTTATTTTGACAGGAAATTTATCTATACGTAATAGCGGTGGTTGCATCGCCTGGACGGGGAATAAAGTTGCTTTATGTCGCTGTGGTGCATCCAGTAACAAACCCTTTTGCGATGCCAGTCACTTTGAAGTGGAGTTCAAGTCGTAAAACAAAAGCGAATGAGATATTAAAGTTTAACCGGTGCTGAATAAGATACTTCTATTAATCTTCTATTGTAATTATGAAATTCAGGCCACTAATTTATAAGAAAACTATTTCTTTTTCTTCTTATTTTGCATGTCTTTTATTAGTGCATCAACCATTTCCTGTTCTGATATTTTGCTGTCGTTATCTACATCGACATTATCAAATACCCAGATACCAGGGTCACTTGAGCGCTTCCGTTTTGAATCAGCAAATTTTTCGAATTCTACTCTATCCATAAAACCATCTCTATCTGTATCATATACGGAGTAGGTGCCGCCGCCATCAGCATTGGCATAAGGTGATAAACTTACAGATAACACTATTGAAAATGTTATAAAAAATAGTTTAATCGAATATTTCAGGCTGTTTTTAATATTCATGATTTACTCCTGGTTGGTGAGAATGACATGCTTTAGTCATCATCGTCATCATCATCTCGATGTTTATATTTTCTGTCTTTGTATTGATTTGGTTGCAAGGATTTAAACTTATCTGTATTAAAATCTTTGGAACGCCATATTCTCTTTGCATCATCTTCATCTGCGTTACGATGGCATTCAGTGCAGTTTTCATAATCACGAATACCTTCTTCAACATGCTCTTCCCGAATGTTTGATCGGGAGTGTTCATGACAGCCATAGCAGGTGTAGTTAGCGTAATCGTTATTTATGTGGCAGGTTTCGCATTCGGTATCATGGTCTTTATCGAAGCTAAAATATTTTTCATGTTCGAAGGTGGCCGGTATCCAGGCATCCTGAGTATGGCACTGTGCACAATTCCCTTTGACCTTTCTATGAAGGTCATCAACTGGGTTGTCGTGGCAGCTATCACATTGTTTCTGCAAATTTGCTTCAAGTAGTTTGTGTGAGAATTGACTAATGGGACGGAAAGCTTTTACGCCCTTGTGGTCACTATGACACGAGACACAATCATCTTCGATCAGTTTCTGGTGAAAGGCGACATTTTTTTTCTCTTTTTCAATGAGCAGACCCTTGGTGGTTTTCTTGCCAATCTCATCTACTTTGTGGCACGCGATGCACTTCGCTGGCGGGCTGCCGATGAAAGGGGTGTGACAGGCAAAACAGTCTGTGGCAAGTTCAGCATGGGCATCAATCGGTTTTCCTGGACTGATCATCAATTGTGGTGAGAATATCGCCAGCAACACTAGGGCGACCAAATTAACAGCAACAATGAGGATGATAGTCTTATTTTTCATTTCCATTCCCAGAATAATAGAATACTTAGAATATGGGTGATGCCCAGCACGGCAAAGGCCAGTGTGATCGGTAAGTGTACTGCACGCCATTTTTTCATCAGATCGAAGGTGGTGGCATCCCAGAACAGTTTCTTTTCGATTACCTCTTCAGATAAACCTTGTTGAGAATAGAATTCTTTCTTTTCCGCCAGGAAACGGCGTGAGCGATCCAGCAGATATTTGCCGGTCATGCCACTGATGACATTGACCAGCATGGCGAGTAGTGCAAGCCATGGCAGGATAGTGTAAATGTGGATGCCAGCATGCACCAGAATCATCAGTGCTCCCATCCATGTCAGGGTTTCGTGCAGTGTAAGCAATGTCATAGGCTTGCCAAAGCTGATCTTTTTACGCTTACGCATGGAGTAGAGGAATGACGTTAGAATTAAAATAGTGCCTGGTATACCAAGCCAGCGCCCAACCCAGACCAGATCAAATTGATGCAGTAGCGCATCAGTAATGGCCGTCGCTAGAATCAACGCACCAAACATTTTTAAGAAGGGAGCAACTTCTTTACTTATGAGTGAACGTTCCATAATAATTCCTTAAGCGTCCAGTGTAAGGTCGCACTTCGGTGTTGAAATACATAATAAACAGTTGCCCGCTTCAATATCAGCATCAGGCTCTTGATTATAGTCTACCTCGCCAGTCTCCATTTTTGTCTGACACGAACCACAGCTGCCTGCACGGCATCCCGAGCTCACTTCAATGTCGTTGGCCTCAGCAAATTCTAAAAGAGAATCAGCAGCAGAATCCCAGACGATACTCTTGCCGGATCGACTGAAGGTGACAGTAATGGGCTGAGTATCAATTGTAGGTGAGGGTTTCTTATGCTTGATAAGTGTGGCAGGGCCAAAGGA
>JAPHRO010000026.1 GCA_026195895.1 Gammaproteobacteria bacterium
ACCTGCCCGGCGTGAAAAATATTGGCAAGATATCTCAGGTCAGAGGCATAGCCGAAGGCCAGCCGGCAATATCGCCACCCACCTTTAAAGATCTTTCTTCGGCATCGGATTTTAAACGCTTTGCTGATCGGGCCAGAGAAATCACCGGCGGCATCCCCATCGGTTTTAAGCTGAGTGCTAACCATATCGAGCAGGATATTCAGTTTGCACTGGATGCCAGCGCCGATTACATCATCCTCGATGGTCGTGGTGGTGGCACAGGTGCTGCACCCGAAATGTTCAGAAATCATATTAGTGTACCAACTATCCCCGCACTCGCCCGTGCACGTCGTTATCTTGATGGTCAGGGCGCAGGTGGTCGTGTCACGCTGATTATTACCGGTGGCTTGCGGGTGCCGACTGATTTCGTAAAAGCACTGGCGCTGGGAGCAGATGGTATTGCGATTTCCAACAGCGCGATGCAGGCGATCGGTTGTGTTGCCGCCAGGATATGCCACACGAATAATTGCCCTGCCGGGATTGCTACACAGAAAAAAGATTTACGCCAGAAACTGAACATAGAAAAATCAGCCGCTCAGTTACAGAACTTTTTTAATGCCTCTGTCGAGTTAATGCAGGTCATGGCCCGTGCCTGCGGTCATGATGATTTAAATAAATTCAATAAACATGATCTGGCGACCTGGCATCGAGAAATGGCTTTATTATCTGGAATTAAATATTCGGGTTTTGAACCAGACAGACAGTAATCCAGATGCGTGCCTCAGGCCACATTCCCAACCCTACTATCACCTGAACCATCTTTTTGATACTGCTTGTTGACTTTACCCCCTTTATGGATAAGATAGTAATTAATTACTATCTTATCCATAAAGGGCAGCAGAGATTGAAAAACAAACATTTACCCGCTGATGAGCGCCGCGCCGTTACCATCGAAGCTGTCGTCGATCTCGCGGCCAAACAAAATCCGAACGATATTACCACGGCGGCAATTGCCAAACATATGAGCCTGACCCAGGGCGCATTGTTTCGTCATTTCCCAAATAAAGAAGCCATCTGGCAGGCAGTGATGTCATGGGTTGCCGAACGTTTGCTGACACGGGTCGATAAAGCCGCTAAATCCGCTGCCACACCACTGGCAGCGCTGGAAGCGGTATTCATGACCCATATTGAATTTGTTTTTGCTCACCCTGGCGTGCCGCGCATGCTGTTTGGTGAATTACAGCGCGCTGAGAACACTGCCGCTAAACGTATGGCGCGTACACTGCTCCAGAAATACGCCACACGTCTGTCGGTTTTGATAGAACAGGGCAAAGTTGATGGCGAGATTGATCCTGCTGTGGATACATCTGCTGCGGCGACCCTGTTTATTGGCACCATCCAGGGCCTGGTGATGCAATCTCTACTGGTCGGAGAAACGACAAATATCGTTAACAAGGTAGCCGATGTATTTGCAATTTATCGCCGCGGCATTGAGCGTCATTGATGATTAAATTACCCCTGAACAAACCCGGCATTACCCTGCTGGCTATATTGCTGCCATTGCTACTGACTTTTGGCTACGTGGTCGCCAGATCTGGACCATTAGCACCGGTGCCGGTTACCGTCATTCAGGCAGAAAAACAGGCTATTTCACCGGCGCTATTTGGCCTCGGCATCGTTGAGGCTCAGTACAGATACCGTATTGGCCCAACCATGACCGGCCATGTGCTGCATCTCGATAGTCATGTTGGTGACATGGTCACTGCCGGTCAGGTGCTGGGAAGCATCGACCCGGTGGACCTGAATAATAAAATAGCCTCCAGCAAGGCCGCTATCAAACGCACCAAAGCATCGGTGATGGCAGCAGAAGCCCAGGTTAATGACGCAGTTGCCCGTGAACGTTATGCACAAAGCCAGTCCCTGCGTTATCAGCAACTGGTTAAAACGGGCACCGTCAGCAACGAAGCCAACGACATAAAAATTCAGGAATACCAGGTGGCTAAAGCCAGCCTGGCCGCGGCCAGGGCAAACCTGAACGCCGCCCGCGAAGAGCTGGAAATACAGCATGCAACTTATGCGGGCCTGGTACAACAGCTTGACAATCTACGCCTGCTATCACCAGTGGATGGCCTGGTAGTTGGTCGTTATGTCGAGCCGGGCAGTACGGTAGTTGCGGGGCAGGCGGTACTGGAAGTCATTGATCCAGCCAGCATCTGGATCAATGTGCGCTTCGATCAGTTACGTTCCAGGGGGCTGGCCAGCGGATTAACCGCCAGCATTGAGCTGCGATCCATTGCCGAACCGCTCACCGGCCGTGTGGCCAGAGTAGAACCGCTGGCCGATGCGGTTACCGAAGAGATTCTGGCAAAAATCGTATTCGACCAATTGCCGGAATCACTGCCGCCGATAGGTGAGCTGGCCGAGGTCACGGTTAATTTACCGCAGCTTGCGGCCATGCCTGTCGTACCCAATGCCAGCATCAAGCGTATCAATGGACAGACCGGTGTCTGGGTGCTGGAAGACGCATCACTGCGCTATGCGCCAGTGGAAATCGGCATCGCCAATCTGGACGGCCAGGTACAGGTATTGAGCGGACTCAATCACAATGATCAGGTTGTTGTGTACAGTAAACAGGCACTGAGCTCAGATAGTCGTGTCAGCGTTGTTGATCAGTTGCTGGATGATGCGCAATGATCAGCCTGGCGGGCCGAGATGTGCTACATGCCTGGGGGAAATTTGTTTTTACCGGCGTCGGACTGGGTTTACTGATCGGGGTAACGCTGACCATGGCCGGGGTCTATCGAGGCATGGTGGACGATGCCAAAGTACTGCTGAATAACAGCGGCGCAGATTTGTGGGTAGTGCAAAAAGACACGCTGGGACCTTATGCCGAACCTTCCAGCCTGTACGACGATGTGTATCGCAGCATCCTCGGCATGCCCGGCGTGGCCCGTGCGGCTAATGTCACTTATCTCACCATGCAGGTTCGCCAGCACAATCGTGATGTACGCGCCATGGTGGTCGGCATAGTACCTGATGGCCCCGGCGTACCCGGCTACCTGATGGCGGGTCGACAAATCTCCCGCAGCCATTATGAAGCTGTGGCCGATATTGCCACCGGCTTTAAGCTGGGACAGGTGATACGTATTCGGCGCAATAACTACACGGTGGTCGGCCTGACTCGACGCATGGTGTCGTCCGGTGGCGACCCAATGGTATTTATTCCACTAAAAGACGCCCAGGAAGCCCAGTTCCTGAAAGATAATGACGCCATTATCAGTCAACGCAATCGCACCTCAGCCAATCCTGCATTCAATCAACCGGGCGCTCCCGACCTGCTCAATGCCGTGATCGATTCGCAAAGCAGTAACCCCTATGTCAACGCGGTACTGGTGCAGATTAAACCCGGCTACAGTGCCGAACAGGTCGCGGAGCCCGTGCGCCGCTGGAAGCGCCTGCAGGTTTACACTCGAGAACAGATGGAAGAAATCCTGGTGGCCAAACTGATTGCCACCTCATCAAAACAGATTGGTATGTTCCTGGTTATTCTGGCCATCGTTAGCGCCGCCATTGTGGCGTTCATTATTTACACCCTGACCATGGGTAAAATTCGAGAAATCGCCGTACTGAAATTAATTGGCACACGTAATCGCACCATTGCCAGCATGATCATGCAACAGGCGGTTGGTCTGGGACTGATTGGATTTATCGTGGGCAAAATTTCCGCCACCATCTGGGCACCGATGTTCCCCAAATACGTCCTGCTGGAGCCAGGTGACGCACTGCGTGGATTTATTGCCGTGGTCATCATCTGCATTCTGGCCAGCGTGCTGGCTATTCGTGCGGCCCTCAAAGTTGATCCGGCGGAAGCCATAGGTGGATGATATGAGCACCAGCCCGGCAGGCCGAGGTATCATCATTGAAGGTATGCGCAAGCGTTATGGCGAAGGCGATACCGCCGTTGATGCGCTAAAAGATGTCAACATGGTAGTTCAGCCCGGGGAAGTGGTTGGCCTGATTGGTCCTTCCGGTTCCGGTAAAACAACCCTGCTTAAATGTCTCGGCGCAGTCATCGAGCCCAGTGCTGGCCGCATGACGCTGGGTAATAATACGATTTTTGATAATGGCTGGATGATAAAAGATCTGCGCGCTTTACGTCGTGACAATATCGGCTTTGTGTTCCAGGCGCCTTATCTGATTCCGTTTCTCGATGTTACCGACAATGTCGCCTTACTGCCGATGCTGGCCGGTCTGTCGAATAATGAATCACGACAACGGGCAGTGGAATTGCTGGGCGCACTGGATGTTGCCCATCGCGCCAAAGCCATGCCATCGGAACTGTCCGGTGGCGAACAGCAACGCGTTGCCATCGCGCGCGCGCTGGTCAATAAACCACCGGTTATTCTGGCCGATGAACCGACGGCGCCACTGGATAGTGAACGCGCCATGTCTGTCGTCCGCATTCTCAATCAGATGGCCCAACAGTATCAGACCGCCATCATTGTGGTGACTCATGATGAAAAAATTATCCCGACCTTCAAACGCATATATCATATCCGTGATGGCAGCACACATGAAGAAGCCGGTGAAGGCCGCGCATTTGACTAAACAGCAGCATCATTCTACTGGCAACAAACTGGGCCGTGAAATAATCGGTACAACTGGAATGCAACTAATATGACTACTTGCTATCTCAATAAATTAACGCTGGCTATCGGACTAAGTAGCAGCATTTTTTTCACACCGCTTTTTGCCAGCGAAGCAACGGACACAACAGAACCCCTTGCGCTGCGTAAAATCATGCAAAACCTGAACGAAAATATGCAGGCTATTACCCATAGTATTTCCCACGAAGACTGGGCACAGGTTGAAAAAATCGCGCCCCAGGTTGCCGATCATCCACAGCCACCCCTGCTCGAAAAAATTCGCATTCTAAGTTATGTTGGCAGTAACATCACTGAATTCAAAAATCATGATGGGAAAACCCATGCCGCAGCAAATGCACTGGCACAAGCCGCAAGCACTGCAGATGGCGAGGCAGTCATTAGCGCTTTCGCAAGATTACAGACGACATGTCTCAACTGCCATCAGAAATTTCGTCATGCATTTGTAGAACATTTTTATCCACAGGAAAATTAAACTATGAAGACACATCATAAATTCACAACTGTTCTGGCCATCACCTGCCTGGGCCTGCTTTTCAATATATCGGTAAAAGCTGAAACCGGCACCACAGTTGCTCATCAACATCATCACGATGAACATGCTGTATCAAGCTTGCAACTAAACCAGGGTAAAAAATGGTCCACGGACGCCCCATTACGCGAGGGTATGCAAAGCATTAATAAAGCCGCCATGGAAGCAACGACCGCCTTTCACCATGATGCACTGACAAAATCGGACGCAGAAAAACTGGCGCAACATATTAATAATACAGTCAACTACCTGGTAGCCAATTGCAAACTTGAACCGCAGGCGGATGCCGTACTGCATGTATTAATTGGTGATTTATTAAGCGCTGCAGATACACTGTCTAACCAGCCTTTATCGAGTCAGGGCTTGCCGCGCATCATTAACACACTGCAGCTATATCCGAAGTATTTCGAACATAAAGACTGGAATAGCATTGCACACGACTAATCCTGTTTAGATACTATTGCAGATAACAGGCTGTTTCTGCGAATGAAAGCAACGCGCAGAAACAGCCCACCATTAAAGCAGATTAATTAAAACAGCTTACTCAAGCCAACCGTCATTACTGTTCTATCATAATCATACGAAGCCTCTGTCGAATCATTATCAGTATATTCAAGCCGGGTCCTGAGCTTCATCGTTTTATCGAAACGGTAATCAACATAGGCTGCCGCTTTCCAGCGATCATCATTTCTATCCTGGGTAGCCGTTGCCGGATAATCACTCATCCGATATGACAGATCGCCTGTCACATGCCAGGTTTTATTTAACATCTTCGTATACTTGCCACGCACTGTATGCCGTGTCGGCGAATAACTGTATTCGTTTCCCGTTAACGAGGAAACAAAATCTTTCCTGTCATTTAGCTCCAGCTCATAATATAGCTGGCTAATTTCAGCCTTATCATACTGTCGATACTCTAACCTGATTTTTTGTCGCCAGCCTTCCAGATAATCATAATTGACAAAATCACTACTAATATCCTCATAGCGATAACGCAAATATAATCTGCCTGTTTTAGATAAATTTCGTTTGGCTCCAGCCTCCATTTTTGCTATGGATTGATAATCGTCCGGTCCATAAGTGTATTTATCAAAATTTACTTTCAGGTGTGTTTGCCATGCATCCAGTTTCTGAGTTTTTTTAATGCCCGCGCCATACTGATCCTGATCATATTTATCAGTATCAAAATAATTAATACGGTAAAAAACCACATCACCTGTCCAGCCGTTATTTCTAGAACCGGCCAACAAATAATCAGCCGACATCACAACATCACTAAACATATCTGATTCGCCAATAACAATATCAGCAGGTGCAACGTTTATGTTGTCGTCATAACCTAATTTCGCACTCACATAGACTGAGCCATTTTTTTTCACTGGTGTTTTTTTAGCTAACTGCTCATTAGCCAGATACACCAGTTTTTTATCCTGATTATCACTGACGACCAATTTGAAATATTGTACAGCCAGTTTTCTATTTTGTTGTTTTAAAGCAATAAGACCGAGATTATAATTCGCCAGGGATTTCATCTGCGGCACCTTGCCTACTTCAATAAAATATCGACGAGCATTTTTATAATCTTCAAGCTTGTAATAACTGCTGCCAAGATTGTAATACAGCGCTACCGAATTCATGCCCTGTTTGCGTGCACTTTCAAATCTTTCTGCCGCGCTATCATATTCACCCGCCTTAAAATATTTAGCGCCCTGTTCGAAATCATCTTTTGCTGACGCCTGCACGTTAGTTGCACAGCCCAGCAATACAATTAGTAAGTATGTTTTCAGATAGCTTATCCACTTACCCATTAACTCTAACCCCATTCACTTTTTCCAATACGCACAAACCTCTCCCGGATTTTTCAGGGAGAGGTTTGTATTTTTTATTTTTAGCCAGATCTAGTTGTTCGGCCCCTGACCATGGCCATTTTCTGGCCCTTCCGGACCTTCTGGTTCTATATCTTCAGGATTTCCATGCCCTTCTCCATGCTCGTGCGCCTGTTCCATTTCATGTTCACGTTCATGTTCCGCTTCATGCTCGTTTTCCACTTCCCGTTCGCGGTCTCTATCTCTATCTCTTTCATGATCACCATCACCGGCATCGGCATCATCACCTGTATGCTCTTGCAGTCGTTCACGATTGCGATTGCGATTTTGATTCGCCGTTGTTAAACCATCTTCTGCGTTGTCACTCGCATTCTCACTGGCCGCATCCGGCAACTCGATATTTCGTATAACATTCTCATAGGAATGCTCATGCATTTCCATTACGCGTATAGTTACATCATCATCCGGTGCTGCCATTGCACCTAACGGCAACGACAGACCCAGCCCTAACATTATTGCTTTGCTCAACTGTTTCATTATTTCAAACTCCAAATTATCTGTTACGCAGAAGTCACCGGCTGAATCTGATAATTCATCACACCGTTTTCTGTCGTTTTAAGTACAAGTCGATAGGTTTTCAATTTATCGCCATAGCTAAGCTGGGCAACTAATTCACCCTTGCCTGAATCTATAGCCATAATTGGCAGAGCAAGAACATTCTGACCTTTTTTCAAACTGGTTTGCCAGGTCAGGTTATTACGCCCAGGATATCCGGTTAATTCAACATTAGCCGGCAAGCCTATGCTTAAAGTCACCTGTGCAATATCATCGGGCGCTTCAAGCAATAACCTGACGGTACGCGCATCATTCATTGCCACCGTAATCACATCTGGTGTATTCAGCGATTGCTGCGGCACAAAAAAGATGGTGCTGGCAAACCACAAAGCGACTCCGGCAGCCATGGCTGTTGCAAAACCTGCAACGAAATGGCTGGCAGAGCGCTCTGGATACTGTCTACGTACTTCCCTGAACACACGCGCCTCGAAATCCGCTGTGGCTTCTGGCACTGACAAATCTTTTAAACTTGCCAACATAAAATTCATACCCTTGACTTTGTCAGCGCAAGCCTGGCATTCAAGCAGGTGCTGCTCTACTGCCTGCCTGTCCTGCAATAACAAATTGCCATCAAGGTAATCATCTATATGTGTGTTGATTTCTGTACAATTCATATTCATCACTCTGTTACCCATTTACACGATGGACATCAGATAAAGGTTCCATCTTGCCTAATATTTCACGCAATTTACTGCGCGCACGGCTTAACCGAGATTTAATGGTGCCGACAGATACGTCCAGCAGTTGATTGATTTCCGGCAGACTATAACCCTCGACATCATGCAATAGCACCAGCAAGCGCTGGTCTTCATTAAGCTGATCAAGTGCTCGCTGCAAACTTTGCTGACTTAGCTCGGACTCAAGCAGATCATCTGGCTCCAGCCCATCACTGACATGAGATTCATAAAAGGGTTGTTCATCATCAATAAACTGAATTGGCGAACGCTGTTGGCTACGCAACCTGTCAATAAAATGCCGATAGAGTACACGGGCCAGCCATGGACCGAGTTTTTCAATTGCCTGCATTTCCTCCAGGCGCGGATATAACTTGAGCAGGACATCCTGCACAAGATCTTCGGCGTCATCGCGCTGCCCGGCAAAGCGATATGCCAGCTTATAAAGCCGTTGTAAATGCGGCTGCACGAGCTGCTCAAACTGCGCATGAGATGATCGCTTACGTGGCCACATATTTATAATTGCCATGTACATAACACGTTTTAAAATTTAAAACGGTTCCCTGTTGCGATGATTATCTTAAGTTTATCTGAAACCTGTGTTTAACAATACGCTGCTTTATGCCAGCAGAATATTTTTTTGCCGGCTTATTTCCGCCAGCCGCAGACACAAAAAAACCACCTTGCGGTGGTTGTTTTGTAACGATCTTTGAATCTGCCTAGGACATCTTGTTGTAAGCCTCTAACAGGATGCTTTCACCTTTCATATCAGGCGGTTGTTGCAGCCCCATCAATTGCAGAATAGTCGGCGCCACACTGCTCAAGCCCATGCCTGTTGCCAGACGCCAATATTCCTGATCAATAATCAAACAGGGCACCGGGTAGACAGTGTGCTGGGTATGCGGCTCACCGGTCACCGGATCAACCATTTCATCACAGTTGCCGTGATCGGCAGTCAGAAATACTGAAAAACCTTCTTCAACTGCAACATCCAGCAGTCGACCGACTTCCGCATCCATGGCTTCTACCGCAGCGATTACCGCTTCGCGAACGGCTGTGTGTCCAACCATATCTCCATTGGCAAAATTGACCACCAGAAAACCATAGTCATGGGATTTGAGTGCATCGATGGTGGCATCCGCTACTTCTCTGGCACTCATTTCCGGTTTTTTATCATAGGTTGATACTTTGGGAGACGGTATCATCACCCGATCTTCACCGGCCCATTTTTCTTCCCGACCACCATTAAAGAAGAACGTCACATGGGCATACTTCTCTGTTTCAGAACAATGAAACTGCTTGTAGCCGGCACGACTCACCACCGAGGCCAGTGTCGAATGGGGGCGCTCAGGCGCAAAAGCGATAGGCAATAAAAACTGCGGATCGTATTCGGTCAAGCAGGTGACTGTAATCGGATCATAAGTACCGGTCTCAAAGCCTTCAAAATCGGGCTGACTCAGGGCAGCGGACAACTGGCGCGGCCGGTCATTTCTGAAGTTGAAGAAAATAACATTGTCGCCTTTTTGCAGCTTTTCCGCTTCTGGCAAAATACAGGGCCGGATAAACTCATCCGTTTGATCAGCTGCATAGGCCGACTCGATTGCATAGCGTGCGGCTTCATGAAATTCGCCTTCATGATGCACCATGGCACGCCAGGCCACTTCCGTTCTATCCCAGCGATTATCTCGATCCATCGCGTAATAGCGCCCACATACCGTAGCGATAGCACCGCCAGCATCTTCCAGCACATCCTCAAGCTTCTTAAGGTATCCCATAGCGGCCATGGGCGCAGTATCTCGGCCGTCGGTAATCATATGCACCAGCGGCTTGACCTTTTTCCTGGCACACATTTCGATAAGCGCAACCAGGTGATTGATGTGGCTATGCACACCACCATCAGACACCAGACCCACCAGATGCATGGGCCTTTCTTTTGCCGCAGCATCATCCAGCGCCGCCACCAGCGCCGCGTTATCAAAGAACTCACCATTCTCTATCGCATCATCAATACGCACCAGATCCTGTCGCATAATCGAACCACAGCCCAGGGTCAGATGCCCAACCTCTGAATTTCCCATCTGGCCAACCGGCAGCCCAACGGCTTTACCTGATGCATCGAGCGTTATATGGGTATTTTTAGAAAAATACTCATCGAGTCGCGGCGTATTGGCTTCCGCAACAGCATTGTTGATTCGACTGGGATTAACACCAAACCCGTCAAGTATGATTAATAAGGTGGGACTTCGGGGAACGCTACGTGGTTCAGCCATGGCTTTTCTTAAGTTCTCTTCTATTCACTGTGAATTTGGGGGCATAATTTTACACTAATTCTCACTTATCTGCTGGAGAATATAAGCGATTTCCGCATTAACTACGCCACAATTATGACCGTTCCTGATTACGCCTGAATAAATAAAATCGGGATCAAATCTGATTTACATCAGGTCTGATAAAATCCAGGCCCTGACAGCCTTTGCTCATTTAACAATTTTCTGTAACTGCTGGAGATAGCCGATTTGAGATGAATACTGCAACAGGCTCACCGGCTTGATCTGTTGTATATTTTCTTCGAGATGCGTAAGCCGCTGCTTAAGCGGCGCAGTTTCTCTTTCGAGGCCAGCTTGACGAATTAACTTTAGCACAACTACTGCAGATGATGGCAATTCCGCATCCGCCACATTGGCCAGATCGGATGGCATCGGCAGTAAGGAAGTATCCGATAACTTCCATCCCTGATCAGTACTGAACAACTCGAGCGCCTGCACAGCTAAAGACTTCGCAGCCATCCCATATTTCTGCTTACCCATCACACCCTGCCAGTCCAGCATACCCTGAGCCACATAGGCATAATCTTCCAGATAACGATGATCGCTTGTCGCCACCGTTCTTTTTAAACCCTGACCGACCTGTTGTTGCAGAAATTCAAACAGGGCATGGCCTGCCTTTACGAAATCCTGCCGACCAGTGAGTAGAACCATTTCTGCCAGCGCAGACAATACATAGCCATTCCAGCTGGGTAACAACTTATCATCCTGCAAAGGTGGATTATCCTGCCGCTTGCTGAGCAGTTGTTTGTTTATATCTCGCCAGTCTTCCCCCAGCGCGAGCCCGACAGGAAAAATGCCAGACACATGCTCAAGCTCAACTAATCGCCAATGCTGCTTAAGTTGCTGCCATTGTGCGGGCGTTAATTGCTGTTGTAACTGCTTCTGATCCCAGACGTAATTACCGCCTTCAATACCCTGTGCATCCTGGGCGCTTAAAGCACTTATAAAACCAGCATTTTCTGCGCGCATATCCCGCAGCAGAAATTCAGTCGTTTCGATAGCAATATCAAGATACAAATCGTCTCCAAATAATTCATAAGCTTTTAGATAAACCAGAATCAGTCCCGCATTGGTATATAACATTTTTTCAAAATGCGGCACCTGCCAGCCCGGATCTGTTGCATAGCGATAAAAGCCGCCGCCAATTACATCATGCAATCCATGACTTGCCATTTGATTTAAAGTTAACAGCAAGAATTCTTCTAACCAGGGTTTGGGGTGCTGTTGATAAAGCTGCATTAAAGTCATTAGCATGGCGGGCCGCGGAAACTTTGACTGTTTACCTATTCCGCCTTCCAGTTGGTCCGCATTTTTCCTGACAATTTCAAGGTAAGCTGACAATTGCTGATCAATATTTAGCATCTGGCTCTGTTGCTGATTTAATTGTTGGCTGTGGTTAAATGCCTGTAGCGCCATACCCTTCAGATAATCACTATCTTCATGCCATGCAGTTGATAATTTACCCATAAAACCAACGAATTCATCGGCTGGCAAATAAACAAGACCAACCAGTGGATGCCCGGCAGGTGTAACAAAAACATTTAATGGCCAGCCGGCATGGCCTCGCGTTTTTTGCACAAAATCAATTAAATAATTATCCAGCGCAGGATTCAATTCACGATCAATTTTTACTGGAATAAAGCGCCTGTTAATAATGTTCGCAATATCTTTATTGGTAAAACTTTCATTGCGCATCACATGACACCAGTGACAGGAATAATAGCCCACGGAGATAAAGATCAGTTTGTTTTCTTTTTTTGCCCGATCCAGAACGGATTGATTCCATATCTGCCAGTCCACGGCATCATGGGCGTGCATGCGAATATAAGGTGACGGGTGATTTTCAAGATTGTTTGCTGCTTGTGCAGCAGGCATATAAAGCAAAGAACTTATTAAAATAAAAAACCACTTTGAAAACTGGAGACTGCTCATAGCATGTAACTCCTGTAGCGTTTACTACAATATTGGGCCGTTCTTTTCTTCCGACTCTATTCTATCCAGTTCGGCATCCATTTCATCTTCACTTAGGTTTTCATAATCGTCGTTAGCTTCATCTGCTTCATCATCGCTGCTATCTTTTCTTTTTTTCAACAGGCGTGAAAATAACAGCCCTACTTCGAATAGAATCCACATAGGTATAGCCAGCATGGTCTGCGAAATGATATCCGGCGGCGTTAACAACATACCAAAAATAAATGCGCCCACGATGATATAGGGTCTTTTTTCAGCGAGACTGTCAGGGGTGGTTACGCCGCCTAACACCAGAAGAATTGTGGCAATAGGTACTTCAAATGCAATGCCAAATGCAAAAAACAGCTTTAAGATAAAGTCGAGATAGTAGGTAATATCAGGCGAATGATTCACACCTTCCAGCGCATAGGCCATCATGAAAGCAAACACATTGGGCAGCACGACAAAATAGGCAAATACAATGCCGACATAAAACAACAGCGCACTGGAAACGATCAATGGCAAAGCCAGTTTTTTTTCGTGTTTATACAGGCCGGGCGCAACAAACGCCCAGGCTTCAAACATGAGATAAGGAATGGCGGCAAAAATTGACATAATAAACGCCAGTTTTAACGGCGTTAAAAAAGGAGAGATAACACCGGTAGCAATCATGCTACTGCCATCCGGCAACTGGTTCACTACGGGCAATGCGAGAATTTCATAGATTTCATTAGCGAAGGGAAAGGCACACAGAAAAACCAGCAATACCGCCAGCACACTTCTTAACAGACGGTCACGTAATTCCAGCAGGTGCCCAAGAAAACCCTGTTCCTGATTTTGCCCCAGTGACTCAGCCATTCAAATTTTCCGGCGTGTCGGTCTGCTGTTTTTCTCTGGAAGATGTTTTAGCTTTAGCTTCTTCTTCGAAATCATCTTCTTCTATGATTTCATAACGCTTTTCCGCTTTCGTCTCAGTAGCTGTACCCGGGTCATTCTGATCATCAAACATATTATGGTAATCAGTATTTACGTGGTCTTCCGTATTATGTAATTTATTTTGTAATTCACGAATCTGCACTTCCTGATTGTGAATAAGACGCTTTAACTCGCCGCCATCAAATTCGTTTTCGACCTGACTTTTTACACCTTCCACATAACGTCTGGCCTTGCCAAACCAGTAGCCTACCTGGCGCGCAGCTTTGGGCAAACGTTCCGGCCCGAGCACAAGCAAAGCCAGCACCAAAATCACCACCATTTCCAGAAAGCCAACGTCAAACATAATGTTTACTTAAACGTTTAAATTCTAAACGTTAAACCTTATCTTTTTCTTTAGTTACTTCAGCATCAATAACATTGCCATTTTCTTTGCTTTCCAGACTTTTATCTGCGTCTTTCTCGCCTTCTTTCATGGATTTTTTAAAGCTATTAATAGCCGAACCCAGATCACCGCCGATATTGCGCAATTTTTTTGTGCCAAACAATAAAACCACAATACCCAGAACAATCGCCAACTGCCAAATACTAATACCCATTTAATTCTCCTCGCATATTCATGCGCCTATAAAATACAGACACAATAAATTCAGTTCTTTGCTTTATAACAAATCAATCTTTTCTTGATGCCTTCTCTTCAATACCCGAAAGACCAAATCGTCGAGCCAGCTCCTGCAACACATCTTCAGGTCTTAAACCCTGTTGCGCCAGAAGCACCATGCAGTGAAACCAGAGATCCGCGGTTTCATAAATAATTTTTTCCTGAACACCATCTTTGGCGGCCATTACCGTTTCGGTGGCTTCCTCACCAATTTTTTTTAAAATGGCATCCAGCCCCTTGTCATATAAACTGGCCACGTAAGATGAATCTGGCTCCGCCTGTTTACGCTGTTCCAGCACATCGGCAAGGCGCGCGAGTATATCACTCATCTGGTCACTCCCGGCTCCTGCCTCTCGTTGCCATTAGCGCTTCTCTGCAGCTCATAAATTTCCTCTGGATCTTTAACGACTGCGTCTGTTGCCACCCACTCGCCATTCTGAAATTCTTTGAAAAAACAGCTTTGTCTACCTGTGTGACAGGCAATACCGCCAGTTTGCTCAATCGCCAGCAATAAAACGTCATTATCACAATCCAGGCGCAGGGATTTTATTTTCTGAGTGTGCCCCGATTCTTCACCCTTGTGCCACAGTTTCTGCCGCGACCGGGAATAATACACCGCTTCGCCTTTCTCCACCGTCAATGCCAGCGACTCACGATTCATCCAGGCAAACATTAACACCCGGCCAGTTTCAGCATCCTGAGCAATAGCGGGCAACAGACCATCATCGGTCCACTTGATTTCATCTAACCAGGCTTTATTCATCAGGATAGTTTACCACTGAATGGGGCTATAAACGGACTTCGATGCCTTTCGAAGCCATAAACTCCTTGGCTTCATGCACTGAATATTCTGCAAAATGAAAGATACTGGCCGCCAGCACGGCATCTGCCTTGCCCTCGAGAACACCTTCGGCCAGATGCTCCAGATTACCAACACCCCCCGAGGCAATCACCGGGATGGAGACTGCTGCACAAATAGCCCGGGTCAGTTCCAGATCGAAACCTGTTTTGGTGCCATCCCGATCCATACTGGTCAGCAAAATTTCACCCGCACCATAATCGGCCATTTTCCTGGCCCATTCAATGGCATCCAGCCCGGTGGGCTTACGGCCGCCGTGGGTAAAGATTTCCCAGCGACTGGGCTCACCTTCGCCACTGACCTTTTTAGCGTCTATCGCTACCACAATGCATTGTGAACCAACCCGCTCACTGGCCTCTTTAACCAGCTCCGGATTAAATACTGCGGCCGTGTTGATGGCAACTTTATCGGCTCCGGCAATTAACATACGGCGCACGTCATCAACCTTGCGAATGCCACCACCGACGGTCAGAGGAATAAACACTTCCTCGGCCACTTTTTCGACCACATGAACAATAGTGTCACGATCATCAGAACTGGCGGTGATATCCAGAAAGGTTATTTCGTCGGCTCCTTCCTGATCGTAGCGGCGCGCCACTTCTACCGGATCACCGGCATCGCGGATATCGACAAATTGCACACCTTTGACCACGCGGCCATTGCGTACATCAAGACAGGGAATAATACGTTTTGCGAGTGGCACCTGGTTAACCCTGATTATCCACCCAGGCCTGGGCTTCTTTAAGATCCAGCGTGCCTTCATAAATCGCACGCCCTGTAATGGCACCCATGATGCCTTCATCCTCGACTGCTGCCAGCGCCTTGATATCGTCCATATTGGTAATGCCACCCGAGGCAATCACCGGGATATGAATCGCCTGCGCCAGTTTTACCGTGGCGTCGACATTAACACCCTGCATCATGCCATCGCGAGAGATATCGGTATACACAATCGCTTCAACGCCATCTTCTTCGAATCGTTGCGCCATATCGATTACATCGTGCCTGGTCGCTTTGGACCAGCCTTCGGTGGCCACCTTGCCATCTTTGGCATCCAGCCCGACAATAATATGACCGGGAAAACCGGCACAGATATCACTGATAAAATGGGGATCCACCACGGCCCGGGTACCGATGATCACGAAACTCACACCGGCATCCAGATAGGTTTCAATGGTTTCTTCATCACGGATACCGCCGCCCACCTGAATTGGCACATCGGGATAGGCTTCTGCTATCCGATGCACAACCTCGGCATTCACCGGTTTACCGGCAAAGGCGCCATTTAAATCCACCAGATGCAAGCGGCGACAGCCCGCATCCACCCAACGACCGGCCATCGCCACAGGATCATCGGAAAATACCGTATCATCTTCCATTACACCCTGGCGCAGTCGAACACATTTTCCATCTTTCAAATCAATGGCGGGAATCAGTAACATTTTGAATACCTTTAATTTCTATTGTTTGCCGTCCCATTCGGCGAAATTCTTTAATAATTGCAATCCGTCCTGGGCACTTTTTTCGGGATGAAACTGCACTGCAAATACATTGTCACGACCAATGCCAGAGACGAATTCAAAACCATAGTCAGTGGTCGCGAGAATAATACCCTTATCTGCCGGGTCCATGTAATAACTGTGCACGAAATAAAATCGACTGTTCTCGTCAATGCCCTGCCATAAGGCATGACTGCTCCGATGATGCACACGATTCCAGCCCATATGGGGAATCTTTAGCTTTTCACCCTGCTCATCTTGCAGATTGTCACCAAAGTAGCGTACTTCACCTGGATAAAGCCCCATGCAATCGACACCATTATTCTCCTGGGAATGCGACAACAGTACCTGCATCCCCATGCAAATACCCAGAAATGGCTTTTCATGGGCCGCATTCAGCACCACATCCGTTAGCTGGCGATCAGCCAGCTCGAGCATACAGTCACGGGCGGCACCCTGACCAGGAAATACCACCCGGTCGGCATTATGGATCTCTTCGGCACTCGAGGTGACAATCACCTGCTGATTCTGAGCCACATGCTCCAATGCCTTGGCGACGGATCGAAGATTGCCCATACCATAGTCAACAACGGCAATGGTGGACACCTATAGCGCTCCTTTAGTCGATGGCAATACGCCCTGCATGCGTTCATCCGCTTCCAGCGCCATGCGAATGGCGCGACCAAAGGCCTTGAAAATGGTTTCTGCAATATGGTGCGCATTGCGACCACGAATACAATCAATATGCAGCGTCACCTGCGCGTGATTAATGAAACCCTGGAAAAATTCAAAAAACAGATCTACATCGAAACCACCAATCGCAGCGCGGGGAAACTCGACATTGAATTCAATACCGGGCCGACCGGAGAAGTCGACAACCACCCGCGACAGAGCCTCGTCCAGCGGCACATAAGCATGCCCATACCGACGAATGCCTTTCTTATCACCGACTGCCTGCGCAAATGCCTGACCCAGTGTGATACCAATATCTTCCACCGTGTGGTGTGCATCAATGTGTAGATCCCCTTTGGCCTGGATATCCAGATCAATTAATCCGTGACGCGCCACCTGATCGAGCATGTGATCCAGAAAAGGTATGCCGGTATCGAATTTTGCTCGACCAGTACCATCCAGATTCACCGAAACCTGAATCTGGGTTTCCAGCGTATCGCGTTCAACTGTCGCGGTGCGTTCAACCATGTAGGGAATCTCCAAAAAAACGGCTATTAAAGCAGCATAGGATACACTGGAATGGACGGGGTTTTAAACTAAAAGATCAACCACAGTGCTAATTTCAGCTTCATAAGAAGCTGAAATTAAAAATAAAAATTTAGCTGACAGGATAATAGCTATTGATCGTGATGTAATTACCTAAAGATGCTCGGCAGACTATGGAATTCGCCATCCTCTCCAGCAAAGCATTTATCCCTGATAAATGCATATTCTGTCTCAAGCCTGAAAAATAGCAATTCAGCCAGGTAGACGCATTAAACATCATCCAGATTAAAGACAACCCAAAAATATACGCCTTAATTCTGAACATGCTATTGCATACCACGACACGCTCTACCCTGCCGAATCTCTTTATAAAGTTTTAATGAATTAAGTGTCAGGGCAGGTGATGGAATAAACTAACATAAACTATTTTTGCAATTACTTACCTGGCTTTCCAATAATTCGGCTCGCGGGCATTTATTTGTTAACAACCTGCAACCAGAATGTTACTGGGCCGTCATTAACCAGACCAACCTGCATATCCGCACCAAAAGCTCCGGAAGCTACTTTTGCCATCTTTTCCTGACTCTGAGCAACCATGTAGTCAAACCATTTTTTTCCTTCTGCTGGCATCGCCGCCGATGAAAAACTGGGCCGCATGCCTTTATTGGTATCTGCTGCCAGGGTGAACTGGGGCACCAACAGCAATTCTCCATCAATATCCTGCAAACTAAGATTCATCTTGCCCCGCTCATCTTCAAACACCCGGTAACCCAGCACACGATCGAGGAGCCGATCGGCTTCAGTTGAGGAATCGTTTTTCTCCACTCCCAGCAGGACCAGAAGCCCCTGGTCAATCCGGGCTATTTCCTGGTTATTCACCACAACATTTGCGCTTTTGACTCTTTGTAATAAGGCAATCATTTAAGCTGCTCTGCTATTTGATCAGTAATTTCAATTAACCTGTTCGCTATCTCGGTTTCCATTACCGCATGACCCGACTGCGGCATGATATTTAATTCTGCCTGCGGCCAGACTTTGTGTAACGCCCACGCCTGATCAACGGGACAAATCATGTCATAACGCCCCTGCACGATATAACCGGGAATATTTTTTAGCCGGTGGGCATTATTCAACAACTGATCAACCTGCAAAAAACTGTCATTAATAAAATAGTGACACTCGATACGAGCAATGGCACGCGCAGCATGAGGATTACCAAAATGCTCCATAATCTGCTCGTCAGGCGTCAGACTCGCGGTTAATCCCTCCCAGATAGACCAGGCTCTGGCGGCAGAATCCCTGATATTGTCATCATCTGAGGTCAGCCTTTTGTAATAGGCGGTCACCATGTCATCTCTTTCGTTTTCAGCAATGGGCTGAATATAATCCTGCCAGTAATCTGGAAAAATCTGACTGGTGCCGTACTGATAAAACCATTGAATATCCTGTTTTCTTGCCAGGAAAATACCTCTTAATACCAGCGCATGCACAACATCTGGGTGGGTTTCTGCATAGGCCAGCGCCAGTGTCGAGCCCCATGAACCACCAAATAACACCCATTTATTAATCTCGAGCTGCCGCCGAATCAGCTCCATATCCGCCACCAGATCCCAGGTCGTGTTGTTCTCAAGCTCTGCATGTGGTGTGGAGCGACCGCAGCCGCGCTGATCAAACAGAATAATCCGGTAAACGTCAGGATTAAAAAATCGCCGATGAATCTCACCACAGCCGGCGCCAGGACCACCATGTAAAAAAACGATGGGTATACCATCGGGCGTACCCGATTCTTCAACATACAGCTCATGCAGCTCATCAACCTGAAGACGATGGGTAATATAGGGTTCTAATGGCGGATAAAAATTTTGCATTGCTGAGCTGACACTCCCGATACATTGACTACAGCTTGTAGGATTATCCCTACAAGAGACTACTCATAATTCTGACATGAATTCACTACATCAACTGATAGCCGTCATCACTGGACTTGACCATAATATATACATGGACACAAGGACTTGGCTGGACAGGACACAGGGATAGTACAGGAAGTAGCTGGAAAGGATTCACAGGGAAACGGATTAAGGACTGCAGGACTCGAACAGGAAGTATACAGGAAATCAGGATATAGCTACATTGCCAAACCCAATCACCATAGGGCCAGGACGCTCAAAGCCCCGATAAGGATTATCGGGGCTTTTTATTGCCTGGGGAAAATTTTTACCCTGGCGCTGAGTCTCATCCAGTAGACGCCAGGCAGGCAAAATTACCCGCTATTTTATTCTTGCAATCAATGACACAGTCTGTATCTTTGCTGGCCATGACTGAATTTGTAAAACCGCCAAAAACGCTGTTGCGCCAGGCTGGCCGTGCGCTGGTTGATTTCAACATGATTAAAGAAGGTGACCGAGTCCTGCTGGGGCTGTCAGGCGGCAAGGACTCACTGGCCCTGTTGCACATCCTGAATCACTTTCAGCGACACGCACCAATTAAATTCGAATTTGCCGCAATGACCGTTGATCCAATGGCCGGTGACTTTGACCCTTCACCGATGATTCCCTACCTGAAATCACTGGCTGTCGAATATTATTATTGCCGTGAACCCATTATGGACATGGCAAAAGAACACATGGGCAAACCATCCTATTGCGCCTTTTGCTCGAGAATTAAACGCGGCATAATGTACAGCACAGCCCGCAAACATAATTTTAACGTCATTGCCCTGGCCCAACATCTGGATGATCTGGCAGAGAGTTTTTTGATGTCGGCCTTTCACGGTGGACAATTAAAAACCATGAAAGCCCATTATATAAATGATGATGGCGACCTGAGAATTATTCGCCCGCTGGTCTATTGCCGCGAACGCCAGACCCGAGATTTGTCTGAAACGGCGAAATTACCCATTATTCCAGATTCCTGCCCGGCCTGTTTTTCTATGCCGACACAACGTCAGCACATGAAAGAACTACTGGCCGGAGAAGAAAGACTGAACAAGACGCTGTTTAAATCGCTGTTGACAACTTTAAAGCCGCTAATGAGAAAAGGCTGCCCGGACTAGTACCTTTATTACTACAAGGGCCCAGGTTAGTGAGCCCTTTTGCTGGATACAGAATTCAATAACTATTTCTGCCGTATACCTTCAATAGATAAAAAACATTTCAAGCTATTGAGACGCCGGACCCAGATTATAATCCATATCAAAATCCTTCAATGTCAGTATGGTGCTAGCTGCAAAGCCACGACGATAACCAGGATGTTTACCGCAGGCCAGCTCGACATCAATGTATAAATGTATAAAGGTGCTGCAGCAATATCGGTCTCAATGCCTGCGATTCCATTGATTGTGATGCCAGCAATTACGCGCAGCACTACACCTTCATTTGCAGCCAGGCCATAGAACAGGGACATTGGCCCACGCGGGCACGTGTATTAACTGGTTTTCTGGCAATTCGATCTGGTGATCAGCCTTATTGGGATAAATTTTTTTTACTAATTTAAAAAAGCAATAAAACCAGTTATTTTTTACCCACAAACAACGCCTGATCTTCGTCTTCTCGATAAAACAAATTTTCCATATCAGAATACACGCGCAATAACTCACCTTGCGTTAATCTAAAATCAGAATTTGACGGCCCGCGACCATTTTTCTGTTCCCCCAGAAATGTCTGGTAGAAAAGCAGACCACCGGGCTTTAATGCCTGATACAAATTAAGCAGCGTTTGCCGGTGTAGAAAAAAACTAACCACAATGACATCAAACTTTTCATCAGTCGGCGGATTGTTTTCCAGATCTCGAACTTCAGCTGTTAATCGAATATTTTTTTCCCGGGAATATTGATTTAATTTTTCTACCGCATTGCGCGACATATCCCAGGCGATGACCTCATAGCCCCTGGCAGCCAACCAGCGACCATTGGCTGCTAATCCGCAGGCATAATCCAGCGCCAGCCCCTGCCACTCTAACAAATGTTCATTTTCAGTTAATACAGATGCTACCGTTTGATCGCCCACAGCAATATCTGCATAGTGTTTTTCCCAATCAGGCATGGCTTGGTTATTTTCTCCAGAAAGCCGGTGTAAACAACACAAGTAAGGTAAAGATTTCAAGCCGCCCCATTAGCATGGCCATGCACAATACCCATTTGGCAAAATCACTGATACTGGCATAGTTCGCACCCACATCACCCAGACCTGGGCCGAGATTATTTATTGTTGCAGCCACTGCAGAAAAGGAGGTCACCTGATCCAGCCCACTGGCCATGAGCAACAGCATCATCACCACAAACACGCCGACATAGGCCGCAAAGAAGCCCCACACTGCATCAATAACAGAATCAGATACAGGCGTCTTACCTACCTTTACCACGACCTGTGCATTGGGGTGAATAAGCCGCATCATTTCTCGCATTCCCTGTTTTATCAGCAGTAAAACGCGAATAACTTTCATACCACCGCCGGTTGATCCGGCACAGCCACCAATAAAACTGGTGAATAACAGTAACACCGGTAAAAAGCCTGGCCATAAATAAAATTCAGATGTTGCAAACCCCGTTGTGGTACCAATGGAAACTGCATGAAAAATGCCATGGCGTAATGCATTATCCATTTTATCTGCGCCGGTAAAATACAAATAGGCAACACAAATTGCTGACACAAGGAGCAATACTTTTACATAAGTCATAAATTCAGTGTCATTGGTATAGGTGCGAATATTCCAACGCCGAAAGGCTACAAAATGCAGACCAAAATTAACCCCGCCAAGCAACATAAACACAACGGCGACCATTTCAATATAGACATTATCAAAATAACCAATACTGGCATCATGGGTGGAAAACCCACCTATGGCGACAGTGGAAAAACTGTGGGAAATAGCATCGAACAAATTCATCCCGGCAAACCAGTAAGCAATAGCGCAAGCCGACGTCAGACTTAAATAAATATACCAGAGCGCTTTGGCAGTTTCGGTGATTCGCGGGGTTAATTTGTTATCTTTCACCGGGCCCGGCGTTTCTGCACGGTATAGCTGCATACCCCCAATGCCCAACATGGGTAACACGGCAACCGCCAGAACAATAATACCCATACCGCCTAACCATTGCAGTTCCTGACGATAAAATAAAATAGAGTGCGGCATTCCATCCAGGTTTGTCAGCACAGTGGCGCCGGTTGTTGTCAATCCAGAAACGGATTCAAAAAATGCATCCGCAACACTTATGTCTAATTGCTCATATAATAAAAAAGGTAAGGCGCCAGAAGCACCTAGAACAAACCAGAACAGCACCACGACCAGAAAGCCGTCGCGCAATCGCAAATCGGTTTTAACATTTCTAACAGGAAGCCATAAAAATACGCCCAGGCCTAACAGCGTTACGTAACTATAAAAGAAAGCGTCACCGGCGTCTTCCTGATACAGCAGATCAATCAGCAACGGCGGCAGGGAAGTGATGCTGAATAGCATCAACAGGATTCCAATTATGCGTTGTATAACTCTAAAGTGCACAATGATTAAATAAAGGTGATACCGACCTGGAACAAGCGTTCCACTTCGCTAATTTTTGATTTATCAACCAGAAACAGCACCACATGATCTTCGGCTTCAATCACCGTATCATGATGCGCAATGATGACATCTTTACCGCGGACAATGGCTCCTATTGTAGTGCCTTCAGGCAAGCCGATTTCTTCCAGTCTTTTGCCTACGACCTTGGAATTATTTTCATCACCATGGGCGATGGCTTCTATGGCCTCGGCTGCACCTCGTCGCAAAGAATGCACAGCCACAACGTCACCTTTACGCACATGGGTCAACAAGGCACCAATGGTCACCTGCTCGGGTGATATGGCAACATCGATTGACTGGTGACTTTCCATTAAGTCCACATAAGCCGGGCGATTAATTAATGACATAACTTTTCGGGCACCCAGTCGTTTAGCTAACATGGCCGAAAGAATATTCGCTTCATCATCATTGGTGACTGAGCAGAAAATATCCATGCTGTCGATATTTTCTTCCAGCAATAATTCTTCATTGGAAGAATCGCCCAGCAACACGACACTGGCAGACAGCACCTGCGACAAATGTCTTGCCCGCTCGGGGTGGCGCTCAATGATTTTAACCTGATGAGTTGACTCAAGACGTTCAGCCAGTCGTTTACCAATATTGCCACCACCGGCAATAATGATGCGTTTATTTTTTTTGTCGACGCGCCGCAACTCTTTCATCACGTCACGAATATGCTCACGGGCCGCAATAAAAAACATTTCATCGTCCGGCTCTATAACCGTGTGCCCCATGGGAATAATTGCCCGACCCCGACGATAAATTGCCGCTACCCGAGTATCAATGTTTGGCATATGCGTGCGCAGTTCCTGCAATTCATGCCCCACCATGGGGCCACCGTAATAGGCCCGCAAACCAACCAGGACTACTTTGCCATCGGCAAAATCCAGCACCTGTAAGGCGCCTGGATATTCAACAATATTGCTGATGTAGTTAGTAACAATTTCTTCGGGACTAATGAGAACATCAATGGGCAGAGCGTTGCCGATGAATAATTCGTTGTGCGCCAGATATTGCGCCGAACGGATACGAGCTATTTTGGTGGGGGTATGGTGCAGGGTCCAGGCAACCTGACAGGCAACCATGTTGGTTTCATCACTATTGGTCACGGCGATGAGCATATCGGCATCTTCCACCCCCGCCTGTTCCAGCACATTCGGGTGGGCTGCATTACCGACGACAGTCTGTATATCCAGACGATCGCGCAACTCATTCAACAACTCTACTTTTGCATCAACCAGGGTTATGTCGTTCGCTTCCGACGCCAAATTTGCTGCCACGGAAGAACCCACCTGGCCTGCGCCCAGAATCAGGATTTTCATTATAGAAACTTTTTAATATCCAATGGCGCGAAGTTTACGCCTTATTCCAGCCTGTTCAACCGGTTTTAGTGAGCAATGAATAATAAAAGCCATCCATCAGATCCTGCCCCGGGAATATCTGCCGGCCATGGATTCTTTTTTGCCCAAAATCGGCATGGATATCGAGTTCTACTGCATCCGGCGCCTGCTGCAAAAACCAGCTAATCTGATTTTCGTTTTCAGCCTTAAATACTGAACAGGTGACATAAAGAAGTTTGCCGCCCGGTTTTAATAGCGGCCAGATATTTTTCAGTATCTGTTGCTGAACCTCGACCAGTTGCGCAATATCATCGGCTCGCCGCAGTGATTTAATATCTGGATGCCGACGAATCACGCCACTGGCCGAACAGGGCACATCCAGCAGAATGCCATCAAACAATTCACCATCCCACCAGTCATCAGGTGACTGCGCATCGCCGGCCACCAGTTCGGCGGAAAATTCCAGTCGCTCCAGATTTTCCTGCACCCGCATCAAACGCTGATCGGATATATCCATTGCCGTCACCTGCAAGGTTGGCTGCAATTCCAGCATGTGCCCGGTTTTGCCGCCGGGTGCGGCGCAACAATCCAGAATTTTTTGTCCGGCCTGCAAATCCAGCAAATATGCCGCCTGCTGTGCCCCGGCATCCTGCACCGAAAACCAGCCGTCCTGATATCCTGGCAAGTTCGTTACGTCACACGCCTGCTCCAGCATCAGCGCATCTTCCGCCATATCCAGTTTACTGGCCGATAGCTCCAGCTTCTGCAAATAATCGTCAGGGGAAATTTTCTGGCGGTTAATACGCAGCACCAGAGGTGCCTGACTGTTATTGGCATCCAGTATCTGCTGCCATTGCTCGGGCCAGTCCTGTTGCAACTGATGGATAATCCACTGTGGATGCGAGTACCGGGCTTCGCTGTCATGTTCAATTGCGGCTAATAACGCGTCTTTCTGCCGGATAAAATTCCGCAGTACGCCGTTAACCATTCCCGCCGCCCATTTTTTACGTGATTTTCTAATCATGCTGACGGTCGCATCCACCGAGGCATAATCGGGCACCCGAGTATCCATCAACTGGTACAGCCCTAACAACAGCGCCAGTTGTACATCATGGTCCTTTGCTTTCAGGGATTTTTTCATTAACTGCGCAAGCAGTGCCTGCAGCCGAACATGCCAGCGTAATACACCATAGATGAGCATCTGCGCAAACGCTTTATCTTGCGGGGATAATGACTGAGTCAGACGGGGTATAGCGGATGATAAGGACTCACCTTCATCCAGCACAGCCAGCAGCACCTGTACTGAAATATTGCGTGCGTCGGCTTTCTTGTTATGCGGTTTAATCGGCGGCTCCCAGCACAAGCCCGGTAATGTCATGGGCATTCACGAACGCCGGAACATCCATGGGCTTTTTGCCGGGTAGCTGTATCTGCTGCATACGCAATACACCTTCGCCGGTGGCGACATCTATGCCCTCTTTATCGCATTTTAGAACCGTGCCCGGAACAGCATCACTTGATCGATCCACCCTCTGCGCCTGCCAGATACGCAACATTTGCGTTTTGCCGTTCTGGACCATTTCTGTTTGTGCCACCGGCCAGGCATTGAAAGCCCGTACTTTGGCCGCCAGTTGTCTGGCCGGCTGCTGCCAGTCAAGCAGGGCTTCGGACTTGTGCAGTTTTTCCGCATAACAGGCCAGACTATCATCCTGTTTTTCAGGCTTGAGTGATTGTCCGGCCAACAACGGCAGAGTTTCCATTAAAGCCTCCGCACCCATTATCGATAATTTGTCATGCAAACTGGAGCCGGTATCTTCCGCCTGAACTGGACAGGTTTTTTTCAGCAGCATATCGCCGGTATCCAGCCCTGCATCCATTTGCATAATGGTAATGCCTGATTCAGCATCACCCGCCAGAATAGCTCGTTGAATTGGAGCCGCACCCCGCCATCGAGGTAACAGAGACGCATGTATATTGATACATCCCAGCCTGGGCGCATCCAGAATCACTTTGGGCAAAATCAGGCCATAAGCCACCACCACCATGAGATCCGCCTGCAAATCAATCAGCGCCTGCTGATCTTCGGCCGACTTGAAGTTCAGTGGTTGATAGACTGGAATATCATGTTCCAGCGCCAGTTGCTTAACCGGGCTGGCGGTAAGTTTACGACCGCGTCCAGCAGGGCGATCCGGCTGGGTGTAAACCGCCACCACCTGATGCTCGGATTCGATTAAGGCGGTCAAGGGAGGAACTGAAAAATCCGGCGTACCGGCAAATATAATTTTTAATTTAGACATCAGGCTTTACATGACCGCCGCTTTTTTCTGCTTTTCCAGTTTCTTCTTGATGCGGTTACGTTTCAGGGCAGATAAATAATCTACAAACAGTTTGCCATTCAGATGATCCAGCTCATGCTGGATGCACACGGCCAGCAAATCTCCCGTTTCCATTTCAAAGGCATTACCGTCTCGATCCAGCGCTCTGAGTTTAATATGATCTGCACGCTGCACGGTTTCATAAATACCCGGCACCGACAGGCAACCTTCTTCCCGTTCTTCAATTCCGTCTCTGGCAATAATCTCCGGATTAATCAGTGCCAGCGGCTGGTCTTTTTCCGGTGAAATATCAATCACCACCACGCGCTTATGCACATTAACCTGGGTCGCAGCCAGGCCTATACCCGGTGCTTCGTACATGGTTTCAAACATATCGTCTATCAATTGACGAATCTCATCGTCAACCTGTGCCACCGGTTTAGCTTTAGTACGTAACCTTTCATCCGGGAATCGGAGTATGTCCAATCTGGCCATTAACAAACCTTCTTGTGTATGTGTAGAAAAAACCAGAAGATAAGTCTATAACTTACTTCATTAATTCAAGTTTATCAGCTAAACTCTTGAAAACCACGGATAAACATGGGGATTCTACCTTGGATATCAGAGCATTCAGGACCCAACTCGGACTACCTGTCCTCTTGATTAGCGCAGCAATTTTAACATCTGCCTGTTCAACTTCGCCGACAACATCTGATTCTGCCGCAGAAACGCAGCCGGAACCTGCCTTCGAGCAACAAAGCGGCACCATCGAAGCCGTCGAGACGGCAGCACAGCAAGCGCGCTCAAGTGAAGTCGTGGCTGCACAATCCATACAGATCAGAGCTGATTACCCCCGAGAGTATACCGTGAAAAAAGGCGATACGCTCTGGGACATTTCCAGCAAATTCCTGAAAGACCCCTGGTACTGGCCAGAAATCTGGCACCGTAATCCACAGGTAGAAAACCCTCATCTAATTTATCCGGGCGATATTCTTACCTTAATATATGTGAACGGTGTACCGCAGATTCAAGTGACTCGCGCGGCAGAAGGTGAAGAGGTTATTCGCCGCGACACCCAGCAGGAATCCCCATCCGGCCTGAAAGTCGTCAAATTGACACCGAACATTCATCGACAATCACTGGATGCAGCGATACCCAGTATCCCGGGCGATGCTATTCGCCAGTTTTTAACCAAGCCTCGCGTCATTACCACTGAAGAATGGGAACAGGCGCCTTATATTGTAGGCAGTGACGATGCCCATTTAATTCTGGGCGCAAATAATAAGATCTATATTCGCGGTGAACTGGATAAAGAACGTATTCGCTACAGCGTCTATAGAAAAGGCGATAAACTGGTCGACCCTGATACCGGTGAACTGCTTGGCTTTGAAATCATCCACGCCGGGCAGGCCCGCATCGAAGCCTATGGCCAGCCCTCTTCCGGTACACTGATTTCCACCAAAAGAGAAATACTCATCGGTGATCGTCTGCTGCCTGAAGATAAGAGCGCGATTGACCAGCTCTACTTCCCCAGGGTGCCTGAGGACAATATTGAGGGCAAGGTCATTTCACTGTTTGAAGCCATTTCGTCAGTGGCCAAATACCAGATTGTGGTTATCAATCGTGGCAGTAGTGAAGGCCTGGAAGTGGGGCATCTGTTAGCCACTTATCAAAAAGGCTATTACGCCAAAGACAAATTCCTGCTCAAGAATTCTGATAAACGTCGCGATGTTGATAAATTAATGGTGCAACTGCCCGGTGAACGCAGTGGCATCATGATGATTTTCAAGGTTTTTGATCGCGTCAGCTATGGCCTGATACTGGAATCAACCCGCACCATTCATCGACAAGATGTCGTCAAAAATCCCCGTTAAATTTCAGCTGCTATAGCAGCTGAGAAATGCACCATGGACGAACTGCATTCACGGCTAGCGCTGGTAAGAGCGCAACTGCAACCACAAATCTTTCATAAGCTGCTGGACCAGTTTGGTTCAGCCGTTGCCATTTTGTCCGCCAGTCGCAACCAACTGGAATCATCCGGCCTGAGCACAAATGCCATCGAACGCATACTCTCTCCGGATCTCAAGGGCATCGAACGTGATCTTGCCTGGCAGGAAAAACCCAGTCACCACATCATCTGCCATGACGATGCAGTCTATCCCGATCAACTAAAGTCGATCGACCAGCCACCTTATATATTGTATGCCATTGGCGATACCGATTATTTGCAGCAGCCGCAACTGGCCATGGTCGGTAGCCGCACCCCCACTGCCGCCGGACGGCGCACCGCCATAGATTTCGCCCAGCATTTGTCACAGGCCGGGTTGACCATCACCTCTGGCCTGGCCCGCGGCATTGATGGCGCCTGCCACCAGGGCGCGCTGCAGGGCATGGCCGGAACCATTGCCGTGGTCGCCAACGGGTTACACACTATTTACCCTAAATCCCACACCCGACTGGCTGAACAAATCGCCCAACAGGGATGCATTGTTACTGAATCACCCGTGGGCACAGCGCCTCACAAAGGCCTGTTTCCACGACGCAATCGAATTATCAGCGGCCTCAGCACCGGCACCCTGGTAGTGGAAGCCGCAAAAAACAGCGGTTCATTGATTACCGCGCGCCTGGCGATGGAACAGGGCCGCGAGGTTTTTGCCATTCCCGGCTCCATTCACAACCCCCTTTCAAAGGGCAGCCACGCCCTGATAAAACAGGGCGCCAAGCTGGTTGAAACCGCCGAGGATATTCTCGAAGAACTGATACCACTGGTAAATCTTCCTGCTTCAAGCCATACTAGCGCCCAGATTGAAGAGACTGCGGAATCACATGAACTCGATTCCAGTTATCAATCCCTGCTCAAATGTATGGAATACGAACCCGCCAGTATCGATGATCTGGTTGAACGCAGCCAGCTAACTGCCGCTGAAATCGCGTCCATGCTACTTATACTTGAACTGCAGGGACTGGTTGTCTCTGAAAATGGGCGATACGCCCGCGTTAAAGCCTGCTGATCCGATACGATCGACAGACACTGATTTTAGTTTTTTAGAGTAGTGGCATGAAGCAAACTGTTGTTGATGTATTAATGTATTTGTTCGAGAACATCATTGGCGAAGACACGGCCATTGATCCTGAACGCGATCTGGTTGTCGACCAACTGGAAGAACTGGGCTTTCCGCAACATGAAATTCTTCGAGCCTTTGACTGGCTGGAAGACCTGGCCGATGTACAGGCAGAAGCCAAGGAAACAGGCAAAGAAAATTCGTTACGGATATACAGTGAACTGGAAAAAATGCTGCTCGATGCAGAGTGCATCGGCTTCCTGATTTATCTTGAACAGTCCGGCGTGCTCACCGCAACGACTCGCGAACTCATCCTTGATCGAGTTATCGCACTGGATGTCGAGCTGGATATCGAACAGTTAAAATGGATTGTAATGATTGTGCTGTACAGTCATCCCGGCGAAGAAAATGCCTATGCGTGGATGGAAAGCATGGTATTTGATCAATTCGTGGACTATATGCATTAACAGAATTAACAAACAAGAATAAAAACCCTCCATGAGCAACAGCCTTCTAATAGTAGAGTCACCCGCAAAAGCGAAAACCATAAAAAAATATCTCGGCAAGGGATTTGAAGTTCTTGCCTCCTATGGGCATGTGCGCGATTTGATTCCAAAAACAGGCGCCATCGATCCTGACAATGATTTCGCGATGAAATATCAGGTGATCGAAAAAAATGAAAAACATGTCGAGGCCATAAAAAGAGCGCTCAAAAAAGCCGACTCTCTCTATCTCGCGACCGACCTTGACCGCGAGGGGGAAGCCATTTCCTGGCACCTTTACGAATTATTAAAAGAAATCGGTGCACTGGAAAATAAACAGGTGCATCGAATCGCCTTCAACGAAATCACCAAACGCGCCATTCAGGAAGCCGTCAACAATCCTCGCGATCTGTCTATAGAAATGGTTAATGCACAGCAGGCGCGGCGCGCACTGGATTATCTGGTGGGCTTCAACCTTTCACCGCTGCTGTGGAAAAAAGTCCAGCGGGGTTTATCGGCGGGCCGCGTACAAAGCCCCGCCCTGCGCATGATCGTAACTCGCGAAGAAGAAATTGAAGCTTTCGAGCCCAAAGAATACTGGACCATCGAAGCCGATACGGAAAAAAACAACAAATCCATTACTTCCAAACTGCGCATCTACAATAACGAAAAGGTTGAACAGTTTACAATTAACAATGGCGAACTGGCAGCCAGCGCAAAACAGACCCTGGAAGCTGCCGCTGGCGGCAAACTGCTGGTTTCAAAAATTGAAAAGAAACAGCGAAAACGCAATCCTGCCGCCCCCTTCACCACCTCGACACTGCAACAGGAAGCATCACGTAAATTACGTTTTTCAGCGCAACGCACCATGCGCACGGCCCAGCAACTGTATGAAGGCATCGACATTGGCGGTGAAACGGTCGGCTTAATCACCTATATGCGTACCGACTCGTTAATGCTTGCCAATGAAGCCGTTGATGAGATCCGCGAACTCATCGCTGAACGTTATGGTAAAGACAATGTACCTGATGCCGTGCGCGTCTTTAAAAATAAATCGAAAAATGCCCAGGAAGCACATGAGGCCATTCGCCCCACGTCTGCCAGGCACACACCGGAAGAAATTAAATCCCATTTAACACCGGATCAGTTCAAGCTTTATGAACTCATCTGGAAACGCACCATCGCCTGTCAAATGATTCACGCGACACTGGATACCGTTGCTGTTGATCTTGCGTGTGGCAAAGGCCATCAATTTAGAGCCAATGGTTCGACCATAAAACATCCTGGCTTTATGGCTGTTTACATGGAAGGCAAAGACGATTCGGAAAACAGTGATGATGATGAAAAACTGTTGCCACCTCTGGAAGAAGGCGAACAATTAAAATTACTGGATATTCGTAGTGATCAGCACTTTACTGAACCGCCACCAAGATATAGCGAAGCCAGCCTGGTCAAAGCACTGGAAGAATATGGCATTGGCCGGCCATCCACCTATGCCAGTATTATTTCAACTTTGCAAAACCGGGAATATGTTGAAATAGAAAATCGCCGGTTTACACCGACCGATATGGGTCGCATCGTCAATACTTTTCTGACCCAGTATTTCACCGATTATGTGGATTATGATTTCACTGCAAAACTGGAAGATGAACTCGACGCCATCTCCCGCGGTGAAGAAGACTGGCTTCCATTAATGAAATCTTTCTGGGACCCTTTCATCAAAAAAGTAGAAGACATTGATGAAAATGTCAGCCGTGCTGATGTAGCACAGTCACGTGAAATCGGTACCGATCCAAAAACCGGTAAACCAATTACAGTTCGCATGGGCCCTTATGGCCCCTTCGCCCAGATAGGCGATAAAGACGACGAAGAAAAGCCCCAGTTTGCCAGCCTGAAGCCCGGCCAGAAAATGGCCGACATTACCATGGATAATGTTTTCGACCTGTTTGTGTTACCCAGAGTTCTTGGCGTCACCGATGAAGGTGAGGAAGTATCCAGCAATGTTGGGCGCTTTGGCCCTTATGTTAAATTCGGTAAATTCTTTGTATCGATTCGAAAAGAATTCCAGGACCAGGGTATAGATCCATACAACATTACTTTTGAACAGGCGATGGTACTGGTTAAAGAGAAAAAAGAATTTGAAGCCAATAAATACATCAAGTCCTTTGAGGGCTCTGATATCGAAATCCTTAACGGACGCTACGGCCCTTACATCACTGACGGCCACAAAAATGCAAAAATCCCCAAGGACAGAGAACCCAAATCACTAAGCCTTGAAGAATGTGAAAAACTAATAGCAGAAGCACCGGAACGCAAAGGCAAAAAGAAAAAGACCGCCAGAAAAAAAGTAGCTGCCAAAAAGAAAGCGACTGCCAGAAAAAAAACCGCCAAAAAGAAAACCACAAAGAAAAAGACAGCTAAAAAGAAATCTGCAGCAAAGAAAAAAGCTGCCGCTAAAAAAGCGTGAGCTCACAATTTAATATTAAAAACGCAGCCTCAATATGCCGACAGGGAGGTGTGATCGCATATCCAACAGAATCCGTCTATGGACTGGGCTGCGACCCCCTGAATCAACTCGCCGTTTTTCGCCTGCTGTATCTTAAACAGCGCCCTGTTGAAAAAGGCCTTATTCTTTTAGCCAGCGATATCCAGCAGCTATTGCCATTTATCACCCCGAATGCGTCGCAGTTAAAAAAATTAACGACAATCCCAGACAAGCCAACGACCTGGCTGGTACCAGCTTCAAGCCTGGCTCCAGACTGGATTACGGGTCGACATAAAAAACTGGCAGTAAGAATCACTCAACATAAAACAGCCAGAGCTTTATGCGATGCGCTGGGATTTCCACTGGTATCCACTAGCGCCAATAGAGATAGTCGTCCTCCCGCCAAAACAGCACTTAAAGTTAAACAATATTTTGGTAATGAAATTGATTTTATTCTTGCTGGAGCCACCGGCAAGCTGGACAAGCCTACCGAAATTAAAGACCTGGATACCAACCAGATTATTCGTCCCGGATAATTTTTAAATTATATTCAAAAAATATATTGCACGAATACTAAGCCGCGCCATGGCCAAGCACTTCAAGCGGCATAGAAATATAATGCCCCTGCACCCGATCAACACCGCATATTTTTAACAGCCGTAAAATTTCCGGGCTCTCCACATATTCTGCCACCGTGTAGCGACCCAGTGAATGCGCCACATCATTCATGGCGGTCACTATAGCTCTGTCTATAGCACCACGGGACATGCCTTTCACAAACTGACCGTCAATCTTGACAAAATCCGCGGGCAGACATTTTAGCTGAGAGAAAGAACAGAATCCCGAACCAAAATCATCCAGTGAAAAACGACAGCCCAGCTCTTTCATTTCATTTATAAATTCACTGGCCGATTCAAAATTCGCGATTGCACAGGTTTCCGTTACTTCAAAAATCAACGCCTGGGGATCCGTGCCATATTTATTCAGCAAGGCCTTAATTTTTATCAGACTGTCATCGGCATTTAACGTATGGCCAGATAAATTAATAGAAAACGTTACATTGGGATATTCTTCCTGAATACTGGCTAGCGTCGAAAGCGCTTCATTTAATACCCACATATCAACATCAAGCATGAGATTAAAACGCTCGGCTGTAGGAATAAATGCATCCGGATAAAACAGCTCACCATCTTCATTCTTCATGCGCAATAACAATTCATAATGCAAAGGATTGTCAGCATTGCTGATGTGTTTTTTCCAGATTGCGCCATCTTCCGGCGGCAGATTATTTAAATCGATATATCCAATATCCAGTATCGGCTGATAGTGCAGTATAAACATATTATTCAGCATGGCATCCCGCAGACGTTGCGACCAACCCAGCTCGGAACCCATAACATTTTTTTCGTCATTGCTTTGTTCATACAAGTGCGTCTGATTGCGGCCGCTGCGTTTGGCAATATGACAGGCGATATCTGCATTCGCTAATAAATCACCCGACGTCATATCCTCTATATCCATTAGAGCCACACCAAAACTGCCATGTACATTGTAGTTCTGCCCGCCATAAACAAAATTACATTTATCCAGTGCATCTCTAAAATTTTCAGCAAGCTGCATAGCCGATTCCGCATCCACATCACGTAAAATAATAGCGAATTCATCGCCACCCAGACGCGCCAGTAAATCCTGCTCTCTCAGTTTGTCTGTTAGCAATCGCGCGATTTCAATGAGTAATTTATCTCCAGCTTCATGACCTGCCGTATCATTAATATATTTGAATCGGTCAAGATCGAGATATACCAACGCGTTCATCGCATCGCCCTGCTGCACACGCGTCACTTCTGTTTCTAACTGATCTTCAAAATAACGGCGATTATATAACTGGGTCAGGTGATCGTGAGTTGCCTGCCAGTGAAGTTTTTCTTCCAGCATTTTTCGTTCTGATATATCGCGAAAAGCGATCACCGAACCTTCCTGCTGGCCGCGAATAGTAAGTGGATAAACCGTGCATTCAACAGGCACCGCCCTGCCATCGTGATGTTTAAATGAGGTTTCCCAGCATCTCAACTCGATGCCTTTACCATAAGCGCGATACAGGCGGTCATGCCTGGCATCATCGTCACGACTGTAATGAAATGCCTCTTTAGCCTGTTCGCCAATAACCAGGGAAATGTCTTCCAGACCAATTATGTCCAGGGCGGCCGGGTTAACAAAAGTAACCCGGCCATCATTGTCTACGCCATAAACACCTTCGCCAACCGACTCAAGTATCCCTGCCAGCCGCCGACGTTCTTCTTCAATATGATTCTGTACTTCAATAAATCGGCTCATGGAAGCAATTCGAGCGAGAAACAATTCTTCCGCTTCATTTTTGAACATACATTCAACCGCACCGGCCTGCAGACAATCTTTAATAACCTCGTCAAGATAAGTGCCCGTAATTACAGCCGTTCGAATATTTGCTGTGCGTTTATCATCACGTAACTTCTGGCACAATACATAGCCATTTTCATCTGGCATGAAATAATCGATTATTGCCAGATCAAACGGTTGTTGTTGCGCCAGCTCAAATGCATTCTGCACAGAATCCGCTGTTTCAGTGATATAACCGTTCCGGTTCAACAGCCGTTGGTAATAGTGACGGATACTGACCGAGTCATCGACAAACAGAATCCTGATCGGATTTTCGGTCTTGCTGGGAGGATGGATGTTTTCCTGACTGATCTCTGGACCCAGCAGTTTTTGCAGCGTGGCTACCGATTCCTGATAATTCTCCCAGGGCACCAGTGCTGACAAACGACGCTTACTCATCCAGTTAAGCACTTCAAGATCGGCATCGTGGGACAATAACAATACCGGAATTTCTCGGTAATCGTCTTCCTCTAACAGGCATATTAGCTGGTTGGCGCTATCATGGTCATCATAATTGGGCCAACCCACGACAACCCCCTGAAAACTATTAACAGCATCTTTCAGGCAGTCCAGCGCAGCATTAAAAGTTTCCAGAGATAGCAGATCATATCCCTGCTTCTGTAAGGATTTGACCTGAATATATCGTAAGGTGGCTGATTCCTCGACCAGAAGAATACGCTGTTTTGTTTTTTCCACAGACATTACAAATAAGGCCTTCTTAACTTGTGTCTTTTGTCTTTTCTATTTTTATGCTTTTGGCAATGCTGCCTATGGTGGGTCATTTAAAGGGGTTTTCATCCTTAGATAAAATATAGTCTCTAATGGGCCAAATCACCAGTTCTGACGATTTGTTAATGGGAGTTTTTATAGGCTATACAACGACTGGCCTGAGTTTTTCAGTCCGCCGACGTAACCATGAACTTGCCGTCGCCGCGGTTAAAATGCACCACACCGCAAACAGCGCACCTGGCAATGCCGCTTCTGCAGGAAAATGCTGCAATGCCAGAGCCACACCCATACCCGCATTTTGCATTCCCAGCTCAATCATCAGCGTTATGCGATGTAGTTGATCAAAACCATAAAAACGGGCCAGATACCAGCCCAGTAGATAACCCAATAGATTCACCAGAACCACGCCTAACATCACGGGTAGAATCATATCGGCAATACGCGGCTGATTGGCAGCCACGGCATAACTGCAAATAATAATGATAGCCAATGCTGCCACACCCGGCGCATATCCCCGCACCTGCACCAGATGCTTACCCAGGTGCGGCTGGATAAACAAACCGATAGCCAGGGGGATAAGCACCGTCAGTAAAATAGTTTTCATCAACGGCAGGAATTCAACCGGCAAGATAGCGCCACCTAACCACTTCACCAGAACGGGGGTCAGCAGGGGCGACAAAAACGTCGCCACGGTGGTCAGGGTAACCGAAAAAGCGACCGCACCACCGGCCAGATAGACAATCACATTACTGGCCATGGCACCTGGCGCGCAACCCACAATAATAAAACCCAGGGCAATAGCCGGCGAAAACCCTGGATACTGCGCCATAATAAAGGCCAGAGCAGGCATCACACTGAACTGCGATAACACCCCAAGCCCAATACGCTTAGGGTGCTGTAATTCAGATTTCAATTCGCCAATATCAAGTACTAGCCCCAGTGCCAGCATGGTGGCCGCAAAAAACCAGAGAAAGTAATCTTTAAATATCAGAAACAGGGGAGGAAAAAAATAAGCCAGGACAGCACCTGACAGGGTCAGCAACGCCAGTTGCCGGGATATAAATCTGAATAATTTTTGCATAAACCATAAACACCAGGGGCTGTTAGGTTAACCTACCAGCCCCTGATTCTGCATGCAAATAAACGTGTTAGCCGAGTTTATTTGCTGCCACCACACTTACCTTCGCCGCATTTACCTTCACTGGTGGATTTGCTACCACCGCATTTACCTTCACTGGAAGATTTACTGCCACCGCACTTGCCTTCTTTATTTGACTTACCTTCGCCGCATTTACCTTCACTGGAAGACTTATTGCCACCGCACTTGCCTTCGCCACATTTACCTTCCTTCATGGACACCTGATAGCCCGATTGTAAATCAGACATGCCAAATGGATTTGCGCCTGCAGTCGCTACACCCGTTGACAGAGATGCTGCGAAAGCGGTACCGATAGCCAGAGCTGCTAGTTTTGTGTTCATACGAATATTTCCTTTTAAGAGGGGGATAAAAATTTCATCAGCAATCAGTGATTACCTGCCCGGTTGGAGACATGAGATTCAAAAAAGTTCTTCCGCAATGCAAATCAGTGAACCGCACCATCTACATCGCATCCCTGATAACTGCAATAATTTCGTCCTCAATACGCTGTAATAGCTTCTGCGCCGGACTGTTTCCCGCTATCACCGTCGGCCGCGCAAATAGCGCGGTGGTTTTGCCATTTTTTTCAATCAGCGTCATACGCAGGGGACATAGCGCCAACATGTCGGGATCGGCATTGGACACCGCATTGGCATACCAGCCATTACAAAACACCATGCTACGGATACCACTCAATTGATTCCGGTTATAGTTATCACCCCATTTTTCAGCGAAGCGGGAAATATTTTTGCCAATATTAGCTTCAAACACCACCCAGTAACCTGCCTTTTCCAACGCCTCATAGACTTTGCTGTAAACCTGATCCATCGGCTTATCAACGGTATGCTGAAACACATTTGAACTGGCTGCGGCCAGGGGCGCACTAAACAAAAACACAGCAATTAACAGCAATTTTTTGATCATCAACATGATTTCTTTCCTAAGCGTAGATAGAATACGCAAATTAAACCATTCATATGCCCGGAAACCAACGTGAATAAAACCAGTCCTTATCCCCAGCTTCGTATGCGCCGCATGCGTAAAGATGAATTCGGTCGTCGCCTGATGCGTGAATCCAGACTTTCCGCCGATGACTTTATCTATCCCATGTTCATCCTTGAAGGCGAAAACCAGCGCGAACCGGTTCCGTCAATGCCGGGGGTCGAACGGGTCAGTATCGATCTGCTGCTGGCAGAAGCCGAGCAATGTTTACACCTGGGTATACCGGCCATTGCCCTGTTTCCTGTAGTACCTGCCGAAAAAAAATCCGATGATGCCGCCGAAGCATTTAATCCCGACGGTCTGGCACAACGTGCAGTACGCGCATTAAAGGCAAAATTTCCCGAGCTGGGCGTTATGACCGACGTGGCACTCGATCCGTTCACCTCCCATGGACAGGACGGTCTGATCGACGACACTGGCTATGTACTAAACGACGAAACCGTGGAAGTGTTAACCAAACAGGCGCTATCCCATGCCGCAGCCGGTGCCGATATCGTAGGGCCCTCCGACATGATGGATGGCCGCATTGGCGTCATTCGCCGCGCACTGGAAGAAGCCGGTCATATTCATACCAAAATTCTGGCGTACTCGGCTAAATATGCCTCCAGTTTTTACGGCCCTTTCCGTGATGCCGTGGGATCGGCTGCCAATCTGGCCGGTGGCAACAAGTACAGCTACCAGATGGATCCAGCCAACTCCGATGAAGCGCTGCGTGAAGTCGAGCTGGATTTAGTGGAAGGCGCAGACATGGTGATGATCAAACCCGGCATGCCTTATCTGGATATCGTGCGCCGCATTAAAGATGCATTTGGTGCACCGACCTATGTTTATCATGTCAGCGGCGAATACGCGATGTTAAAAGCGGCCGCCCAGAACGGCTGGCTAAACGAAAAAGCCTGTGTACTCGAAGCACTGCTGTGTTTTAAACGCGCCGGCGCCGATGGCATTCTGACCTACTATGCAAAAGATGCGGCCGCCTGGTTAAAGGAAAGCAACTAGATGGATCGCTATGCGGTTATCGGCAATCCCATTGCTCATAGCAAGTCACCACTGATCCATACGGAATTCGCCCGACAAACCGGACAGGAATTAAGCTACACGGCTGAACTGGTTGCGCCTGGAAAAGTTGCCGAATTCATCACTCAGTTCCAGGCTAATAATGGCAAAGGTTTAAACGTCACCGTGCCTTTTAAACAGGATGCCTATGAGCTGGCCACCAGCCTGACGCAACGCGCCCAACGCGCCGGCGCGGTCAACACGCTGGTACTCAATGGCCCGGATGATTTTTCCGGCGACACCACTGATGGCACCGGCCTGGTCAATGACCTGGTAAACAATCACTGTATTGATTTAAATAATAAAAATATTTTAATGCTGGGTGCGGGTGGTGCGGTGCGCGGTGTAGTGGAAGCTATTTTAAATCATACGCCGGCGCAACTAATCATCGCCAATCGGACTGTTACCAAAGCAGAAATACTGGCCGATATTTTTGCAGATATGGGCAAAATTTCCGGCTGCGGTTTTGATGATTTAAGCGGCGAGAAATTTGATCTCATCATCAATGGCACTTCATCCAGTTTAAGCGGTGATTTACCACCGCTGCCCGATCAAATACTCAATAACAAGGCAACGGTCTACGACATGATGTATGCCGCACAGGCAACGCCATTTATGAACTGGGGGAAAAGCCAGGGTGCGATCACATGTTTAGATGGTCTGGGCATGCTGGTAGAGCAGGCGGCTGAATCGTTTAATATCTGGCGCGGCATAAAACCGACGACAGCGAATGTTATACAGATGATTCGGCAAAATCTGTAATTTTTAATTAACAAAATGCATTAATGTTTTTACTTCGCTCACTTTTATCAGCTGACAAACTACAACTATTAAAAAACTTTTTCCAGCCCCTGCTTCCAGTCGGATACAAACGTGTGGATGGAATCTATAAAATCAAAATCATGCTGCTGACGACTAATGGTTAAATGAATTACCGTATCGTCGGGCACTGGCTCATGGCCGGTGGTAATTGTCCAGGCCAGACTATTGGGGCAACTGGTCAAACTGAAACGTACGCCACCATTAATCACTTCCCGAGCCACTGCAAACTCGCCCCAGATGCAATAGATGAGGCCGCGATAATTTTTGTTCTCAATAACCGTATCGATTGACGCGCAATATCGGGGCAAATTCTCAATGATCAGTTTTTCCTGCAAACTGGCAACGCTATGACGACTATCAACACTGGCAAAAAATTCCATGGTGACTCCTCAGGCTGACACCGCACGCCACGCGCACGTCCAGACATCATCCAGTTGTTCCGGCAACGGCCGGTCAAGTATCCCATCCAGTCGCAGACTCACCATGCGCAACGGACCACCAAACAAACAGGCCGCTAACAGGGTGGCATCTCCGCCCTGAATCTCGCCTGCTGTGATTCCATCGCGCACCATATCCTTCATCAATTCAAATGGCCGGGATGAACAGATGGGCTGTTCATTGGGCAAAAACTCCAGATGCCTGCCCTGCAACACAAAGCGAACGGCATCGGGATCATATTCCGTCATGATAAATATTTGCCTCACCACTTCCCGGCAACGGTCATGGGCTGACGCATACTGTTGATCAATGCCTTCAATCAGGTCCTGCATCTTGGCCAACAACTCCTCATACAGCGCCCTGACAATGGCATCCTTCCCCGGGAAGTGGTGATAAATAGAACCAATACTGATATTGGCAGTGCGCTTAATATCCTGCACCGAGGTATTGAATATGCCTTTCTCTGAAAACAGTTTCAGCGCCGTATTGATGATTAAAGCGCGGGTATCCAGAGGTGTTTTTTTTTCGACCGCCATATTTCTGCCAACTAGACCGAACGTTCGTTCTAATTGTATGCAATATAACCATCAAGTCAAGGAACTGGCGACACCGATAAAAAAGCCCGGTAACAACCGGGCTTTAAACAGGATAAATCGAGTGAAATCCGGATATATGAAGCCGATGACTTACTGGCTTTCAATCTCTGGAGCAGTGGGTGCCATTGGTGCGCCATCCTCCGGCACAACGGGTTCTGCCGGTACGTAGGCAAAACTTTCCTGTGCCAGCACATTGCCTCCTTCATCCACTACCGATACCGTCCATTCACCCAGCCAGCTACTGTGTAAATTCTTGCTTGACCAGACACGCCAGCGATTGCCCGCCACCGCAAATGACACTTCCGCTCGCACCTCGCCCCCCTGCTCCCAGCGATGCACCACAGTATGGCCCTCCATACCTCGAATTTCAGTAAAAAAATAAATTCTGGAATGATCAGTCGTCAGTTGCCCCAGTTCGTCCACTGGCTCCTTGCTTTCGATACCGGTGGTAAATATCGCACGTGCCACGCCATCTTCAGCACTCGCAGAGAAAGCGCAAACTAACAGTGTGACGGCAAAAATTATTCGAGAAATCTTCATTGATTGAGCCCTTCCACATAACAGGTTTTAAATACATCAGTTACGATCAATGAGCCTAGCACAAGATTAAAGCAGCGCTGGTGAATTATGATGTATTACATATAGTCGTTTTTAAGTTTGACATAATGCTCCGCCGAATAGGTCAGAAACGCTTTTTCGGTGTCCGTCAATGCCCGCACCTGACGTGCCGGCGTACCGAGGTACAGATAACCGCCTTCAAGCACTTTGCCCGGCGACACTACCGCACCGGCCCCCACCATAGCCCCCGCCTTGACCCGCGCACCATCGAGAACCGTTGACCCCATACCGATCAGGCATTTATCTTCAATGGTACAGGCATGCAAAATGGCACCATGACCCACGGTCACATCTGAACCGATATTCAGGGGGCTGCCTTCCGGACTCAAAGGGCCACCGGCATGGGTCACATGCAGCACACTACCGTCCTGGATATTGCTGCGCTCACCGATGCGAATCCTGTTCACATCGCCACGAATTGCCACCATGGGCCAGACCGATGAATCTTCACCGATGACGACATCACCGATCACGGCTGCGGCCGGATCGATATAAGCCGATGCGGCTATTTCTGGCACGATACCTTTATATGTTCGAATATTGTCAGCCATATAAAAATCCTTAGCGCATGGTCACCAGTTCTTCCGAGCTGGTGGGATGAATGGCAACGGTGTCGTCGAAGTCTTTCTTGGTGGCACCCATGCGCATGGCCACCGCAAATCCCTGCAACATTTCATCGCAACCGGGGCCAATAATATGACAGCCCACCACTTTTTCCTGCGCCCCCACACAAATCAGCTTCATCGCCGTCGGCACCTGATGCTCGGTCATTGAGTTATACATGGCGGTGAACCGGGTCTGATAAATTTTTACCGCATCGCCGTGTTGCTCGCGGGCTTCTTTTTCAGTCAGGCCGACAGTACCTATCGGCGGATGACTGAACACCACGGTGGAAATCAGTTTGTAATCCAGATGACGATCCTTCTGGTGATTATATAAACGGTCCGCCAGACGTCGCCCGGCTGCAATAGCGACCGGCGTTAACGGCGCACGGCCGGTGACATCACCCAGGGCAAAAATATTATCCACATTGGTTTTCTGAAACAGGTCGGTTGGAATGTAGCCCTGCGCATCGGTTTCAACACCGGCAGCTTCCAGCTTCAATCCTTCAATATTTGGATCGCGCCCGATGGCCCAGATCACCTGGTCAAAACCTTCGTTACGTCGCCCCCTGGAATCAATCAGGGTCAGGCTAGCGTTATCTTCCTTAATCACTTCCTCAATCTGGGTGCTTGGCATAATATCAATGCCCGAATCCAGCATTTCTTCCAGCAAGGTTTCCCGCAACATGGCGTCGAAGCTGCGCAGGATATGCTCCTTGCGCAAATACATACACACATCGGTGCCCAGCGCATTCAGCACACCGGCGAGTTCGACGGCGATGTAGCCGGAACCAATGATCGCCACCTGTTTTGGCAGTTCCTGCAATTCAAAAAAACCATCCGAGGTAATACCATGTTCCGCACCGGGAATATCAGGCACACAGGGCCTGGTGCCTGGCGAAACCGCGATATGATTGGCAGTGTATTTTTTACCATTCACCTCAATGGTATGTGCGTCAACAAATGACGCATGCCCCTGAATTTCAGCAATATTCGAATCTGCCAGATAATTGTGATACCAGTTGTTAATCCCGGCGATGTAGCTCTCCCGTTTGGTGACCAGATGCTGCCAGTCAAACCCTTTATTCTCTACATCAAAACCATAATCCCTGGCATCATTCAACGCATGCGCCAGATTGGCGCCAAACCACATGACTTTTTTCGGTACGCAACCTACATTGACACAGGTGCCGCCCATTTTTCCGCTCTCAACCACGGCGCATTTCGCCCCATAAGCCGCGGCACGTTCTGCTACTGATAGCCCACCACTACCCGCACCGATTGCGATTAAATCGAAGTCATATTTTTTAGCCATGAAAAAAACCTTACAGAGAAATCTTGTGGTCGGGTAATATAGCAGCACTACGACTAACAGAACACCTGACTTAAACAATGTTGTTATTCGACACCTTAAAAAACCTTAACAACAAGCCTAAATACCAGCACATCATCGAGCGCCTGGAACAGTACAGCATGCTGATGCGCATGGACAAGCCCATCGGCACCTTGCTGCTGCTCTGGCCGACACTCTGGGCTTTATGGATCGCCGCAAAAGGCTGGCCCGATCCACTGATTTTATTTGTCTTTGTCAGCGGCGTTTTTCTGATGCGCTCGGCGGGCTGTGCCATCAATGACTTTGCCGACCGCCATATCGATCCCCATGTTGAACGCACCAAAGACCGCCCCCTGGCGGCCGGCCGGGTGACCACAAAAGAAACCCTGATTCTATTTGGCAGCCTGTCGATCACGGCATTTTTGCTGGTGTTGCTGATGAATAAACTCACCATCTATATGTCCTTTGTCGGCATTGCACTGGCCGCCAGCTATCCGTTTATGAAACGCTATCACTACATGCCACAAATACACCTGGGTGCTGCCTTTGGCTGGGCAGCGCCGATGGCGTTCACCGCACAGGCCAATGAAATTACGCCAGTGACCTGGTTACTGTTTATGGCAACGGTAATATGGGCAACCGCTTACGACACCATGTATGCCATGGCTGACCGGGAAGATGATTTGAAAATTGGCGTTAAATCCACCGCTATTTTATTTGGCGATGCCGATAAATTAATTGTCGGACTACTACAGGGATTACTGCTACTGGGTATGATTTTCATCGGCCGCCAGTCTGAGCTGGGCCTGTTTTATTACCTGGGCCTCTGTGTGGCAGCAGGACTAATGGCATACCAGCAGTACCTGATAAAAGATCGCCAGCCGCTGCTTTGTTTCAAGGCTTTTCTCAATAACAACTGGCTTGGCCTGGCCGTGTTTGTGGGCATATTCATGGACTACTGGGTAAGCTAAATCACATATCCAGATTCGAGCCTATGCGCCCAGCATTTCAACTTCACCGACCACAATCTGGTTGCGGCCTTTGGCCTTGCCTCGATAGAGCGCCTTGTCGGCAGCCTTGAACAATCCCAGAGACGTCACCTCATCACCCGGGTTTGCGGCTGCGATACCAATACTGACGGTCACATAATCACTCACCGGAGAGGTGCCGTGCACCAGGGCCGCCTGCTGTAAATTTTCCTGCATGGTCTGAGCGACAGTTAGTGCGCCTGCTGCATCGATACCCGGCAACAGTGCAACAAATTCTTCGCCGCCAATTCTGGCAATAATATCACTCGGTCGATGCAATGATTTTTTCAGAATATGCGCTACCTGCTGTAAACATTCATCACCTTCGGCATGTCCGTAGCTATCATTAAAAATTTTAAAATAATCGATATCAACTACCAGCAGCGTTATCGATTCTTTCTTACGTTCTGCTCGCTTCCATTCCTTTTCCAGTTGCATTTCAAAATAACGGCGATTATTTAATCCGGTTAATGGATCTTCCAGCGTCAGCGTTTCCAGTTTTTCATTGGCATCCTGCAATTCCTGGTTGGTGACCGACAGGGAATCGGCAATCTGTTCCATTTTGTAGCGCATGTGCAAACTACTGCTCATGCCCGATTCGACACGTTGCGTCGCCAGCACAATAACCAGCATATAGATGGCAAAAATTATCAGCAACAACAGCCCTTTGCCTTCCAGCGTCATCGAAACCAGCAAAATATAGGGCACCACCGCCGGCACCTGAAACGCTAACAATATGGGTTGATATATGCCCAGCAGTGGAATCGCGGCCGCGGTAACCCCGATCAGAATCAGCAGCAAAAACACCTGTGATAACGGATCCAGCTGCGAGCCGATTAACAGAGCACCCACGCCCCAGCTGACGCCAGCAGCGAGCGAATACCAGAAAAACCGCTTGCACCAGCGACCATATTCTTCCAGTCGCACATCCGATTTAAGAAATCGATGGGTGTTTCGCGTCCGCAACAGCGTGATTGCGATAAACAGTAGCAACCAGACAATACCGGTCAGCCTGTTATCAGATTCGTAGGCAAGGTAAGCGACAACAAATGCGACAATAATTGACAACAGCCAGCTTTGCCGCTGATTGTTGTACAGCATTTTTATTTTTTCCCGATAAACCCACTGTTCTATTTCATCGGAACCCTGATCTAAATGTAATTCTTTGTCCACAGATGCATTCAACTTTATTTTTAATTTTTATTTCGTATCGCCGTCAACAGAATAAATTGAGATACCTGATCAAGCTTTTTATTTCCAACTACTTATCTGCTCTGGCCAGACTCCAGACATCTACGCGCTCAATTCCATGGCGCCTGATTTCTCTGGCCAGCTCGTTCACCGTTGAACCGGTGGTTACCACATCATCAAATAGCACAATATATTTATATTGGCCGGTATTTTTAAATTGAAAGGCATTTTTGATATTTTTTCGGCGATCACTGGAATTCAGGCCGGTTTGCTTCGCGGTAGATTTCTGCCGTGAACAACTGTGCGAATCAACAGGAATATCCAGCTGTTTAGCAATTGGACGAAGCAGTTCCAGCGCCTGATTAAAACCCCGCTGCTTCATTCTTTTACTGTGCAGCGGTACTGGAATAAAACAATCCGGGCGCTCCGATATATCAGGCAAAACCGACAGCATCTGCGCCGATAACAGTCGGGCGTAAGCTAACCTGGTATTGAACTTGAGCTGGTGAATCATCCATTCGAGGGGCTGTGCATATAAGAAGGCACTCCAGGCGGCATCATACTGGGGTGGTTTTTGCAGACAGGTACCACAGATACGCTGTTCGTTGTAAACCGGTATTGGCAGGGCGCAACGCACACAGGCCGATATATTGACTATCAGATCACCGGCGCAATCCACACACAAATCCTGACCGGCTTTCCCGGACGCACCGCACAAAACACAGGTAGCGGGATAGAGTTGACGTAATATTCCTTTTAACACCGGCTTTCCTTATCCGTTTTCAGCTTTAAATGGTATCATTATCCACCCATTTTAAAAGCACACAAGATTTCCCTATGACGCAACAGGCTACACGACACGACTGGAAACTGGAAGAAATAAGCGACTTATTCAGGCGGCCCTTCAATGACCTGATTTTCCAGGCCCACAGCATTCACCGCGAATACCATGATCCGAATGAAGTCCAGATCAGCTCACTACTGAGCATTAAAACCGGTGCCTGCGCCGAAGACTGCGGCTATTGTTCGCAAAGCTCCCATCACAAAACGGACATTGAGCGCGAACGTCTATTGCCACTGGAAGAAGTAATCGAGAAAGCACAGATTGCCAGGAATAACGGTTCCAGCCGTTTCTGTATGGGTGCCGCCTGGCGTAATCCCACCGACAAAAGCCTGGAAAAAGTGATTGAAATGATTTCAGCCGTCAAAGACCTGGGCATGGAAACCTGCGTTACCCTGGGCATGCTGACCCAGCAGCAAAGTGAACGCCTGAAGGAAGCCGGACTGGACTATTACAACCACAACCTGGATACCTCGCCTGAATTCTACGGCAACGTCATTACCACTCGCACCTTCAAGGATCGGCTGGATACCCTGAGCCATATTCGCGATAGCGGCATCAACATCTGTAGCGGCGGCATTCTGGGTATGGGTGAAACGTCCACCGACCGGGCGTCGATGCTGCAACAACTGGCCAATATGAATCCGCACCCGGAAAGCGTGCCGATTAATATGCTGGTACAGATTGAAGGCACGCCGCTGCACGGCGCTGAAAAAATCGACCCGATTGAATTTGCAAAATCCATTGCCGTGGCGCGTATCCTGATGCCGAAATCTCAGGTCCGACTGTCCGCCGGTCGCCACGAAATGAGCGATGAAATGCAGGCTTTATGTTTCTTTGCCGGCGCCAATTCCATTTTTTATGGTGAAAAACTGCTGACCACGGATAATTGCGAAACCAATGATGATCTGGCCTTATTTGATCGCCTTGGCATTCATGCAGCAGAAGTCGATGAGCAATCGGAATTCAAGGCATCTGCCTGCTCCTCCTGAGTCGTGAAAAATCTTCACGCCGAACTCGCACAACGCAAACAGCATAAGCTGTATCGCAGCCGACGCGTCTCAGAGTCGGCACAGGGCCCTGAAATCATGGTTGATGGCCGCAAACTGGTCAACTTCTGTAGCAATGATTACCTGGGCCTGGCCAATCATCCCGCCATCCGAAAAGCCTTTATCAGCGGTGTCGAAAAGTACGGCACCGGCAGTGGCGCCGCCCACCTGGTCAACGGCCATAGCGCCGCCCACCATGCACTGGAAGCAGAACTGGCCGAATTCACCGGTTACCCAAAAGCCCTGTTATTCAGCACCGGTTACATGGCCAATCTCGGCATAGCTCAGGCCCTGTGTTCTCGCGGCGACGCAATATTCGAGGATCGCCTGAACCATGCTTCCCTGCTGGATGCCGGCCTGCTCAGTGGCGCCCGTTTACAGCGCTATCAACATCTCAATGCAGTGGAGCTGGAAAAAAAACTCAGCGCCCGGGACAAGGGCGAAAAGCTGGTCATGTCTGACGGTGTATTCAGCATGGACGGCGATGCAGCGCCGATCAATCAACTGGCGACCGTTTGCCAGCAACAGGATGCCTGGCTGATGATTGATGATGCCCATGGATTTGGCGCACTGGGCGAAAATGGCCGGGGCAGTCTGGAACAACAAAATGTCAGCACCGACCGCGTACCCATTTATATGGCCACCCTGGGTAAAGCCCTCGGTTGTGCCGGCGCATTTGTGGCAGGTGATGAAGACCTGATCGAATACCTGATTCAAACCGCCAGAAGCTATATATACACCACCGCCTCACCGCCCGCCGTGGCTGAAGCCACCCGTGCCAGCCTGAAAGTTGTCGCCGAAGAAAGCTGGCGACGGAAAAAACTGCAGCAACACATCGACCAGTTCCAGCAGGGCGCACAGCAACTGGGGCTCAACTTACTGCCATCCGCCACAGCCATTCAACCCATCGTGCTGGGTGATGCCGAGACAGCGCTGACAGCCAGCCAGAAACTGCTGCAACAGGGGCTATTGATTACCGCCATCCGCCCACCCACCGTGCCGGAAGGCACGGCAAGATTACGCATAACCCTGCGAGCCGACCACCAGACCGAACAAATCGATCAGTTACTTGAAGCGCTATCGACCGTGAATTGATTTTTATCATCCAGACCTGCCTGCTCAAATGATATAAAATAATCTCTATTCTCCCTGAACGAAAAATAGAATTATGTCCCAGATCACTTTCGACCTCGACCTCATCAAGCGCTACGACAAAGCAGGCCCTCGTTACACCTCTTACCCAACGGCCGTGCAGTTCACTGAGGAATACAGCCTGGCGGACTACGAACGCAATGCCGCACTATCAAACCAGAGCGGTCGCGATCTTTCGTTGTATTTTCATCTGCCCTTCTGTGACACGATCTGTTATTACTGCGCCTGCAATAAGATTATCACCAAAGACCGCAGCAAGGCCGACCCCTATCTGCAACGCCTGCACAAAGAAATTGCAATGCAGAGCCAGCTATTTGATTCGAATCGCAAAGTAAACCAGCTACACTGGGGTGGCGGCACCCCCACCTTTATCAGCCACGATCAGATGCGCGAACTGATGGCGGTAACCCGTCGCCACTTTAATTTACATGACGATGACAGCGGCGAATATTCCATTGAAATTGATCCCCGTGAAGTCACTCGTGAAAGCATCGCGCTGTTACGTGACATTGGCTTTAACCGCATGAGTCTTGGAGTACAGGATTTTAATCCAGCGGTACAGCAAGCCGTCAATCGCATCCAGTCCGACGAACAGACACTGGGCGCACTCTCCGCAGCCCGTGACGAAGGCTTTAAATCCATCAGTGTTGATTTGATCTATGGCCTGCCCCTGCAAACCGTCGACAGTTTTTCTGCAACCCTGCAGCGCATTATTGACATCAGCCCGGATCGGATTTCCGTTTTTAACTACGCCCACCTGCCTGAATTATTCAAACCGCAACGGCGCATTAATCCCGAAGACATGCCCGAAGCCGCAGTCAAACTTGATATTCTAAAAATGAGCATTGAAAAGCTCACCGCTTCCGGCTACGTGTATATCGGTATGGATCATTTTGCCAAACCCGATGACGAACTTGCCATTGCCCAGAAAAATGGTCAGCTATACAGAAACTTCCAGGGCTATGCCACGCATGCCGACTGTGATCTGATTGGTCTCGGCATTACCTCCATCGGCACGGTAGGCCGAAGCTTTGCACAGAATGTAAAAACCCTGGATGAATATTCTGAACGTATCGATGCCGGCAAACTGGCGGTATTCAGGGGCGTTGAAATCGACGATGACGACATCGTTAGACGCAATGCGATCATGCAGTTAATTTGCCATTTTAATTTGAATATTCCGCAGTTCGAAACAAAAAATAATATAGAATTTAAAACATATTTTGCCGATGAACTTAAGCGCCTGAAACCCATGATCGAAGATGGTCTGGTTACACTAAGTAATGACCAGATTAACGTGACTTCCAAAGGGCGCTTACTGATTCGGAATATTTGTATGACGTTTGATCGTTACCTGAAAAAACCACAGGCAACAGAACGTTTTTCAAAAGCCATCTAGGTGAACCATGCCATCAAAAACGCTAAAAGATTTTCTAGACAATAACGACATAAAATATATATCCATCCAGCACTCATTAGCTTTTACTGCGGTAGACATCGCTAAAAGCGCACATATACCCAGTAAAGAAATGGCGAAAACCGTGATTATTAAAATCGATGATCAACTGGCAATGGCTGTTGTCCCCGCCAATTATAAAGTTAATCTTGATCGACTAAAGGAAGCACTGAACTCAGATTCCATTGAACTGGCCACTGAACCGGAATTCACCAAACGATTCCCGGACTGCGAAGTCGGCGCCATGCCACCTTTTGGCAATTTGTATGATATGGATGTATATGTAGCGGAAAGTCTGTCTGAAGATGAAAATATTACGTTTAATGCCGGTTCACATTCAGAAGTAATGCAGATGAATTACAAAGATTATGAAAGTCTGGTGCAGCCTAAATTTATTTTACTGGCTAACTAATTATTCAAAAGGTTATCGACCATGACAAATTTGAAAGCTGATAGCAGAAAAAATGAAAACAAAAAATCCGAACCCCGTATTGAGCGCACTTTCAATATCAACAAGCTGTGGTACTTCGAGGTGCGAGGCGGCGGCCAACAGGGCCCCTTCGATTCTGAGGAACAAATGAAATCAGCTCTGGAAGAATTTATAAAACTACAGCAGGAATGTTGCACCTCCGCAGAAAATATTAAAAAAAATTCCTGAAAAACTCAGGCGCTAACCCGTACGGGTTAGCTAACAATATGATTTGTTACCGTTTGTCTTCTATTTGGAAATTTTCTATCAATGCCAAAGCATATATACTAAATTTAATAATAAAGAAGGCGTAAAAATAATTTTTTATGGCATCTAAAATGAACATAGAGGGGGACAGAATAATGAAACACAGAGCCGGCGAACACGACAACATACCCTTCCGATCAGAGCGCTATTTCTGCTCTAATGGCGTCTGGTATTTTCAGACCCGGGGCGGCAGACAAGTCGGTCCTTTTATCGATAAAAGAGAAATGGAAGCCGAGCTATTGCTGTTTATTCGGGAAAAAGCGATGGCACATAATGCACTGACAGGATAAGGATTAACCGTATAGACAAATTATCTATACCGATATGCCATTCAGGCTAATCTCTGAACTCGGAAACACGAATCCGGCCGTTCACCATTTTCGACTCCCGCTGCATAATTTTATCCATCTTGTCCCAGAAGGCCTGCTTCAGATCAAAGTCCTGCGCAATGGCTGTACCCATCACCAGAATAAATAAATCTGCACATTCTTCGGCAAGTTTCTCCACCGATTTTCCTTTGGTAACACAGGACGAAATTTCGCCCAGCTCCTCCGCCATTAAGGCCACGCGATAAGTTAACTCCTCGCCGCCGGTATTTTTAAAATCATGTTTATCGTGAAATGCCTGCACCTGAGCCAGCATGTCGTCATAGGAATCTTTATTCATGGATTTTTGCCTGAAATTTCAAATAAAGTAAAAATCATTATCTCATAATCAAACAGCGCATAAACTTCCGTTATAAAAATCTATGACGGTATTTTTAATAATTTTTCAAAGCGCAGGCGGTGACGCTCATCAAACAGCCGATGGGAAATCAACCAGAGTACCGATATCACCCCAAACCCGGTGCCCGCCGAAATTAAAAACATAATCAGTATCTGATACTTAACCGCCTCAACCGGTGGCGCACCCGCCAGAATCTGACCGGTCATCATACCCGGCAAACTCACCAGTCCCGCAGCCGCCATGGAATTGATAATTGGAATCATGCCGGCACGCATCGCCTCCTTACGAATATCACTAATCGCCTGCATACTGGATTCCCCCAGCATCAAGCGCTGTTCAATTATGGCTCGCTGTTGCCAGCTCGTTTGCAGCAAGCGATCCATACCCAGTGCAATACCCGTCATGGTATTCCCCAGCAACATACCCAGCAGTGGCACGGCATATTGTGGGTGATACCAGGGATCGGCCTGAATAATGGTAGCCAGTGCCAGCAGCGTCACCAGAAACGAGGATACAAATAGCGAACCGGTACTGATACCAAATCCCCACCAGCCTTTAAGCTTTCTGTGCTGGCGAGAAAGAATTTCCCAGCCGGCGACTGAAATCATTACCGTTGATATGCCGATTACCCAGAGAATATTAACGTTAGAAAACAGACTTTTTAATACCAGGCCAATCAATAGTAACTGCACCGTTGTGCGCACAGCCGCCACCAGTAACTTGCCGGCAATATTAAGCTGCATACGCCAGCTCAAAAACGCTAGCAATAAAACTAAAACCGCCGCTATGGATAAATCAAAAGACGTGAGTGAGATTAGCATGGCTGTAGTCTGCCTTCGGCCAGCAGAAAATGTCGCTGCGCAATACGTTTGAGCTGATCGCTATCATGACTAACCCAGATGGCACAGGCATTATTCTGCTGCAAATAGTCATCTACGACCTGTTCAAATATCAGGGTATTGGTGTAATCCAGATTCGCCGTTGGTTCATCCAGTAACAAAACCACGGGCCGATTATTTAACAGCCGCAGCAGGGCCAGACGCTGTTTTTCTCCACTGGACATACGACTTATACTCCATCCCATGACATCAGACGAAAAGCCCAGAGCAGTTAACCGGGCATTTTGATCATCGCGAAAATGCTCGCCCACGGTATCGAACCACCACTGACTATCTGCCGGCAACACAGCGACTATTTTGCGCCAGTCAGGTGCCGACATATCAGCAGCCGCTACATCGTTCACCACCACCTGGCCGGCATGTTCATCAAGATCCGCTATCGCGCGTAGTAAAAGACTCTTACCACTACCCGATTCACCGGACACACCAATGCATTCGGCGGCATCAATCTGCAAATCAATCGGCCCGCAATGTTGATACCCAAGTTGGTTAATTTGTAAAAGACTCAAACAGACACCTGCACAGGATTGAGGGAAACGCTGGACGTGGAAAATACTTGCTATAATCAATGCTACCAAAGCAGGACATGACACTCCATGAAATATTTTGTTTTAATTTTTGCATGCCTATTTTCTTCAGTGACACTGGCCAGTTCAACGCGCGTTGAAGTCTACCCGGTTTCCCAGAGCTACTGGGATGTTGTACCGGGCGAAACACTGGGCATGATTGTAAAACAATTACTACCCAACAATCCGGGTATGCGCAAACGACTCATGAATGAAATTCTGGAATTGAATCCCGATGCTTTCAGCAGCAGCAATCCGGATAACCTGAAAGCCAATGTACGACTGTGGCTGCCGAATCATACGCGCGCCATGAAAAACCCCATTGATAAACAGAAATACCAGATTCAGGAATTTAGCTGGGGTTATGTCCAGCGACTGAAATAATCGTCAAAGCAGGCCGCGTTCTGCAAACGAAATGACTTCATCACCCACCACAAAATGATCCAGCACCCGCACATCAATTAATGCCAGCGCATCCTTTAAGCGACGGGTAATACGCTCATCAGACTGACTCGGTTCCGCCACCCCCGAGGGATGGTTATGCGCGAAAATAATTGCCGCCGCATTGTAGTGCAGCGCCTTCTTTACAACTTCCCGTGGATACACGCTGGCACCATCGATGGTGCCAGTAAACAGTTCTTCAAAACAAATCACTCGATGGCGCTGATCAAGGAACAACGCAGCAAACACTTCATGGTGATAATCCCGTAAGCAATCACTCAGATACTGGCGCGTCTCTTCCGGGCTGGACAAGGCATCACCACGCTGCAATGACTCAAACAGATAACGTCGTGCCATTTCCAGCACCGCCTGGAGTTGCGCATACTTCGCCGGCCCCAGACCCATGTGGCTGCAAAATTCAATTTGCTCCGCCTTAATCAGTGTGCGCAGGCCGCCAAAGCTGTCCAGTAAATCCCGCGCCAGGTCCACGGCGGTTTTACCGGGAATACCCGTGCGCAAAAAAATTGCCAGTAGTTCCGCATCGGATAATATTTCACTGCCCTGTTCGAGCAGTTTTTCTCTCGGCCGTTCCGCTTCCGGCCAGTCCGTTATTGCCATGCCATCCATCCCTGATTGATCAATGCTAAAAAAAACGAGTGTATTCCTGTATCCCCCATTAGCCTATCAGACACGGCAGCATACTAATGTAAGAAAAAGCCGGCTACATTCTGATAAAATCCCGCAATGAGCTGTTTAATCCACAAAAATATTGTTCTCGGCGTAACCGGTGGCATCGCCGCCTATAAAAGCGCCGAGCTGGTGCGCCGCCTTAAAGAAGCGGGTGCAGACGTGCGGGTCGTCATGACCGCCGCTGCCACTGAGTTTGTCACTCCGCTCACTTTTCAGGCATTGTCGGGCCATCCGGTGCATACCGATTTACTCGATCCGACCGCCGAAGCGGCGATGGGGCATATCGAGCTGGCACGCTGGGCAGACATTATTCTAATCGCTCCGGCCACTGCCAATACGCTGGCCAGGCTCAGCCACGGCATTGCCGATAACCTGTTATCGACACTGTGTCTGGCCAGCACAGCTCCCATTGCCGTGGCACCGGCAATGAATCATGTCATGTGGTCTGCGCCTGCCAATCAGGAAAACATCCAGACACTCCGCCGGCGTGGCACTCACATTCTGGGGCCGGCAGCCGGTGCCCAGGCCTGTGGTGAATCGGGTGAAGGCCGCATGCTGGAACCAGTGGATTTAACGGAGCAGCTCAGCAACTTATTTGATCAGGGCAGCCTGCAAGGCCTGAAGATCATGCTTACCGCCGGCCCAACCTATGAAGCCATCGACCCGGTACGCTTCATTGGCAATCGCAGCTCAGGCCGCATGGGTTTTGCACTGGCTCAGGCGGCGCTGGATGCGGGCGCTGAAGTCACCCTGATAGCCGGTCCGGTAAAACTGAAGCTCCCTGAAAAAGCATTCTGTGTCGAGGTAGAATCCGCACAGCAAATGCACAAAGCCGTTTTTGAACATATTGCTGGCCAGGATATTTTTATCGCTACGGCGGCTGTTGCAGATTATCGCCCCGCCGAAACCCATGACCAGAAAATTAAAAAATCGGATGAAAATTTAAGCATTCACCTGTTACGCAACGCGGATATTCTCAGTGAAGTAGCGGCACTGGAAAACGCACCCTTCACTGTGGGCTTTGCCGCCGAAACCCAGGAACTGGAACACTATGCCCGGCAGAAACTGGTCGCCAAGAAACTGGATATGATTGCCGCCAACAAAGTTGCTAACGCACAGATCAACGGCGAAGACATTGGCTTTAACTCTGCATACAATGCGCTAGAGGTTTTCTGGAACGACGGAGCAAAACAACTTCCCAAAGCCCATAAAACTGAACTGGCCAGACAACTGATTACCCTGATCTCTGAACGATATAACGACAAAGAAAACTGATGAAAAAAATTCAATTAAAAATACTCGACCCCAGAATTGGCAAAGACATTCCACTGCCAGAACATGCCACCGAAGGTTCTGCGGGCATGGACTTACGCGCCTGCATTGATAATCCAATAAGCTTGCAACCCGGCGGCACAGAATTAATACCCACCGGTATTGCCATTCACATTTCCGACCCGAAACTGGCGGCAACTATTCTGCCTCGTTCTGGTCTGGGGCATAAACATGGCATCGTGCTGGGCAACCTGGTGGGATTAATCGACTCGGACTACCAGGGTCAGCTATTCGTTTCGGTATGGAATCGCGGCGACAAAAACTTCACTATTGAAGTGGGTGATCGCATTGCACAGTTAGTATTTCTACCCGTGGTCCAGGTGGATTTCGACCTGGTTGATGAGTTCGACGACTCTGCACGCGGCGCAGGCGGCTTTGGTCATTCTGGCCACAAATAATGGACCTGGTTCATTCAGCAGGAAAAAACATGAACGATATTAATCCCGCCATTTTCAGAATGTATGACATCCGGGGAGTAGTCGCGACCGACTTAACCCCCGACGCAGTGCGTCAAATCGGCCAGGCATTCGCTTCTGAATCGCTGGCCCAGAATTGCAATACGGTTGTCATCGGTCGCGACGGTCGCCTGCATAGTAAAGAATTATCAACTGCTTTGGCTACCGGTTTACAGGCCGGTGGTTGTGATGTCATTGATATCGGCCTGGTACCAACGCCGATTTTATATTTTGCCACGCATCACTTAAATACCGGCACCGGCATTATGGTGACCGGCAGTCATAATCCACCCGAATACAATGGACTAAAAATGTCCATGGCCACAAAAACTTTGTATGGCGATGACATAACCGGCCTGTATGATCGGATTGCCAATAACCAGCTAACTACAGGAAACGGTCAATATAGCGAGCAGGATTTACTGGACGTTTATTTAGACCGTATAGTCTCAGATGTGAAACTGGCCAAACCCATGAATATTGCCGTAGATTGCGGCAATGGCGTGGCTGCGGTTATTGCGACAAAATTATTTGAAAAACTGGGCTGCAAAGTCACTGAACTTTTCTGTGAAGTGGATGGCAACTTCCCCAATCATCACCCGGATCCAAGCAAGCTGGAAAATTTGACCGATATACGGGCCGCTATCGAGCAAAACAAGCTCGACCTGGGTCTTGCCTTCGATGGTGATGGTGATCGCGTTGGCGTCATCGACAACAAACAGAACGTAATCTGGCCTGATCGACAGATGATTCTGTATGCCGAAGACGTTTTATCACGGCAGCCTGGCGCACAGATTATTTACGATATTAAATCCAGTTACCATCTGGACAATGCCATTAAAGAAATGGGCGGCGAGCCCTTAATGTGGAAAACAGGCCATTCGCTGATTAAAGCAAAAATGAAAGAAACCGGAGCCGCCCTGGCAGGTGAAATGTCCGGCCACATATTCTTTAAAGAACGCTGGTATGGTTTTGATGACGGGCTTTATGGCGCCGCCCGCATGCTGGAAATTCTAAGTAAAAAATCCGGTACGGCGGCAGAAGTTTTCAGCGCATTACCCGATAGCTTCAACACACCTGAGATCCAGATTTATTTCGACGAAGGCGAACACTACAAATTTATGGATGCCTTTAAAAACAATAGCGAGTTTAATGACGCAGCAAACATCTCTACCATTGACGGCATGCGCGTAAGCTGGAATAAAGGCTGGGGACTTATTCGTCCATCCAACACAACGCCCAGCCTGGTACTACGTTTTGAAGCGGAAGATGAACACACGCTACACGCTATCCAGAAAAAATTTCGCGAACAAATCTTAAAAACCGATAAAAGTGTAAGCGTACCTTTTTAAACACAGGAACATCAATGGATAATTCAAAAGCCAGCAATATAGTTAAGATACTTTCTGAAGCTTTACCTTATTTACAGAAACTTAATGGTAAAACCATCGTTGTAAAATACGGTGGCAATGCCATGACTGATGAAAAACTAAAGCTTGGCTTTGCGCGCGACATTGTTTTACTGAAACAGGTTGGCGTTAATCCCGTGGTAGTACATGGTGGCGGCCCTCAAATTGGAAAACTGCTGGCACAAATAGGTAAGGAATCAAAATTTATTGAAGGCATGCGTGTTACCGACCAGGAAACCATGGACATAGTAGAAATGGTGCTTGGCGGACTGGTTAACAAAAGCATTGTCACCCTTATTAACCAGCAGGGCGGCAGAGCTGTCGGCCTCACCGGAAAAGATGGCAGCCTGATCCGCGCCAGAAAAATGGAATTGACGCGCAACTCGCCTGAACTGGACGCACCCGAAATAGTCGACCTTGGCCATGTCGGTGAAGTCAGCACCATAGACCCAAGTGTGGTATCCATGCTGGACAATGATGACTTTATACCCGTTATTGCACCTATCGGCATCGGTGATGACGGCGCTTCATATAATATTAATGCCGATCTGGTAGCAGGCAAGCTAGCCACCGTACTAGGTGCAGAAAAATTATTATTATTAACCAACACCGCCGGCATTTTAGACAAGCAAGACAAGTTATTGACCGGCCTGGATGCTAAACAGGTGGATGCATATATACAGGATGGCACTATACATGGCGGCATGCTACCCAAGGTTAATTGCGCATTAGACGCAGTTAAATCCGGCGTTAAAACTTCACACATCATTGATGGCCGAGTCGAACACGCTGTCCTGCTGGAACTGCTAACTAACGAAGGTGTTGGCACGCTAATGAAAGGATAATCCATGACATCTCCGACTAAAGCATGGCTTTAACAAAGAAAAAATCGATTGTTCTATTTGTGATTTTGATTGCAGGGCTTTTTCTGCTCTATAAAATCATAATGCCAGGCTATCCTGATGAAATGACCATCGGCGTGCCGGCAACAGGCAATAAACAACTGATCACTACCGCAGAAAAATTATATACAGATATTTTTGATAGCATTGGCATAAAGCTTAAAATCACTCAATGCTCTCTGGTCAATTGCGGCACTTTAGCCAATAAAGGCATACTGGACGGCGAAATCGGCAGAGACGCCAGTTACAATCAAAAATTCCCAAATCTGATACTTGTTAACGCATCCCTTGCCTCAATAAACATTACCGCCTACACAGCGAATGAAAACATTAAACTTGGCAACAGCTCTGAACTGGGAAACTCGGCCTATCGCCTGGCTTACATTTCAGGTAACCATAAAACAAAAACACTATTAAGCTCACTGGTTCCAGAGCAGCAGCTAGTTAAAGTTACTGACTGGAAGCAGGGATTAAATACTTTATTACAAAACCAGGCTGATATTTATATTGGCCTTGAGCCGAGTATTTCTGAAGCACTGGCCAGTAGCCAGTTTAATCAGTCCAAAATACGCAAACTTTTTACTTTATACCGAATCCCTCTATATACCTTCATTCACAAAAAACATGCTATTATAAAAAAGGATCTTGAAGCAGCGATTCGTAAAGCCAGAAAAAGTGAAACAACACGCGCCCTGCTCGGTGAACACAACCTCAATGCAGATAATTAAATTTTTTATTGGCCATGAATAAAGAAAGCAACGAAAAACTCGATAAAATCATTGCCGAAGCCCGGCGCAATAGTGAGCTACGTGAAAAGAGCTACCGCGAACAGGCGCTCAAGATGTATCCCTGGATTTGCGGCCGCTGTGGGCGCGAATTTAATCGTCAAAACTTAACAGAACTTACTGTCCATCACAAAAATCACGATCATGATTACAATCCTCCGGATGGCAGCAACTGGGAGCTATTGTGCATTTACTGCCATGACAATGAACATTCTCGCTACAAGGACCATATTATCGGTGGTGAATCAACCTCCACAGAATCCAGATCAGCAGCAACCCACAATCCTTTTGCTGATTTAAAAGCCATGTTAGACAAAAATAAATAGCACACCAGAAATCGGTATCATTTTTACCTCAACTTAATCTCAATCAATTAATCGATATTAAAAACACTCTAGTCTAAAAAGATATAAACTTTTTATAAGATACCTGTTATGTCAGATACGGCCCCATCAAAAGCCTGGATATATATGTCATTTACACCCTCTGTTATTGCTTTTACAGGCATAACGCTGGCGATATGCGCCAGAACATTTCAATGGGGAGCCGATAATGATATTCCAGCCGCTAATTTAATAGCCCTGTTCTTTGCGGAAATCACCATGGTTGCGTCTGGGCTTGGTATTGCAGCTTATATCAAATCCAGATACAAAACGGCAAAGGTCAAATTACTCGGGCTGTGGAACTTATTTATGTTGATTATTTCAGGTATGCTGGGTTACAACATATTTAGTACGCTGTAAAAACTATCTTTACGCTGCTGCTGTAGATTTACAAATTTTTTTTACGCATCCAGTCGGCAAAGCTTTCATCGGTATAAGTAACGCTATCCGCAATCGGCTCCATAAACTCTGCCTGCTCATTTATGCGCGGATAGGGTATATTTTTACGCTGGCAATATTTAGCCACTTTGGGATGCCCCCATTCAAACAATAAGCGCATATACGTTTCATCATCCAGTTGGCGCTGCTTATACATACCGGCATTTTCTCTTTGCCGATGCGCCTCATACAACACCAGGGCCGCCGCTACCGATACATTTAACGACTGCACCAGACCATACATGGGAATAGTGATATGTTCGTCGGCAAGTTCTATCGCCTGCTGACTAATGCCTTCCAGTTCAGTACCTACCAGAATCGCCGTAGGCCGGGTGTAATCAATTTCTCGAAAATCTCTGGAATCTTCTGCAAGACAGGTGGCGACTATCTGATAACCTTTTTGTTTCAGGAAATTAATTCCCGAAGGCGTATCAGCATGGACCTGAACGCTAATCCATTTGCGTACGCCGCCGGCCGACATCTGTGATAATTTTATAGATTTCCGTGGTGTGATCGCATGCACTTCGAGCGCCCCCACGGAATCCGCTGTGCGCGCAACGGCCGCCAGATTATGGGGCTTGATAACGTTTTCCATCAGCACGGTTAGATCAGGCTGACGGTGATTTAGACTGGCAATGATAGTTTCGAGACGATCTGGGGTCATGGTCGATCAACAGCAGAACAGGATCGCTAATTATAACGATTTAACAAGGATGCGCTAATCAAGACGCTGCTGTTGTTCAAGCCGACGTAATTCAGCTTCTTCTTTTCTTTTTTTCTGTAACTCACGGAAGCGTTTTATATCTTGTTCGAAGCCTCTTAATATCTGCTCCCGCTCTTCTGTCTTGGTTTCCACAAACTGATAATGATTTTCCAGTTGGCGACTGACAGCGGTGACTTCTTTATGTAAATTTTCCGGTACCTGCCGCCCTGATTTTTCAATAGACTCGATACGCTGCTTTACATCCTTCAGTTTTTGCTCATCATTTTTAATCAGGGTTTCGCTCAGATTAATTTGTGAATCCACCGCATCAATACGCGCATCGCGTGCCAGCATGATATCTTTTTCAGTGGTAAAGGTATCAAGCAGTACCCGGTCACGGAGGGCCTTTTTCTTTTCTTCAATTAATTTCTGCCGCTTGATTTCCATCTCACGGGCTTTTTCTTTTTTTTCTGCTAATAGTTCTTCTTTGGTTTTCGCTGCTTTCGTTTCACGCACAATGACGCCCTGCTCATTTAATACCGCGCGCTCTTTTTTCAGGTATTCAGCAGGCACGCGATCACCATAATGCACCTGCCCCTTATCATCCACCCATTTATTGAGTGCCGCATGAACCGGTAGCACAGAAAATAAAATGAACGTAATGCCGACGAAACGAGCTAGCAACAACGAATTAATCTCCAATAACTGAATTCTACGTCCTGAGTATATACAGCAAATACTATTTTTGCTGAATAAAACCCTTACCCTATCAACAACCTATGGCAAAATAATACACTTTCATCGAATGGAAACACCTTGCCTGTTCTCGATCATATCCTGCTCTTTGTTATTTCCCTGCTGGCAAATCTGTTTTCCGCACTGGCCGGCGGAGGCGCCGGGCTCATACAGCTACCTGCCCTGATTTTTCTGGGCCTGCCGTTTGGCATCGCACTGGCTACCCATAAAGTGGCCAGTATCGCACTGGGCGTAGGTGCCACCCTGCGCCATCTCAAAAGCTCACGGCTGGAGCGAAATTTTGCTCTGTTCATCCTTGCCTGCGGCATGCCCGGCGTTATTCTCGGCGCCAACATTATCTTACAAATTCCCGATCGTTCGGCGCAAATAGCGCTCGGCCTGTTAACCATGGGATTGGGGATCTATTCCTGGCTGTCCCCCAGACTGGGGCAGCAATTTGAACCCAGAAATCGCACCACGTCAGGATTCATTCTCGGCGGCCTGGTAATTTTTATTATCGGCGCCCTCAATGGCTCACTGACATCAGGCACCGGTCTGTTTGTCACCCTGTGGCTGATACGCTGGTTCGGTCTTGATTATAAGGCGGCCGTCGCCTATACCCTGATCCTGGTGGGTATGTTCTGGAATGCGACCGGAGCGATTACCCTGGGTATCCTGGGTGAAATTTACTGGCTGTGGCTGCCCGCCCTGTTGCTGGGGTCCTTTATTGGCGGCTATCTGGGCGCCCATCTGGCCATAGTCAAAGGCAATCGATTGATTAAAAGAACCTACGAAGTCATTACCCTGGCGATAGGTCTCAAACTCATTATTGGCTAATACCGTACTCAGCCCGATAAAACTTCATCGCATCCAGCATTTCTTCCTGGTTGCCTTGTTCCTGCAGATACTGGATTAAATCCTGCAGACCAATCACACTGGCTACATCCAGGCCATAGTCATCCTGGATTTGCTGGACGGCCGAACGATCATCCGTTCCCTTTTCCTGACGATCCAGCGCGATCAACACCCCGATTGCCGTAGCATCAGCCGCATCAATTATGTCGATAGCTTCACGGATGGCGGTACCCGCAGTAATAACATCATCCAGTACCAGCACTCTGCCTTCCAGCGGCGAGCCGACAATACTACCGCCTTCACCATGATCTTTGGCCTCCTTGCGATTGAAGGCATAGGGCACATCCAGACCATGATCCTGATACAGCGCCATCGCCGTTACCGCCACCAGGGGTATGCCCTTATAGGCCGGACCAAACAGCACGTCGTATTTGATACCACTATCGATGATCGCCTGCGCATAGCATCGCCCCAGCTCCGCCAGAGCCTTACCCGTATTGAATAATCCAGCATTGAAGAAATATGGACTCTTGCGCCCGGACTTTAATTCAAATTCACCGAATTTCAGCACATCATATTCAAGCGCCAGTTCGATGAAGCGGTTCTGGTTATATTGCATGGTCCTGCCTGTTTAGTTGTAGAATACGTCGAATTCATAATTATAAGCGCTATTGTTGTTCATGCGAATCATATCTATAAACACCAACGGCATCCGGGCTGCTGCACGCAAAGGTTTTTTTGACTGGCTAAAAAAACAGCGGGCCGATGTCATCTGCATTCAGGAAACCAAGGCACAGGAACACCAGCTCACTGATGCCGTGTTCTGCCCCCAGGGCTATCACTGCTATTACCACGATGCGCGCAAAAAAGGCTACAGCGGAGTGGCCATCTACAGCAAGCACGAACCTGAAAAAGTCATTAACGGTATTGGTATGCACGATATCGATGAAGAAGGTCGCTACATCGAGATTCAGTTCGATAAACTCAGCGTGATATCCCTGTACATGCATTCCGGCTCTTCATCGGAAGAACGCCAGGCACTGAAATTTGATTTCATGGCACGCTTCAAAGTGCATTTGCAAAAACTGCGACGCAAACGACGAGAGTACGTCATCTGCGGCGACTGGAATATCGCCCATAAAAAAATCGATATCAAAAACTGGCGCAGCAATCAGAAAAACTCCGGCTTCCTGCCTGAAGAACGCCAGTGGATGACGGATTTATTTGATGAACTCGGTTATGTCGACGCCTTCCGCGTGGTTGATCAGCGCGAACACCAGTACACCTGGTGGAGCAACCGAGGCCAGGCCTGGGCAAACAATACCGGCTGGCGCATCGATTATCAGATCATCACACCAAAATTAAAAGACACGGTGAAGAAAGCCAGCATCTACAAAGACGAGCGATTTTCTGACCATGCGCCGTTAATCATTGATTATGATTACGAGATACAAACCCAGACATAAATGAATTTACCCACCGAAAACAATCACCCCCATAGCTGGCAGGAATCCCTTAAGGTTTATAGCCAACCCCGCATCATTGTCATGCTGTTTCTGGGTTTTTCTGCTGGCCTGCCGTTTCTGCTGGTGTTTTCAACCTTGTCCGCCTGGTTAAGTGATGCCGATGTCAGCAAAACCACCATTGGCTTTTTTAGCTGGATTGGCATTATGTATTCGATCAAGGTTTTCTGGGCACCGATTGTTGATCGCATCCCGCTACCCTTGATAACACGGCTGCTCGGACAGCGCCGTAGCTGGTTAATTGTGGCCCAGTCAGGTATTGCTATCGGATTGCTGCTGCTGGCTTACACAAGCCCCGGCAATCATCTTCAACTATTTGCCGTATACGCACTGATCGTGGCCTTTTCCTCGGCCACGCAAGATATTGTTATCGATGCCTACCGTATCGAGGCAATGGAAGCAGAATATCAGGCGGCTATGGCAGCGACTTATGTTTTTGGCTACCGGTTCGCCACACTGGCGGCCGGTGCCGGCGCGCTGTATATCGCCGATTTTATGAACTGGAAAATGGCATACCTGGCAATGGCCGCATTAACCGGTGTTGGTATTGTGACCACGCTGATTATTCGCGAGCCGAAACACCCGATTCAAGCCGACACCCTGGCTCAAGAAGAACAACTGATCAGTGAAATTGAAGACACTGTTCATGTAAAAGGTGTTTTACAGAAAATCACCGAATGGTTTGCGGCCGCCGTGATCAGTCCATTTGTTGAATTTTTCCGCCGCAGCGGCAAATATGCGCTAATCATTTTATTACTCATCGGCACCTATCGAATTACCGATATCACCATGGCGGTTATGGCAAATCCGTTTTATTTAGACCTGGGATTTAGCAAATCAGAAATTGCCAGCGTGTCGAAAATATTTAGCTTTTTCTTTACGCTGGCGGGTGCTGCACTGGGCGGTATTCTGGTAATGCGTTATGGCATTATGAAAATTTTATTCCTCGGCTCCATACTGGTTATCAGCACCAATATGTTATTTGCTCTGCTGTCGACTATCGGCCCTGATCTTAGCATGCTGGCGGTGGTTATCGGCGCCGACAGTCTGGCCGGTGGTATTGCGACTGCGGTGTTTATCGCTTATTTATCCAGCTTAACCAATAAAGCCTATACCGCAACCCAGTATGCCCTGTTTAGTTCGTTAATGACTTTATTCCCCAAAATCATCGCCGGCTTTTCCGGCATTATCGTCGATGCCTATGGTTACTTTTCTTTTTATATTTACTCGTCGTTCCTCGGCCTGCCGGCACTGTTTATTATTATTTATTTACTAAAAAACAAATCGCATTCAGAATAATATAACTAAATAATCCTTAGCCGAACTTCATCAGTAATATTTTCCTGCCCTGGTCAGAATACTTGCGGTATTTATCAGCAATAATAACAGGTATCTCCTCAACATTCGTATCGCCAAAGCCGGCTCGCTTATAAAAGCCTTCCAGATGTTCAAACGGGAAACAGTAACAGGGTTTCTCAGCCAGAATATCCTGCAGCGCTGACAACATATAACTGCCGACGCCGCTGTTTCTATCATCACGACCCACACACATGCTGCGCAATAGCCAGGCGTCTTCATGCGTACAAAGCCTGAGCGCGGCAATAATTTTTCTGTTTTTTAGCGCAACATATACAGCATCTGATTTAGCTACCTGCGGCCGCATTTTATGCTGGCGATAAAATCGCTTCACCAGCTCCAGCTCATAGCCTTCCGCCCGCTTAATTGTGATACTATTTTCCAATGAGTCGCGCCTATTGTTATCAATGCCATAAAGCTAAAGCAGCCTGTATCTGCGGCCAGTCACCTGCAATAGAAAATCAGACAAATATTATCGTATTACAGCACCCTGCAGAAACCAGCAATCCTAAGGGTAGCGCAATTATTGCGAAACTGTACCTGGAAAAAATACAGCTCTGGATCGGTGAGGATTTCTCCAGCCACTCAAAGCTCAATCAGTTAATTGAACAATACCCCCATTCGACAGCCGTGGTATATCCTGGGGAAAACACTCTGTCACTTGACGGCTTTATCGTGGATAGCAGCAGAACTATAGTCAATACATATCCAGAGAACCCTTTAAATTTAATATTCATTGATGGCAACTGGCGCAAGGCCAGAAAAATATGGCACTTATCTCGCAACTTACATAAGCTACCCTGCATCAAAATCGATCCCGAAAGCAGATCAAATTATCGAATAAGAAAAATCCCTGATGACAACTACCTTTCCAGTATAGAAGCCATACACTTTTGTTTAAGCAAGATCGAAAACGACCAGAGCAAGTTCAGGCCTTTATTGAACATATTTAATAACATGATTGATTTCCAGATTACCAGAATGGGCCGCGATGTTTATCTCAACAACTACAGCTAGCCATGGACAATAAACTCGTAATCCCACAGGGCAGCTTTGAACTCCAGCGCTTACCTCAGCGCAAAAATGAACTGCTGCGTGCCTGGGATGCGGCTGATGAATATATCCTGCATTACCTTGCCGAAAACGCACTGCCGCTAGCCAATTCACGCATTTTGATAATCAATGACAACTTTGGCGCACTGGCTACTGCCCTGCATACAGCTTCACCTTACACTATGTCCGATTCATGGCTTTCGCAACAGGCCACGCGCCTGAACTATCAGCGCAACAATATCCCTGTTAAAAATTTAAATCTGCTTACCAGCCTGGACACACCCACAGAAATATTTGACCTGGTGCTAATTAAAGCGCCCAAAACGCTGGCCTTGCTTGAAGATGAGCTTATTCGAATTCGCCACTGCATAACATCTGCCACCACAATCATTGCGGCTGGCATGATTAAAGGACTAAGCCCTTCCGTCTGGAAGCTATTCGAACGCATAATCGGCGCCACAACAACGTCTCGCGCGCAGAAAAAAGCCCGGCTCATCTTTGTTACTGTAGATACCAAACTAGCCGTCCCTGTCAGTCCATATCCAACACAATATCAACTGGAAAATACAGACTTATTAATTATTAATCATGCCAACGTTTTTTCTCGAGACAAGCTGGATACAGGTACGCGATTTTTTCTACAGCACATTCCTGAAAAATCCGACGCAACAGACATTATAGACCTGGGGTGTGGCAATGGCGTGGTTGGAATAGCCGCCGCCAGGAAAAATCCCGATGCTACAATATATTTTGTCGACGAATCATTTATGGCGATTGCTTCTGCCCGAACCAACTACTATAACGCCTCACTTCAAAACAACCATGCTGAATTCATAGCATCTGATAGCTTATCTGAATTCACAGCAGATGCCTGCGACCTGGTTTTATGCAATCCACCTTTTCACCAACAACATACTGTCGGCGACCAGATAGCTATCAACATGTTTAAACAATCAGAAAAAGTGCTGCGCGAACAGGGTGAGTTACTAGTGATCGGCAATCGTCATTTAAGATACGACCTTGCTCTGAAAAAAATATTTGGCAACGTCGATTGCGTTGCCTCCAATTCGAAATTTGTTATTTTTAGCGCTATTGCCCGCTAATAAACACCCCTGAAAACCCGTTGTTAAATCGACACCCACTAGACATCAAGTCTTTTCCCCTCTAATAACATCTTATCTATTTCATCTGGAAATTTTGGTTCACTAAAATAATAGCCCTGTATTTCATTGCAACCATGCCGGTATAGAAAATCTATTTCTTCTTTCTTCTCGACACCTTCGGCAATTACTTCAATACCAAGATTATTTGCCATGGCGATAATAGCCGTTACAATTTCCGCCTCATTATTTTCACTGGATATATCCTGAATAAATGATTTATCAATCTTCAATTTATCTATGGAAAAACGTTTTATATAACTTAATGATGAATAACCCGTTCCAAAATCATCAATGGCAAGCTGGATGCCGGTTTTATTTAACGCATCCATGACGCTAATCACGGAATCAATATTATCCATTAATGAACTTTCTGTCAGCTCAAGCTCAATTGCTTCATGCGGAAGCTGCAAACAATCTATGGTATTAACAATATAATCCACCACCTTTGGCCTGGATAATTGATGCCCCGATATATTAATAGCCATTCTCAAATTTAAACCAAATTTTTCACGCCATATTTTTATTTGCTGACATGCCTGCTTCAAAACCCATTCACCAATTTGATAAATCATTCCGGCATCTTCGGCAATAGGAATAAACTTCATCGGCGACACCCAGCCGTGCGTATCATGTTGCCAACGCACCAATGCTTCAAAGCCTATGATTTCTCCTGTTATCAGATTGACCTGTGGCTGATAGGCAACACTAAGTTCATTTTTTTCTACAGCTTTTCGCAGGTCATTTTCCAACATCAGACGTTCGGCAAAATCCTGACTCATATCACTGGTGTAAAATTGATAATTATTTCTCCCTGCTTCTTTTGCGCGATACATTGCAGTATCTGCATTTTTAATTAGCAGTTCACTATTATTGCCATCTTCTGGAAAAATACAGATCCCCATACTGGTAGTCGCATACAGCTCCATACCATCTGAAAGTTTTATGGGCCTGGAAAGTACATCAACTATTTTTCTGACCACCTTGACCGCATCTTCTGGTCGAGAAATATCATTGAGTATGATCGTAAACTCATCGCCGCCAAACCGTGAAACACTGTCTGAATCACGTACGCATTGCCGAATATTTTCCGCTACCGCCTGAAGCAACAGGTCGCCAACTTTATGACCCAGAGTGTCATTAACATTTTTAAAGCGATCAACATCCAGAAACATCACTGCCAGTTTTTTATTATGTCGATGTGCTTGCGCCAGAGCATTATCCAGATGATCATTGAATAATTCCCGGTTAGGCAGGCCCGTCAGATCATCATAGTAAGCCAGGGTGTGCAGGCGTTGGCGAATTTGCTCCTGCGAACTGATATCAGAAAAAATAGCAGCATAATAAAGAACATCTCCAGCATCATTTTTAATTGAATTAATGTTCATCCATTCAGGATATATTTCACCATTCTTACGACGATTCCAGATTTCACCTTGCCAGTACCCCATTTCATCAATGCGCTGCCACATTTGCTGGTAAAAAGATTTGTCGTGCTTCCCTGAGCTGAGAAGAGAGGGTTTTTTGCCCTGCATTTCTTTAAAGCTATATCCAGTAGTAAAAGTGAATGCGGGATTTACCGAAATAACCCTTAGATGGCTGTCAACAATCATGACGCCTTCGGGTGTATTATCCAGCACCATTGATGCAAGATTTTCTTTCTGCTCCTGTTTGAATGTTTCAGTAACATCCCGATCAATACCACGATAGGCCTTCAATTTGCCGGCGTCGTCATAAACAGGAATAGCACTGGTTTCCAGCACAACTTTCCTGCCATTTTTATGCAAATTAGTATTAATCAAACGATGTATCGGCAATTCACCTTCAGCGATCTGAGTAAAAAATATTTGTTTAACTCTTTCTGCTTCGCCTGCAGGCATCAGATCAAAAGGGGTACGGCCAATGACTTCTGTTGGCTGGTAGCCCAGAATGGCTTCCAGTTTTGGACTGGCGTAGGTGTAACAGCCAGTTTGATCAACCTCCCATACCCAGTCACTGGTGTACTCCACCAGATTGCGATAACGCTCTTTGGTAATAGTCAGCTCTTTCTGTATCGCGCGCTGCCGCTCCAGCGCCAGGGCATTACGCATCGCAATGGCAGCACCTGCCGCCAGCCCCTGCAGCATCTCGATATCCTGACTACTAAATTCTTCACCTTCCGCTTTGTCATGCATCTCGAGACAACCGATCAGTTTGCTCTCGTGATCAATAATTGGCACATTCACCAGACTGGTAAAATCCAGTGCCTGCTGAATTTCTGGAACAACCTGTGGGTCATGCGCTGCATCGTGGGTAATATACGGTTCAAGATGGTCTGCAACCCAGCCGGGCACACCATGGCCTGACTCAAACACGTAATCCATTTCGATTTTCTCCTGACCATCGAAATATTCCCTGAACACCATTTTTTGATTTTCCAGCAAACCCGCTGCCCCTGCACGGGCAGCCACCAGTTGCTGCCCATACTGCACCAGAGTGCGACGAATGGCTGTCAGCGACAATTCGGTATTGAGCTCACGATTAGCATGACTCAAAATTCTGAGTTGATTTTCAAGACGGTTATTTTTTTTAAGGACTTCTTCTGGAGACATAAACACTCATGGGGGGTAGCTGTTAACAAATCTCATCCCTGATCGTTTTTAAACCGTTTTATTTTTATGGTTATGTATTTTATAGCATTCTGAATAACAGATTGCTATTCAAAAACACCAGTACGATAGTTTGTTTAATAAGTTTTTACTGCCAGATTATGTGACTTTTGTTATCTAAGACAGAATTTCGGTATGAATACCTCCATATCTACTTGCCTGTAATCCACGAGCACAGTTCTATTCACATCATTCAATACATATCAGTCATAAAATTCTGCATCATTACGCACCGACTTCGCCAGGCTCTGTATTTTATCTGCCATTTTTTCCAGCCGCTCAACCAGAGCCGTATCAATGCCTGCTTCGATTAATAGCGCCAGCTCATCATAATGTTCATCTGACAGAGAATCACCCGCCTGATTCACCATCTCACGGAATCGATCCGCTATTTTCCGGGCATGTTTAGTTTTATGCATGACTATTTCTTCTCCTTGTTTTTATCAGCTTCATGAACAGGTTCCGGCAAATCTTCCACAATCGGCGGCTCTTCCAGAGTGTGCTCGCCTTTTTCATATATAGTTTCAGCAGATCCTACGATGAGCGGATCGGGTGCTTTAACGATGTCCGGGTTTTTATTTGGATAATCGAGGCTATCCAGCAGAAATCGCATCGCATTCACACGAGCTCTTTTCTTACAATCCGATTTCACCACGGTCCAGGGTGCATCGGCGGTATCGGTATAGAAGAACATGGCCTCCTTGGCCTCGGTATAGTCTTCCCATTTATCCAGTGAAGCCAGATCAATGGGGCTTAATTTCCATTGCTTCAGCGGATCGTGCTGACGTCCCTGAAACCGTCTGAACTGCTCATTTCGGCTCACTGAAAACCACAGTTTAAACAGCTTGATACCACTACGCACCAGCATGCGTTCAAGTTCCGGCGCCTGCCGCATAAACTCAAGATATTCACCCGGCTTACAAAACCCCATTACTCGCTCGACACCGGCTCGGTTATACCAGGAACGGTCCAGCATGACGATTTCTCCTGCACTGGGCATATATTGAATATAACGCTGAAAATACCATTGTCCCTGTTCAAATTCACTGGGCTTCTCCAGTGCCACAACGCGCGCACCACGGGGGTTCATGTGTTCCATCATGCGTTTTATGGTGCCACCCTTACCCGCGGCATCACGCCCTTCAAACAGAATAAGCACCTTCTGTCCGGTCTCTTTTACCCAGCCCTGCATTTTCAGCAACTCTATCTGCAGGTCTTTTTTCAGGCTTTCATATTCCTTGCGGTTCATTTTCTCGGCATAGGGATAATTCGCATCGGCAAAAATTTTACTCTTACCCATTTTTTTCATTATTTTGGGCTTAGCCAGTGTCTGATCTTCCCGCTCTGCTGAAATCTTGGGCAAGGTAAAATTCACATCGTTACTCATTAATCGTCTCCGCAGAAAATTAAACATTTATCTGTTTAAGTGTAGGACACATATGCTGTTTCATATTGATACGAGTCAATATCTTTACTTACTAAAACCCGTGTTTAATCAGAGAAATCCTAAGTTATTGATATTAAACGACCAGCATTGAAACTCTTGTTGAAGATCAAAGCATAAAAAATGTTCATGGCGTATTTTTAAAGATATGAAAAGGAGATAAAGATTATGAGCAAACAGTCCCCTACCCGCTTCCCTACTGAAGGCATGGGTGAAGCCTATGAGAAACTACTCAAACTCACCATGGAGGAAGCGAAACTACTGAAGGAAAAAACTGGCCCGATACTGCATAAGCTGATCGATACGACCAGTGAAAAAATTTCAGAGCTGGGTGAACTCACCGAGGAGGAAGCTGAAAAAATTTCCCAATATCTGAAACGTGACCTCAGGGAAGCAGCTTCCTATATGACTGAAACCGGCGCTGATTTCAAAAAATGGCTCGCCATCGACACGGAAATTATTGAGGATTTTTTACTGGAGCAGTTTAAACAGGCAGCGGATCAGACAAAAATTGAACTCGCCAAATTAAAAGCCGCCGGCGAAACGGCGGAATACCACACGGGTGAAATAACCGGCCCAGGTGTATTACTATGCGATGCATGCGGCGAAAACCTGCACTTTCATAAAGCGGGCCATATCCCACCCTGCGCAAAATGTAATGGCACCCATTTCCACAGGCTATTTTGCCAGTAAACACCTGTTCTGCAAGCCATGCCTGACGAAGCCATAGTTATAAGTTCATCTACCCCGCTGGACTATTCAACCAGGGGCCTGCCTGTTCCCAATCGAATTCCTGGCAATATCCCCATCTGGGTGGGCATCTTTTCAGAGATGAGCGAATTTGCATTTATGTTCATTGCTTATTTTCTCGCCAAGGTACATTACCCGGAAATTTTTAACGAGGGGCCACTGCGATTAAATACCCTGGCCGGTACGCTGAATACGCTGGTTCTGCTATCCAGCAGTTATTTTGTCGCCAAAGCCATGGTTGCCATCCGAAAAAACCAGCCGGATATCTGCATACGCTGGTTATGGCTGGCGATCGCCGCAGCCGGCCTGTATTTAATTACCAAACACTGGGAGTATCAATGGAATACCGATCAGGGCATTGGCATAAAAACCAATGTTTTTTTTGGCGTTTATTACTACATGACGTTTAATCATTTACTCCATGTTGCCTGGGGTGGTGCCGCCATTCTGTGGGCATTGCTACGGGTTAAATCTGGAATTTACACCGCTGAAAAACATGAAGGACTGGAAGCCGTTGCCACTTACTGGCACATGATCGATCTGGTGTGGATCATCATTTTCCCCCTGCTTTATGTTTTACGCTGAGGTTTTATTTTATGCTGCATAATAAAACGATTGATGTTATCTGGTTACTACTCATGGCGATAACACTGCTTAGCGCCTATATTGCGGAATCTGCTGAACCCAGTTTTTTTGTCACCCTGACTATCTGCATTATTATTACCTTGAAAGGCCGAATGATTTGTGATCGATTTATGGAACTGGAAACTGCCAATCAGAAAATCCGCAAATTAATGAATATCTATTTTTATGTTTTACCCATCATGATAATGCTGGTTTTTTTATTCCCGGAACAACTCGCCAATATGACACGACTGTAAATCAATTAAGGTGTAACTTGATAAATTTCCCTGCAATAATTTCATATTCAGGCACGATTAAATCTACAGCTGATTTATCCGATTGATAAACTTTGCCAGCAAAGTCATATTTCACATCAACACACACGGACTGTAAAAATCCCTCGGCCATTTCTACATTGCAGCCATAAAATGGATCATAGGCATAGGCTACAAAATACTCGGGTATAACCGATCGAAGTTCCTCATCTGCTCTATTTGCACTACTGCCCTGCAATTCCCTGATCATCTGTTCAGTGCGAAACAACACCAGCACATTCCGTCGATCGACTGGAAAATATTTTATATGCCCGGGTTTAAGATCAGTAATATCAAGCAACAGAATTTCAGCTTGTGAGGCATCATTATCATTACCCATTAAACCTGAAAATAAAATATAAACAATAAACGCAATGCCGACCCATGCCATCAGCTTGACGCTTACTCTGAGTAATAACTTTTTGTCTGCCATCGCCAATGCTAAACTAAACCAATTCCATTAAGACTGTATCATGCCCGAATTTACCACCCTGCCGCCTTTATCTATTTACATTCATATTCCCTGGTGCGTGCGTAAATGTCCCTACTGCGATTTCAATTCCCATGTTGCAGAAACCGCATTACCAGAAAAAGAATATGTTAACGCCCTACTGGAAGATCTGGAACAGGTTTTACCTGAGATCTGGGGCCGCCGTATCATGTCAGTTTTTATCGGTGGCGGCACGCCGAGTTTATTTTCGCCGCAGGCAATCGATCAATTGCTAAGCGGTATCCGCGCACGACTGCAGTGCCTGCCCGGCATGGAAATCACTCTCGAAGCCAATCCCGGCACATTTGAGCAGATTAAGTTTAATGAATTCCGCGCTGCCGGTATCAATCGTTTGTCCATTGGCATACAGAGTTTTGACGACGAAAAGCTGCAGGCACTGGGCCGTATACATGACAGTAAAGAAGCGCTTGCCGCAATGGAAACCGCAGTTAACGCCGGTTTTGAAAATATTAACCTGGACCTGATGTTCGGCCTGCCCGACCAATCGCAGCAACAGGGTATGGCCGATTTACAAACCGCAATTGATCTTGGGCCGACACATATTTCCTGGTATCAGTTAACCATAGAACCCAATACCCTGTTTTATAACCAGCCGCCGCCACTGGCCAGTGATGACGCCATCTGGGAATTACAGCAACAGGGGCAGGCGCTATTAGCCAAACAGGGTTTCGACCAGTATGAAATTTCTGCCTATGCAAAATCCGGCAACCAGTGCCAGCACAATCTGAATTACTGGCAATTTGGCGACTACCTGGCGCTGGGGGCGGGTGCCAATGGTAAAATTAGTCGCGCCGACGATCACAGCATCAAACGCTACTGGCAATTAAGACAACCCCGCGAATACCTGCATGCTCAGCCTGCAGCCAGAACCTCAGGCCAGCAGTTGATCAACGAAGAAGAACGAATATTTGAGTTCATGCTGAATGCGCTGCGCCTGAAGCGGGGTTTTGATATGCGTCTGTTTGAACAGCACACGGGAATGAACACGGCAGCACTCCAGTCTCCCATCCAGTCAGCCATTGAAAAAAACCTGCTGGAACAGAAAGAGCAGTGGCTCAGGCCAACAGAACTGGGTTATCGTTTCCTTAATGACCTGATCAACCTGTTCGAACCGAACTAGGGCTTCGACTGCTGCATAAGACTGTCGAGTATTTTTTGCTGTTCGGCCGCTCTTTCATTCATCATGTTCGAAACATCTTTAGTATCCTGCATCAAATCCCTGACCCCTTCTGGTGAATAAGGGTTCTTCCGGACACTGGTCACCTGCGAACCACGTTTCGCTTCCTCTTCTTCTTCCGGAACCCTGATGGCTTTAACCACATTGGCATCGGGAGACAGCTTTACCGTATCGACCTGCGCCTGACCAACAGGAGGGGTACTGCTGAAGTGCTTCTGACCATGCTCATCCACCCATTGATAGACGGTAACATTTTTATCTGTCACCGCATTACCCAGGCCTTCTATACCTTTCGACCGATCTTCTTTGGGCTGCAGAAAACTCTTTAAATCAAAACCGCCCATGGCTCCACCACCCAGCAGATAGGCGTATCCCCCACCAATAATGAGCAGCGGCAACAACATTTTAAATAACAATTTCACCTGTATGACTCCTTGCTATGAACAGGGTGAATATAGCAGCAAATCCGACCCACTCACCAGTGGACTCAGCGGACAATAATCCTCCCAGCAGATACTTCTGATAAAAAAGCAGTAAAATCCCTTGCCGGACAAATCCCAAAAGAGTAATATACGCGGCTCCGTTCAGGACAGTAATTGATTTAGAGGACTCGAGATGAGGCCAGAGATACACCCAGAATACAAAGACATAGACGTAACATGCAGTTGTGGTAACACTTTTGCTACGCGTTCAACCTATACCAAAGAAGCGCTTCACATTGAAGTTTGCTCAAAATGCCATCCGTTCTACACTGGTAAACAGAAAATTATGGATTCCGGCGGCCAGGTTGAGAAGTTCCGCAAACGTTTTGGTGGCAAATAGTAAGTCTGCTACCAGACGAGCATTGCAACCTGTGCATATTCAAAAAAGGACGCTACAGCTTGGCGTCCTTTTTTGTGTCTGGCTGCTTTCTACCCATGCCAGCGCCAACTGCCCTGCTTTCCAGATCCACGAAACGGCGACAGTCAAATCTGTGCATGACGGGGATACCATCAGGCTTAACGATGGCCGTAAAGTCCGCCTGATCGGCATCGACACCCCTGAACTCGCCCGCAACAACAAGCCCTCGCAAGCCTATGCTATCGAAGCCAGAAACGCGCTCAGCAAACTACTCAAACAGCATGACAACCATATCGGCCTGAGCTACGGCACGGAAAGGTTTGATAAATACCGCCGCACCCTGGCACACCTGTTCTTACCCGACGGCAACAACGTGCAGGATTTTTTATTGCGTAATGGTTATGCCACCGCCTACACCACCCCACCCAATGATCACATGGCCGATTGTTATCGCCGCTCAGAAGCCACCGCCATAAAACAGCGCCAGGGCATCTGGTCACTAAATCAATACCAGATCAAATTGCCCGAACAACTCAAAACCAGTGAACAGGGATTTCGACGCATTCAGGGTAAAATCCAGTCTGTGCAACCGGGTAAGCAAGCCTGGTGGATCAACATGCCGCTAAACAATCGTCCGGGCATGATAAAAATTCGCATTGCAAAAAAAGACCTGCAGCATTTTGATTTACACAGCCTGCGCTTATTGCCCAATAAAACTGCCAGAATACGTGGCTGGTTGCACCCCAACAAAACCGGTTTCTTCATTAACCTGCGCCACCCTTCAGCACTCCTGGCTGACCCCAAATAATGACACACAGGCCACTGGCAAAGTGTTAAAATGCGCAGCCACACTGTACCCACAAGCAAGTAGCATCAATGAAGAAAAAAGACAAAAAAGCCGCTCTGGAATATCATCAGCATCCCAGACCCGGGAAAATCGCCACCGAAATTACCAAACCCTGTAACACCCAACGTGATTTATCACTGGCCTACACTCCCGGTGTAGCAGAACCCGTCAAGGCTATTGCCAAAGACAGAGAAGACGCTTACCTGTATACCAACAAGGGCAATCTGATAGGCGTCATTACCGACGGCAGCGCCGTGCTTGGTCTTGGTGACGTGGGCGCCCTGGCCGGCAAACCGGTAATGGAAGGCAAAGCCGTACTGTTCAAGCGCTTCGCCGATATTGATGTATTTGATATTGAAGTCAATGCTCTGACTCCCCGCGAATTTATTGATACGGTGGTACGCATTGCACCGACTTTTGGTGGCATCAATCTGGAAGACATTACGGCACCCCGTTGTTTTGAAATCGAGAAAGAACTCGACGAAATACTGGATATCCCGGTATTTCACGATGACCAGCACGGCACTGCCATCATTATTGCCGCCGGCCTGCTCAACGCACTGGAAATTCAGGGTAAAGATATCGAGACCGCCAGTATCATCTGCATGGGTGCAGGTGCCGCAGGCATTGCTTCAATGAAATTGCTGGTCGGCCTGGGTGCAAAAAAAGAAAATTTAATTCTGCTGGATCGCAATGGCGTGATTCATACCGGCCGCACTGAACTCAACGAGTATAAACAGCATTTCGCAGTGGAAACGGAAAAGCGTACAGCGATGGACGCCATGCAGGATGCGGATGTTTTCATTGGCGTATCCGGCCCCGACCTGATGACTCCCGATATGCTGCGAGTCATGGCACCCAACCCTATCGTGTTTGCCCTGTCTAATCCAAATCCGGAAATCAAACCCGAACTGGCCCATGAAACTAGACAGGATGTACTGATGGCCACCGGGCGCAGCGACTACCCCAATCAGGTCAACAATGTTCTAGGCTTCCCCTACATTTTCCGCGGTGCGCTGGATGCCGGCGCCACCCGCATTAGTCAGAAAATGCATATCGCAGCGGTTAACGAACTGCGTGCGCTCACCCATGAACCGGTGCCACAGGAAGTGCTGGATGCCTACAACCTGGATCATCTTGAATTCGGCCCGGACTACATTATCCCCAAACCGATTGATCCGCGCTTGATTGAACGCATCCCACCCGCTGTAGCACAGGCGGCGCTGGAAAGCGGTGTTGCTAAACACAAACATGTCTAAGCCGGTTTGGCTTCAGTAACGAATCCCGCTTGCAACTGCTACACTCAGCTGTAGTTGCAAAACACATTTAAAAAGGGATGCGTGATGAAAAAAATTACCGTAGTCGGCGCGGGGCGCGTGGGTGAATCCACGGCTCAATTCATGGCCTCCAGAGATCTGTGCGGCGAAATTGCCTTACTGGATATTAATGAAGGCGCGGCATCGGGCGCCGCACTAGATATCCAGGAAGGCGCTCCCTTATTTTCATTTGATACGCGCCTCAGCGGCGGTGCCGACCCGGAAATAATGACCGACTCGGATCTCATTATCGTCACCGCCGGTATCCCCAGAAAACCCGGCATGTCACGCTCCGATGTGATGGCCACCAACGTCAAGGTCACTGACGAGATTGTTGCCAACACACTGAAATTTGCCCCCGATGCGATGATGCTATTCGTCTCCAATCCGGTCGACATCCTGACCTACCGAGCCTGGCAAAAAACCGGCTGGGACCGAAGTCGCATTTTTGGGCAGGCCGGTGTTCTCGACTCCACCCGCATGGCCAGTTTCATTTCACTGGAAACCGGTTATTCCGCGCTGGACATCGATGCCATGGTACTGGGCGGGCATGGCGACTCCATGGTGCCGATGATGCGCTATACCACTATTTCCGGTATTCCAGTGGAAAATTTTCTAGATAAAAAATCGCTCGACGGCATTGTTGATCGCACCCGCAACGGCGGTGCAGAAATCCTGGCACTGCGCCAGAACAGCAGCGCTTTCGATGCCCCGGCAGCGGCCGTGGCGGTCATGGTGGATGCTATCGTCAATGATCGCAAACGCATCCTGCCGTCAGTGGCCCTGCTCGACAACGAATACGGTTGCAAGGATATGGCTATCGGCGTACCGACGGTACTGGGAAAAAATGGCATGGAAAAAGTCATTGAACTGGAACTCAATCAACAGGAACAGACGGACTTCAACAATTCTGTGGCGCAGGTTAAAAAAGACCTGGAAGTTCTGGCGACATTATAGAGGCTAGTGCAAAGTCATTCGGCGAAGGCCTAAAAACTTCAGGCTTTCGTGTTTTTACATCGGGCTTTTAGTATAAAATAACCGGATGCCAAAACCTCGCGCCTACCTCATCGACTCCAGTATTTATATATTCCGTGCCTGGCACGTGTATGACGATTCCATTACGGATACCGATGGCAACCCTGCCAATGCGGTCTATGGCTTTACTGAATTTCTGTTTCAGCTAATCCAGCAAAAAAATCCCGCCTACATTGCCTGTGCATTTGATTCGCACCAGACCGATTCCTATCGCTGTGAAATTTTCCCCGACTATAAAGCCAATCGACCACCCGCACCTGAAGAACTCATTGTGCAATTTGAATATTGCCGCGAATTCTGCCGCGCTGCAGGTATTGCAGAATTCGGCAGCAACCGCTACGAAGCAGACGACATTATTGGCACTTTGGCAACTCGCCTGCGCAACGAAGGTTACGATATCACCATTGTCAGTGCCGACAAAGACCTTACTCAGCTCATCACCGGCGACAAAGATGCCTGGTGGGATTTTGCCCGCGGCAATGTGTTAAATCACAAAGGCGTTGAAAAACACTTCGGCGTTAAACCGGAACAAATTGCCGACATGCTGGCATTGTCCGGCGACAAGATCGATAACATTCCGGGCATCCCGGGCATCGGTTACAAAATGGCTTCAAATATTCTTAAAAAATATGAAACCGTTGAATCGATCCTGGAAAACATCGACAACATTTCAAAAATGAAATTTCGCGGCTCGGCACGCATTCAGAATCTGGTCAATGAGCACCAGCAAATTTTACCCATGAACAAACAACTCACCACCATCGTTACCGATGCGGAATTTGACAATCATCAACAGGATATTCGCTGGCACGGCATCAATGAAGATGCTTTCCACGAATTATTTGATCGACTTGATGCCAGCAATATTCGCCGCAAGCGCTGGCTCAGTTTGCAGTCTATATAAGACAAAATGTCTACGCTGGTTTTATTTAACAAGCCCTATGGCGTCATCTGTCAATTCAGCCCTGACGACAACCACCCCTCACTGGCAGAATATATTCCACATAAAAAAATCTATCCGGCCGGTCGACTGGATCACGACTCCGAAGGATTGTTATTGCTGACCGATGATGGTCTGTTACAAAATAAAATCACTCACCCAAAAAATAAAATGGCTAAAACCTACTGGGTACAGGTTGATGGCGATATTTCAGATGATGCAATTGAGCAATTGCAACATGGCATAAAATTAAAAGACGGCTTAACACGACCCGCAAAAGCCCGACGAATCGAAGAACCTGAAAATCTCTGGCCCAGAAATCCACCAGTGCGATTCCGTAAAAACATTCCTACCAGCTGGATTGAACTAACTATAAAAGAAGGGCGTAATCGGCAGGTACGGCGCATGACGGCCGCTGCAGGGTTTCCTACTTTACGCCTGATTCGGTATCGAATTGGGGAGTGGACGCTGGATGGGATTGAGCCGGGGGAATATCGGGTGTTAGATTAAGATTATTGCCTGGAAATAAATATAGATTTTACTGGTTATATTTTCTGGCTTTATTGGTGGTTGGGTTTTTCTTTTATAACGGTTTTGTTTCGCCTGTTGGCGAGTTACTTTTCTATCTTCAGCAACAGAAAAGTAACCAAAAGAATGCCGTCCCAGCACAGTTTGAAAGCTCCGAGCATTGTATCGAATTTTTTGGAAGTTAAGTTTTCATTTCACCATATAGTCTTCGTTGCCGGGTCGTTTTGATTCGCATCCCTGCTCAACAAAACTCAATCCACCTTCCCTGGTGGATTGTCCCTGTTATAAAACAATGCTCGGCAACCTGTGAAGGGAAATTAAAAAAACACAGACTCCAAAGCTGAGAAAAAAACCCTTCGTTACTTGCCGGAAATTGCAACAGAATAGGGGCAAGATCGCAGGACGCGATTTTGAGTTCTGATAAGCCAGGACAGCGCATCTGAACGACCCGGCGAAAGAGCAGTATTTGTAAATCTGATTTACTAACAATAAGAACCTAACCACAATTTCCGGGAACCCAAATGCACCGCATTTAGGGCAAGTAACCTGGGGCGGCGTTTTCTTGGTTACTTCTTTGTCGCTGTTGACAAAGAAGTAACCCGCCAACAGGCGAAACAAAAACGTTAAAAACGACCCACAATTCAAACCAAAAAAAACCAGGATAAAAACCCTGGTCTTTTAAAAAAAACATACTAAACCATTAATTATTTATTCGCCCGATCCTTATCAATCAACACCATCGATAATTCTTCAATGGCCCGCTCAAAGCCAGGCTTTTCCATCAGCACCCGATTGCAACAGGCTTCTGCTTCGACGAAATTTCCTTCATTACGATAAATGCGCGCCAGGCCAATCAATGCAAACGCATCAAAATCTATATCCAGACTCTGATCATATAAATTATGCGCTTTATCCACATCGCCTTTATTAAACCATGCATCGCCCAGACGACTGAGTATATTCTGGTTATGGGGTTCTTTCGCCAGAATTTTATTCCATAACTCAATAGCTTCATCCAGATTACCGGCACCGCGTTGACAGTTACCCAGCCCATATAAGGCATAGGAATTATCGGGCTCGAGTTCTACCGCTTTGCGATAATATTTTTCCGCATGTTCATAATCGCTGCGCCGCTGATAAATATTACCCACCATGGTTAGCACTGCTACATAGCGGTCATCAAGCGATAATAGCTTTTCGAAATAGCCCAGTGCTCGATCATCATCTCGGGATTTGTAATAAAGATTACCCAGGCCCATCAACGCATAACGGTCTTCGGGTTGAATGGCGATGGACTGCAAATACAGTTCTTCCGATTTATCCACATCACCCATGCTTTTATAAGCATCGGCCAGACGCACCATCACATGCACGTCACCGCGATTAATTTCCAGGTAGCGTGTCCAGAAGGCAATGCTCTTGTCAGGCTGGCGCAAACCTCGGTAACAGTCACCGATACCGCGCAAAGCAAACACATTGCCTTCATCTTCATGCAACAGGCGGGAATAATGGCTAATGGCTTTGCCAAATTTACTGGAAATACGATACAGATCCCCAAGACCAACCAGGATATAACTATTATTGGGTTCCAGTTCCAGCGCTTCGAGAAAAACATTTTCAGCATCGTGAAAACGACGCTGCTTCATCAGTTTTTTCCCCTGCTTGGAAAGCTTCAATACTTCACTGTTTGGCTGCACGCTATTCTCATTTGTTAGTTAATATCCAATCAAACCGAGGGGGGGATTTTTGTTTAAGGTAACACCTTAAGTATAATACGACTTTTCGCACTATTCCGGATATCACCTGAAAAGGGGATATCCGGAGTGCAAGATTACCACTTTTGCCAGCGCCATGAAATATGGCGCCCGCTCCATCCGTTGTGACTACATCTTCAAACGACTGGATTTATAGCTGTTTCAGCCCGGCGACCAGTTCGCCCACTGCTTTCTGGCCATCACCATACAACATGCGGGTATTGTCCGCATAGAACAGATGATTCTCAATGCCCGAGAATCCCGAGCCTTTACCGCGTTTGATAACGATACAGTTTTTCGCCTTGTCTGCATTGAGTACCGGCATGCCATAAATGGGGCTATCAGGATTTGTTCTGGCGACTGGATTAACCACATCATTAGCGCCAATAACCAGCGCCACATCAACCGTGGGAAATTCCGGATTGATTTCATCAAGATCCATGATCTTGTCATATTCGACACCCGCTTCCGCCAGCAGCACATTCATGTGACCCGGCATACGCCCCGCGACCGGGTGAATGGCGAATTTGACCGTGATCCCCCGCTCTTCCAGCAACTGGGTTAGTTCCTGCACCTTGTGCTGCGCCTGTGCGACCGCCATGCCGTAGCCCGGAATAATCACCACTTTTTCCGCATAGGCCATCATGATAGCGGCATCATTCGCCTCGATTTCTTTCATCGAGCCTTCGATATCTTCCTCTACGGCAACACCGCTGTCTGTGCCAAAACTGCTAAACAGCACCTTGGAAATCTGCCGATTCATCGCTTTGGCCATTAACTGAGTTAACAGGGTGCCGGAAGAACCCACCACGGTGCCGGCAATTATCATCGCTGCGTTTTCCAGCACAAAACCTTCGAAGGCTACTGCCAAACCCGTGAATGCATTGAATAATGAAATCACCACGGGCATATCAGCGCCACCGATCGGCAGAGTGACCAGTACACCCAGTACCAGCGCCATGACAAAAAAGATCAATACCATTTCGATGCTGGCGCCAGTGCCAAATCCGATAATGCCACCGACAATCAAAGTGGCAACAAACAGGCTCAAATTCACCATGCCCTGCATCGGTAGACGGATAGTTTTACGAATCAGCCCCTGCAACTTGGCAAACGCAATGGCCGAACCGGAAAATGATACCGCACCGATCAGCCCACCCAGTACCGCCAGCACCTGAACCGTGGCACCCAGCGAATGATCACCACCCGCGAGTTTGACCAGTTCAACGGCCGCGATAGCTGCAGCAGCACCACCACCCATGCCGTTATAGATGGCAATCATCTGCGGCATATCGGTCATCTGTACCCGTTTGGCTGTGACATAAGCGGCTGCCGATCCCACAGCGATGGCGATCACAATTAAAACGACATTACTCAGATGCGCCAGAACCCCAGGCTCCAGAAAAGCAACCAGTGACGCCGCCACCATGCCGACACCCGCCCAGACAATCCCGCCTCGCGCCGTCACCGGGGAACTCATTTGTTTTAGCCCCAGAATAAACAAAACCGCGGCAGCAAAATAAACAATCTCAATAAAGGTCGACATCAGGCCTCTCCCTTTTTGCTGCTTTTAAACATTTCCAGCATTCTGACGGTGGCCACATAACCACCCACCGCATTACCCGCCGCCAGCGCCACAGCAATAAACCCAATAAACTGCTCGAGTCCGGTTTCCGCATGACCCATCGCAATAATGGCGCCCACCAGTACAATGCCATGGACGAAGTTAGAGCCTGACATCATCGGCGTATGCAATATAACCGGCACCCGGCTAATCACCTCATAGCCGGTGAATGCAGACAGCATAAAAATATACAGCGCAGTGAAACCTTCGATCATCGGGTTATCTCCTCTCTCCGCAGTCGCGTACTCTTAACCACGCCTTCACATAACAGGACTGACTTGGCGATGACTTCATCATTAAAGTCCAGTTCAAGATTGCCATCCTCAGTAATAAACGGCGAAATCAGATTAAACAAATTTCGAGCATACATTTCACTGGCATGCACCGGTGTTTGACTGGCTACATTCAGCGGGCCGGCGATAGTCACCCTGTGATCAATAAATATGGTCTCGCCGGGCTGGGTTAGCTCACAGTTGCCACCCCCTTCCGATGCCAGGTCCACAATCACCGCACCAATTTTCATATCATGAACCATTTCTTTGCTGATAATTTTTGGCGAGGGTTTACCGGGAATGGCCGCAGTTGAAATCACCACATCGGAATGAGCGATATGTTTGGCCAGCACGTCCTGTTGTTGCTGTTTTTCTTCATCGGTCAGTTCGCGCGCATAGCCGCCCTCACCATCGGCTGATACGCCGGTATCAATAAACCTGGCGCCCAGAGATTCACACTGCTCCCGCGTGGCCAGACGCACATCATACGCCTCCACCACAGCACCCAGACGTTTGGCAGTCGCAATGGCCTGCAAGCCGGCAACCCCGGCACCAATGACCAGAACTTTTGCCGGGCGAATGGTGCCGGACGCGGTAGTGAGCATAGGGAAAAACACACTGGCCAGATCGGCCCCCATGATGACACCTTTATAACCGGCAATGGCCGCTTGTGATGATAAAGCGTCCATCGATTGCGCACGGGAAATTCGCGGCACCAGCTCCATCGCCAAACTGATCAACCCCTTGTGGCACATTTTTTCGGTGAGTTCTTTATTTTTGTGCGGCTGCATGAAACCAACAACCGTGGCGCCATCCTCGATCATATCCAGCTCTTCCAGCGTCGGTGGCTGCACCTTAAAAATGAGATTTGCACCTTTATACAATTCTTCGGGGGTATCGATAATGGTCACGCCTGCAAAATCCGAATCGGAAAAATGCGCCGACAGGGCTGCGCCTTTCTCCATGCAAACCTCAACGCCCATATCGATCAAACGTTTAGCCACGCCCGGCTCCAGCGCAATACGTCGTTCGTCCGGCATAATTTCATTTGGCACCGCCAGTTTGATTGGCATTTTCTACTCCTGGTAATTTAAACCTGATAACGTAGTTTCCAGGCCGACAAAGAAATAAACATTTGTGACTGTAAGACTTGCATCATGTGTTGATTGTATACGCTAGCACTAAAAGTAGTGTAAATTAACACAGATATTTTATGCTTTATCCACGCGCACTTACGCTCTATTCTCACACATTATGACTATATCGAAAGACCCAAATTATTTACATGGCCCCCAGGAACGTATTGGCATTTTACTGGTTAATCTCGGCTCTCCTGAAGCACCAACGCCGAAAGCTTTAAAAAAATATCTGGCAGAATTCCTCTGGGATCCACGCGTTGTGGAAATACCTCGAGCAATATGGTGGCTCGTTTTACACGGCTTCATTTTACGTAAACGCCCCGCAGAATCTGCCAAACTCTATCAACGTGTCTGGACCGACCAGGGTTCCCCGTTAATTGCCACCTCAATGAAACAGGCGCAATTAATCGAGAAACAGTTACAAAAACAAATTCGCGGTAACATACTGGTCGATGTCGCAATGCGCTATGGCAAGCCGAGTATTACCAAAGGCCTGCGCGGTTTGCGCAAGGCAGGCGCACGACGATTACTTATATTACCCCTGTATCCACAGTATTCATCGACCACCACCGCTTCTGTATTTGATGCGGTCACTGAAGAATTACGTAACTGGCGCTGGTTACCGGATATGCGTTTTATAAACAGCTATCATGATAATCCGGGTTACATCAACGCACTGGCCAAAAGTATTTTGCGCCACTGGGATGCCCTCGATCGCAAACCCGAAGTCTTGCTATTTTCTTTCCATGGCATTCCAAAACGCTATTTTGAAAACGGTGACCCCTACTTCTGCCACTGTCAGAAAACCGCACGCCTGGTTGCTGAAAAATTACTCTTGAAAGATTTTCAGTGGCGCGTCGTTTTCCAGTCACGCTTTGGCAAAGAAGAATGGTTACAGCCGTATACCGATGTCACCTTAAAACAGCTCGCCCATAATGGCGTCAAATCCGTTGATATTATTTGCCCCGGTTTCGCGGCTGACTGTCTGGAAACACTGGAAGAAATCAATATGGAAAATCGCGAGATATTCATCAATCGAGGCGGCCAGGAGTTTACCTATATTCCCGCGCTGAATGACGATGCGGAACACATTCAGGTACTGTGTGATCTTATCCAGCAGCACAGTTTTGGCTGGCCGGAAACCATGCCCAAATGGGATGCAGGCCAGCAGGCTGTCGAAGCCAATAAAACTCGGGAAAAGGCGATTAAAATGGGATCAAAAGCTTAAGTCTGAGGCGTCAATGGACGATGATACACACAAACCCAAAATAGCGATTAGCGGCTGCATCATTGGTCAGCAGGTGCGCTATGACGGCGCATTGAAACACTTTGCCGATATTCACCAGTTCCTGTTGCAGCATGCTGAACTCATTCCAGTATGCCCTGAAGTCGAAATTGGACTCAGCGTTCCCCGGCCCGCAGTACAGCTTACCGGCTCGCCACAACGCCCGGCCATGACCGGCCGGGATAATCCTGCATTAGATATCAGCCCACAGATGTACGCATTCTGCAAACATAAACCCCTTCTGCTCAGTGGCATTTGCGGCTATGTTTTCAAAAGCAAATCCCCCAGTTGCGGCATCCGTAACATCCCCGTTTTTGATCATGGCGAAATCATCTCAACAAATAATCGCGGTCTGTTTGCCCAGGCAATGTTCGACCACTACCCGGAATTACCCATTATCGACGAAACCCTGCTGACAACTGACCCGCAAAGACACCAGTTTTTACAACAGGTACTAAACTATTGTCATAACCGGCCGACTACTTCTGCATAATGGAAATAAAATCTCATCCTGCCACCGCATTATTATTTTTATGCGTGCTGACACTAAACACCTGCCTGGCGGGTGATCGCGAAGACGGACTGGCTGCATATAAACAGGGGCATTACGCAGCAGCCATCCAGCTCTGGACACCCCTGGCCAAAGCAGGTGATCGTGAAGTCCAGTACAACCTTGGCGTTATGCACAGCGAAGGCAAAGGTGTCGACCAGGATTACCAGCAGGCCTATGACTGGTTTTTACAGGCAGCCGAACAAAATGACTCAGATGCCCAGCTCCGTCTGGGCAGAATGTACGCCAAAGGCCTGGGCGTTGAGCAGGACTACAAACAGGCCGAGCAGTGGTTTCGTCGCGCCGCAAAAAACAATAATCCCAATGCACAATACAATCTGGCCGTTCTCTACGCCAAAGGGCTTGGGCTAAGACAGGATCATGAACTGGCCTTACGCTGGTATTATCGGGCTGCTGAAAAAAATCATGTTAGCGCCCAGTTCAATCTCGGTCATATGCATGAAACAGGTCTGGGTGTGCCAATCGACCTGAATGAAGCCTTTCGCTGGTATGATAAAGCCGCGCGTCAGGGCGCGATTGATGCCCAGGCTAATCTGGGACGCATGTATTATCAGGGCCAGGGCACGCGCAAAGATAATATAATCGCTTATGCCTGGTTTTATGTCGCCGCCCAACAGGGACTGGAAAATGCTGAACGCAATCGACTGTATGCTTTGCAACAACTGGATGATGATGAGAAAACCCAGGCTAAATCACTGGCCAGCGAATATCTCAAGCAATTTGGAAAGCCGGATAAACCTTAAAAAAACCAGGTCTATTTCCCTTATACAGGCATCAATTTTATTGCTTCCCGCCCCCCTAATGAGAACCATTGTCATCGCTAGCTGTACGTTGGTCACAAAGCCCCGTTTTTTCCAATTCCACTACTGATTTGCGGTTGAATAAATCGGCTTCTTCTAATATATTTACGCGTTCCCATTTATACAGTAAAACAGCTAATTCCGCGCACGCGTTAGAGGACAAACTAAAGTGACACAATCAAACTTCACATATCGTCGCTTCGAAGATAGAGATCGTTCCACCACCGACAATGACATTAAAAAGAAGTGGAATCAGGAACCCATTACTATTGGTGAATCTTACGCCTGTCCAACCTACGTTCACAAAACACCACCCTGCCAGGGTAGCTGCCCATCTGGCCATGATATCCGCGGCTGGTTATCCATTGTGCGCGGTATCGACACCCCGCCCGAAGGCATGGAATGGCAGGAATACGCATTCCAGCGCATGACCATGTCCAATCCCTTCCCGGCGATTATGGGCCGTGTCTGTCCAGCGCCCTGTGAAGACGGCTGTAACCGTAACGAACTGGAAAACTTCGTTGGCATCAACTCGGTTGAACAGTACATCGGCGACTGGGCCATCGAAAACAACATCAAGTTCCCTGCACCGGGCGCCGATACTGGCAAAAAAGTCGCCGTCGTCGGGAGCGGACCTGCCGGACTTGCGGCTGCTTACTTCCTGCGCCAGCTCGGCCACGGTGTAACGCTGTTTGAAGAATATGAAAAACTCGGCGGCATGATGGTTTACGGCATTCCTGATTATCGTACCCCACGTGACAAACTGAACGCAGAAATTCAGCGCATCCTCGATATGGGTGTGGAAGTTCGCACCAACACTCGCGTAGGTCGCGATGTGTCCGTTGAAGAATTGAACAAAGATTTCGATGTCATCTTCTGGGGCATCGGCACTCCAGACGGTCGTGGCGTTCCCGTACCCGGTGGTGAAAACGCGCCTAACTGTACTGACGCCATGGCCTTTCTGCGCGCCTACAACAACGGCAAATTAAAATACCTGTCGGGCCGCATCGTGGTTATTGGTGCGGGTGACTCAGCGATGGACGTACTGGCGGTTGCCAAACGTATCGGTCACATCGACGATGTGCCTGAAGCTGATTTACCTGAAAACGTTATCCTGGGCAAAACCGTTCACGATCCGGCGATGGCCGACAAACGCAAACCCGCCGATGTCTGGGTTACCTATCGACGCCCCATTTCAGAAGCCCCCTGTACACCCCACGAACTGAAAGCGGTTATTGATGAAGGCGTTGAAATTCACGACAGCCTGTCACCCATGGAAGTTATGCTGGACGACAATGGTCGCGCCAGAGCACTGAAAGTTGCACCAACCGCCATAATCGATGGCAAGCTGACGGTTAAAGAAGACGAGGCTTTTGAAATCGAATGCACGCTGATCGTTGGTGCGACTGGTCAGCAGGGCGACTACGAAGGCCTGGAATACCTGGACAATGGTCGCAAGCTGATTGATGCCGATGCCACCTATCGCGTCATGGGCCAGGAAAATCAGTTTGTCGCCGGTGATGCGGTTCGTCCTCACCTGTTAACCACGGCCATCGGTCAGGCATCGGTTGCTGTTGAAGGTATCGACAACTTCCTGAAAGGCAAAGAAATTGCAAAACGTCCGAAAGTTGACTCACATCACTTCAGCATTAGTGAGGAACTGGCGCGCCACAACCTGACGCCAGAAGAATACACACAGGGCGAAACCCGCGGCACTAATGAAGCCAGGTTTGCGATTCATAACTACGAAGATCGCTCTGATGCAGAAATCATTGGTGCCGACGAACTCTTCCTGGGACACTTCGATTTCAATGCAATCAATAAACGCAAAGAAACTGAACTGAACCCCGAACAGGTACTGAGCAACTTTGAAGAACGCTTCTCAACCCTGGACGAAGAGTCTGTACGCAAAGAAGCTGATCGCTGCATGAGCTGTGGCATGTGCTTTGAGTGTGACAACTGTGTTATCTACTGTCCACAGGATGCCATCTTCCGGGTGAAGAAAGATGAACGTACCATTGGCCGTTATGTAGATACAGACTATACAAAATGCATCGGTTGCCACATCTGCCAGGATGTTTGCCCAACCGGTTACATCAAAATGGGATTGGGCAGCTACTAATACCTGCCCATCATAAAAATTAAAAAGCCAAACTTTATGTTTGGCTTTTTTTTGGAAAAAATTTAGCTCGCTAATGGCCGCAGAAACCCAGCATCATATAAACCAGGCTTAAGCAACTAATATGACCCACTCGAACTGTGGATTATCAGCATAATGCTTATGGCAGAATGACAGCTTGCTATAATTCATAGCCAATTCCCCCCGGAGATGTGCAACATGCTAAATGCTCAACAGGCAGCACCCAATTTCAGCAGCGTAAACGAAAATAATGAAACTATCAGCCTGGGTGATTTCAAGGGAAAACAAAATCTGGTTTTATATTTTTATCCCAAAGATGACACCCCAGGCTGCACTATCGAAGCCAACCAGTTCACCGCACTGGCTAATGAATTTGCCGCATTAGATACGGTGGTTATTGGCGTCAGCAAAGATGACTGCGCATCGCACCAGACATTTATTGATAAATACAATCTTAAAATAATGTTACTGGCAGACACCACTGGTGAATTATGTGAAGCCTATGGCGTATGGCAGGAAAAAGAAAAAAATGGCGAAAAGAAAATGGGCATAGTGCGCTCTACATTCATCATTGATAAACAGGGCCAACTGGTTGATGTGGAATATGGCGTAACGGCGGATGGCCATGCGCAAGCTATTCTAGAAAAAATCAAACAGCTTTAATGCCGCCAGCTTTATGCATGGCCTGTATATTATTGGGTTATTCACTTAACCATCGGCGCAGCATCACTCCAGCACAATCCCACTAGCTATTGCTTTTTCCTGTTCAATAGCAGCCTGTTTCCGCAAACTGTTAAGCACCTGGTCCAGCACCGGGGAATCGCTATTACGCGGATAGGCCATGTAAGTTGGCAATTTAAACTGCGGGCTATCAGGCATATGAAACAACTGCCCCGCACGGATCAATGGCTCGGCCATGCGAACCGGCACAAAACAGGAACCGCCAATACTCAGAATAATCTGAACACCTAGCCAGCCAATATTCACCACCTGGGCCGGGCGCTCCAGATCAGGGTAACTGCTGCTGTGCTGAGCATAAAATGCCGGACCCCAGTCAACATAAATATAATCTTCATCGGGCCAGGGTTTATTCGGGTCAGTGGTCAGCAATACCAGCGTCTCATCAAACAGGTGCTGCACATGAATACCCGGGCTGTGCTGCGGCGTATACATAAGTGCCACATCCATGGTGCCCTCGATGACGCGACGCATCAGGTCTTCTTCAAAACCAATTTCACTGCGAATGGAAATATCCGGCGAGGTGCGCCGCATTTCACCCACCCAGCGAGGCAGGAGTATTTCCCATAATGCAATACGAGCACCTATGGTAATGCTGGCTCGATAGCGACTGGGCAAACCGACATCATGGCGTGCCTGCTCCAGGGTCAGAATAAAAGCTTTGGCGTGATGCACAAAACGTCTGCCCGCAGGTGTCAGCGTTGCCCCCGAACGGTTACGCACAAACAGGCTGGCGCCCAGATAAGCTTCCAGCGATTGAATGCGACTACTCACTGTCGACTGTGTAACGTGCAACCGCGTGGCCGCTTCAAGAAAACTACCATTGGCTGCCACGGCGAGAAAAGTTCTGACCTGATTCATATCCATGGCATTAATATCGGTTATTTCGATATTAATGTCCAATAAAAATCGTTTGTGTTATATCAAAAGTAACTTATATAGTTACTTTATGAAATTTCTTAACCACACCATGAGCGCCATCGCCCAATTTATAGGCCTGGAGAGTAACAAAACGGGACACCTGGAGAAATGGGTATCAGCCACAGGCGGGCTGGCTGGCATTTTGACGGTTACTTTCATTAGCCAGCAGTTCCTCGGTCTACAGGCGGTTTCCCTGGTAGTGGCTTCTATGGGAGCTACCGCCGTACTGGTATTTGCCGTGCCCCATGGCCCATTATCTCAACCCTGGGCAGTGCTGGGAGGGCATCTGGTTTCTGCCGTGATTGGTGTGGCCTGCGCACGCTGGATCCCGGATCAGCTCTTCGCCTCGGCGGTGGCGGTGGCGCTGGCGATTGGCAGTATGCATTATCTGCGTTGCATTCATCCCCCGGGAGGTGCAACGGCACTTACTGCGGTTATTGGCGGTGCAAATCTGCAGGCGCTGGGTTTTCAGTATGCGCTCACCCCGGTTTTATTGAACGCAGTCACCATAGTCATTATTGCCATTGTATTTAACTATGCCTTTAGCTGGCGTCGTTATCCTGCCTCTCTCGCTGTGCGCCATGCAGCACCAGTAGCTGCCAGCCATGATGCACAGGAAACCCGGCAGGAGAGCCTGAATGAAAATGACCTGCAAACAGCTTTACAGACAATGGACAGCACCATTGATATCAGCAGCCAGGATCTGGCACATATCTATCACCTGACCCAGCAAAATAAACTAACCGCTCGACTCAAACCTGCTGACCTTCAGCTGGGCAATTACTACGGTAATGGTCTGTTCGGTAGTGACTGGCAGGTGCGACAAATTATTGATATGACCACGCCGATGACATCCACGGAAGATCTATTGAAATACAAAATCGTTGCTGGCCCAGATCGACGCAATACCGGCACCAGCAGTTTTGACGCATTTGCCAAATGGGCCAGTTACGAAGTATTTCTCAACGAGAGTTCGTGGCAACGTAAAAAACCGGTAGAGTTAGTTTATGCTTAATAGCAAAAACCAGCGGGAGCAAAACATGGACAAAGATAATACACAAAAACTGCAGCCAGATGATTTTGCAATGGCGTTACAGGAGCTCGACACCTTCGTTGATATCTCTGTCGATGATCTGATGCAACTCCACCAGTCGGCAGAAAAATTTGCCCGCATGCGCACTAAAGGAAGCTTACGCATAGTGACATTGATGACACAGCCAGTAACAACTGTGCAGCCCAATTGCTCATTAGCGGATGCGGCGCATATTCTGGTTACAGCTAAAATTAGTGGCTTGCCAGTTGTTGATGATAAACACCAGCTGGTTGGTATTATTACCGAAGCCGATTTCTTACGCGCCCTTGGCATCCCCGCCCATCATCCCAAACATAGTTTATGGCAGACACTGGAAAGCATGTTCAAACACGAGCTACAGGTGCGCGAACCAGAGGGTCTGGTCGCTGATTTAATGAGGACGGAGGTGATCACGGCATCACCACAACAAACACTGCACCAGGCACTGGACATAATGAAGCAGCACGAGATTAAACGTCTTATCGTCTGCAACGAGGTAAATCACGTAGTCGGAATTATTACTCGCTCCGATCTGGTTCGCGTTTTTTTCGACCATTTCAAAACAACAAACAAAGACATCAGTAAAGGTTAAATCATCATGATCTGTGTTAACGTTATTATGAAATTTTCTAATCAGCCATTAAAACGGACACCTGTCGAATTGATACTGGATGAAGATGGCAGGCATATCGGCCCCGTAGCGACTGACCGTTCGGGTAATGCCTGTTTCGACATACCCAATAACAGCGGTAAGATTCTGGTCGCCGGCATTGAGCGCTACCAGGGCCGACTTGCTGGCGAGATCGTTATTGAACTGTGGAGTCTTACTGAAACCGGGTACAGTTCCGATGGTGCGGCGACAGATGAAACCAGTGGCAGCAATGCTTATCCTGGCATGAGCACACGCGGCATAATAATTGATAACCATGAAGTATTAACTGACAGTGAAGGCTACCTGGTTAATCCGAGTGACTGGAGTGAAGAATTTGTCCGCCAGCAGGCCAGCCTTGAAGGCCTGAAATTAAACAGTGAACACTGGGAAATTATTCGTTTTCAGCGTGACTGGTATGCAAACCATGGGCGCCAGGCCACAGTGCGTGACATGATTAAGGCCTTCCGAAAATTATGGGGCGATGAAAAAGGCAGCAATCATTACCTGCATCTGTTATTTCCACGTGGCGGACCACAAAAACAGGGAAATCGTCTGGCCGGTTTATTACGAACCAAAGGGGAGCACTAAGTTTTCAGAAAATTCCGCTGCAAATGCAATTGAAATATCTTACTCGGAACTAACAAGCCTGGTGTGAACGCCGGTTAATAAACAGGCGAAATATTATTTAGCTGCACCACCAAACAGGTTGAATAAATTAAAATCATGCTTAAATGACACGCGCTTTGCCGCAGGAATTTTCTTATCCAGCATATTCATATACAGGCTCATTTGATGGTCTTTTAAATTACTTTCATTTAACGGCTGCTGGGTAAACCGGGTAGCACGCATCATACTGCTGACACCTTCCAGCAAAGCATACGTGTTAGCTTCCAGCAAAACGATCTCTTTACCGAGATGCCAGTAAATATCAATATCATTAATATCCACCGGATCCAGCGGTGGCACCAGCGGCACCAGATCTTTGGGCATTACCACACGAAAAACCTTAAGATGCTGAAATTTATTTGCGCCAGCCACATTGGTAACCTTGGGTTGTCCAAAAGTAATGACCGGTCCGGTCTGGTAATTATCAACATCCAGATACATCGCCAGAATCAGCGCAACGGCACCACCCAGACTATGACCGGTAGTACTAATCATATAATCAGTTTTTAATTGCGGTTTGATTTCTGCATAAATCGCCTGTGCCGCCCGAGAAAAACCATTATGCAGGCGTATACCCGTATGCTTATCCGGCGTCAGCTTGAGCGCCACATCAACGATTGCGTTTTCAATATTGGACGTGCCCCGCACCGCAATGATTTGTGTTTTAGCAATATTATCGGTCTGTAAGAAATAGGAAATTTCAATGGCCGGTATTTTACTATAATGCGTAAACGAATAATTTTTTGAAAACCGCTGCTGCTGAATTTCAGCTTTCGCCTGATATGCAGCATTGGAAAATTCGGCATACTGCTGAATTGCAATGAAATCTATAGCGTCCTGACCTGGATGCGTCGTCGCAAACGCGCCGGGTGCAAAAACCACGACCAGCGACATCAGGAAACTGAAGAAATAGTTTGAACTTTGAGTAAACATAATCATTAATTCCCTATACTGCCAAATACGTCTTTAAGTAAATCGGTTGTGCGCGCTAACGGCTGCTGCCGAATCCGCTTCTCTTCATCCGCAATTTTAATAAACAAACCGTCTATCGCTTTGTCGGTGACATACCGATCAATATCCAGACTGTCTTTATCAATATATTTCGCCATGAAACCCGCTTTTTTAATCATTTTTTTATAGCTCTCTGTGACACCAACAGCATTGGTTGCCTGCTTTACAACAGGATGAATTGCATCATGCAAATGCGCAGCACTGGTACGCCTGAAATATTGAGTTGCCGCATCATCCTTACCATTCAGTATATTAATCGCATCCGTTAAGGACATATTTTTCAGCGCACTGATAAAAATATCAGTCGTTTTCGGCACCGCCTGCTCTGCTGCACGATTCATGGTATTAACAAATCGATCCGCTGTTTTTTGTTGCCCCAGTTTTCTTAAGCCTTTCTCCACTTTCTTTAACGTTTCTGGCATAGGTATTTTTACGGCAGCATCACCCAGAAATCCATTTTCCTTGCCCAGTTGTTTTATTGCCTTGTCCACACCTTGATTCAGCGCCTGCTTCAAACCATCAACAATAACGTCTTCTGACAATGAAGAATGACTATTGTTTACAGTTTCTTCTTTAACTGATTCTTTTAAATCATTTAAATAGTCTCGCCAGCCCGCTTGTGACAATTGGGAAAATGAAATCAATGCCAGCAACAAAAAACACCTGAATAAAAGCATAAAAATTGTCCTGCAAAAAAATGAGCGCCCTCAGGCGCTCAACATTCTAGAAAAAAATTTAGAAAAGGCTTAACGCTAAATCGCAGCTAAGGCCGCATTAAAAGTAGCGCTCGGCCGCATCACCTGCTCAGTCTTCTTTTTATCAAGCAGATAATACCCACCAATATCTGCCGCATGTCCCTGCACCGCATTTAACTCATCAATAATTTTCGTTTCGTTCTCGGTTAGCTGTTGTGCGATGGACGCGAATTTTTCCTGTAATTCTTTATCCTTTGACTGTTCAGCCAGGGCCTGTGCCCAGTACATGGCCAGATAAAAATGACTGCCTCGCGTATCCAGCTCACCCACTTTACGTGATGGTGACTTATCGCTGTTCAGAAATTTACTATTTGCCTGATCCAGCGCATCTGCCAGCACCTGCGCTTTCTCATTCCGGGTTTTTTGCGCCAGCCCTTCCAGTGAAACCACCAGTGCTAAAAATTCTCCCAGCGAATCCCAGCGCAAATGATTTTCTGCTAATAACTGCTGCACATGTTTGGGCGCTGAACCACCGGCGCCGGTTTCATATAATCCACCACCGGCCAGCAAGGGTACTATCGACAACATTTTTGCACTGGTACCCAGTTCTAAAATTGGAAACAAATCTGTCAAATAATCACGCAATACATTGCCAGTCACCGAAATAGTATCTTCACCGTTTTTAACCCGCGCCAGAGTGTAGCGATTAGCCTCTTCTGGCGACATAATTTTAATTTCCAGGCCGCTGGTATCATGGTCTTTTAAATAGCGCTCTACCTTGGCAATCAAATTCGCATCATGGGCGCGATTTTTATCCAGCCAGAATATTGCCGGCTGGCCGGTTAAACGGGCACGGGACACTGCCAGTTTCACCCAGTCACGAATGGGAATGTCTTTGGTTTGGCAGGCACGCCAGATATCACCCTGCGCAACCGAATGCTCCATTAAAATATTGCCTGCCGCATCCACCACGCGCACTTTTCCACTGGCAGGAATTTCAAAGGTTTTATCGTGGGAACCATATTCTTCCGCTTTTTGCGCCATCAGACCAACATTGCTGACATTGCCCATGGTGGTCACATCAAAAGCCCCGTGCTGTTTGCAGAAGCTAATCACTTCCTGATAAATGCCCGCATAACAACGGTCGGGAATCATCGCCTTGGTGTCATGCAACTGCCCATCGGGACCCCACATCTGACCGGAATTACGCAAGGCGGCCGGCATGGATGCATCAATAATGACATCACTGGGTACGTGCAAATTAGTAATGCCTTTGTCAGAATCTACCATCGCTAAATCTGGACGATTAGTATAAACCGCTGCGATATCCGCTTCGATCTGTTTGCTTTGATCTTCTGGCAGGCTGGCGATTTTGCTATAGACATCGCCAATACCATTATTTGCATCCACTCCCAGCTGCTCAAATACGGCGGCATGCTTTTCAAATACATCCTGGTAATAAACGCTAACTGCATGGCCAAATATTATCGGGTCAGATACTTTCATCATGGTGGCTTTCATATGCAGCGATAACAGCACACCCTGTTGTTTTGCATCATCGATTTCTTTTTCAAAAAAGGCGCGTAGCGCCTGGCGACTCATCCGCGTTGCATCGACCACTTCATCTTTTTGCACCGGCACTTTTTCTTTTAAGACCGTGATGCTACCGTCATCGGCAAGCAGCTCGATTTTTAAATTACCCGCCTGCTCAATTACTACCGATTGCTCACTACCATAAAAGTCATCATCGCTCATCGATGCCACGTGTGATTTTGAATCGGCACGCCAGGCGCCCATAGAATGTGGATGCTGTTTGGCGTATTCCTTTACCGGACCGGCTACACGACGATCCGAATTGCCTTCACGCAATACCGGATTTACCGCACTACCCAGCACTTTTGCATAACGTGCTTTAATTTCTTTTTCAACATCGTTTTTCGGTTCTTCCGGATAATCGGGAATATCATATCCCTTTGCCTGCAATTCTTTAATGGCCGCATTTAACTGTGGTATTGATGCACTGATATTTGGCAATTTTATAATGTTGGCATCTGGCGTTTTAGCCAGCTCACCCAGCTCAGCCAGAGCATCTAATTGCTTTTGCTCATCGCTCAAATTGTCAGGGAAATTCGCAATAATGCGACTCGCCAGAGAAATATTCCGTGTCTCAACACTAATGCCAGCAGCTTCGGTGAATGCTTTTACAATGGGTAGAAAAGAATAGGTGGCTAATGCAGGTGCTTCATCCGTCTCGGTATAGATAATCTTCGAGCTTGGCATTGGATATTTCTCACTTTGTTCAACTGATCGGGTAAGCCAGCTATTTTAACCCTGGATCATCCCCCATGCACCCTAAAACTTGGTCTCGAACAGGCGATCACTTTCACATGCAACAGGCATAAAAAAGGCCGAACAATCTGTTCGGCCTTTTTAAGATTAGAGCAGCAAAAATAGCTACACCGCATCTTTTTTCTTTTTGGCTTTACCAGAGCCTTTCAGGTGATATTCAACCACCCGTTCAACTTCTGCTTTTGATCCCAGCACCACCGGCACCCGCTGGTGCAGATCTTTGGCATCCACATCCAGTATCCGTTCCCGGCCGGTTGAACTCATGCCGCCCGCCTGCTCAACAATATAGCTCATCGGATTGGCTTCATACATCAGGCGTAATTTACCGGCTTTTGATGGATCCCGGTTATCGTAGGGATACATGAAAATACCACCGCGCACCAGGATACGATAAACCTCCGCCACCATGGAAGCGACCCAGCGCATATTATAGCGTTTACCCAGCGGGCCTTTTTCACCCTGAACACAGTCTTCGATGTATTCTTTCATCGGCTCTTCCCAGAACCGCTTGTTAGCCATATTGATGGCATATTCCGTGGTTTCTTCGGGGATTTTACAGCCTTCGGTAGTCAGTACGAATTCACCAATACTGTTGTCCAGGGTGAACATGTTTACGCCCTGACCAGTGGTTAGCACCAGCACCGTTGCCGGGCCGTACACAACAAAACCCGCCGCTTTCTGATCCGCACCATTCTGGTAGAAATCTTCCAGCGTTGGATCGGCGCGACAGCCCATAGGGGCTTTCAGTACAGAGAAAATCGTACCGACAGAAATATTCACGTCGATATTAGATGAGCCGTCCAGCGGATCGAACATCAGCAGGTATTCACCGCGCTCAACCGCAGGCACCAGAATGGGATCATCCACTTCTTCCGAGCCCATACCCGCCACCAGACCGCTGAATTTCATGTGATTGACCATGATATCGTTGGTAATAATATCCAGTTCTTTCTGGGTTTCACCCTGCACATTTTCCGAACCCGCCACACCCAGCACACCGGATAATTCGCCACGGCTCACCGTTGCTGCTATTTCCTTACAGGTAATACTCACTTCGTGGATTAATTCAATTAAATCGTAGGACAGGTCAACACCTGCGCGTTTTTCATGCAACAGAAATTGCTTAAGTTTCATACCTGTAGTCATAACAACTCCCAATAAACGTTATATATCGTCACCAGGAAAGTTGCTCAGGGGGGAGGTTCTTTCGCCGGTTCTCACAAGGCGGCGTATATTAGCATATTATGTATTATTATTATACTGTCAGGATTATTAACGCCGCACTAATAAATCATAGAAATATCAATAACCTGGAGAGGCCAACATCCAAACCATCAGGTGAATAACTAAACCTGTAAGCCCGCCGCCTGCGCCGATGCCCAGGCCCATTGGAAATTAAACCCGCCGAGCTGGCCGGTGACATCGACCACTTCGCCAATAAAATACAGCCCCGGCTGTTTTTTCGCTACCATGGTTTTTGACGACAGTTCGTCAGTGTCTACACCGCCCAGAGTGACCTCAGCAGTTTTATAACCTTCGGTAGATTCGGGATAGAGTTTCCAGTGATGAAACCGGTGCGCCATGTCACTGAGCTGTTTTTCACTGAACTGGTTAATGGGCCTATCAAGTGACCAGATTTCGCATAGCCGCAGCGCCAGTCGTTTCGGCAATTGGCTGGACAGAATATTTTTCAGCTCCATTTTTGGATGCAGTCTTCGCTGCTCCTGCAAATAGCCCAGTAGATTGAAGCCCGGTAATAAATCAATCAGAATAAAATCACCAGGCTTCCAGTAGGATGAAATCTGCAAAATGGCCGGCCCGCTCAAGCCTTTATGGGTAAAGAGCAAGCCACCGCTGACACTTTCATTATTGCAGCACACCGACACTTCGGTAGACAAGCCTGACAGGCCAGCTAATTTTTCCTGCCATTTTTTCTGTAACACAAACGGCACCAGTGAGGCATGCGTGGCTAACACATTTATGCCGAACTGTTTTGCGATTGCATAACCGAAACCCGTTGCACCCAGCGTGGGAATAGACAAACCGCCGGTAGCCACCACCAGCGATTCGGCACTGTATTGACCATCAGTGGTTGCCAGCAAAAACTGATCCTGCTTGCTAATTTTTTTTATGCTACAACGGGCTTTAATTTTCACACCTGCCCGTGCGCATTCGGCCAACAGCATTTGTAGAATATCTCTGGAACTGTTTTTACAGAACAGTTGCCCGGCATCTTTCTCGACATATTCAATCTGATGCTGTTCAACTAGCGCCAGAAAATCATAAGGGGTATAGCGTTTTAAGGCCGATTTACAAAAATGGGGATTTGCCGAAAAGTAATTTTCCGCCGTTGCGTACAGATTGGTAAAATTGCAGCGGCCACCCCCCGACATCAGAATTTTTTTACCAACTTTATTGGCGTGATCCAGCACCAGCACTTTACGCCCGCGCTGCCCGGCTGCAATTGCACACATTAGGCCCGCAGCACCGGCACCAATAATAATGACGTCATATTCATGAGTAGTATGCGGAGACGATTGCATAGAATTTTTGCGGATCAGAGCAGCAATTTTATTTGAGCTCGGCCAGTAACTGTTCCAGCATACTGAGCGCCTGACCATGATAGCCGCCACCAAATATATTCAGGTGATTAATGATGTGATACAGATTGTAAAACGTCTTGCGCACTGGATAACCCGCATCCAGTGGCCATGCCTCACCATAGGCTGCATAAAAGGCCTGACCAAAACCGCCAAACAAATGGGTCATGGCCAGATCGGCTTCGCGATCACCATAATAGAATGCGGGATCATAAATTACCGGCGTACCGTCGGCTAAACCGGCAGCATTGCCACCCCACAAATCACCATGCAACATGGATGGCTGCGGACTGTAACCTTCAAAAAACAAATGCATATCGGCCAGCAGTTTTTCACCCAGGCTTTGTAATTCACCACCATAGCCATTTTGTCTCGCCAGCCGCAATTGATAAGCCAGCCGATGCTCACGCCAGAATTCGATCCAGTCGCTATGCCAGTCATTAATCTGCGGTGTGGAACCAATGGTATTGTTGCGATGCCAGCCGAAACGGTCATGGCTTATTCGGTGCATAGCCGCAAACTGCTCACCTAACAGGCTCATGTTCGGCGTGCCGTGTAAATTTAAAAATTCCAGCACCAGAAAACAGCTTGCGCCATCATCTCCATAACACACCGGTTGCGGCACCTTGATAGTATGGGTCTGGGCCATCTCCTGCAAAGCCTCCGCTTCAGCCGCAAACATATCGCCATGTTCAATGCTGTTGGTTTTTACAAAATAACTGACCTTCCCATCGGACACTTTTGTTGTCTGATTGATACAGCCACCACCGGCAGCCTGCTGGTTTTTAATCTGGAATGTCTCGCCGGTTGCCGCTGTTATGTGCTGACTGATTTGATCCCAAAGTGACATAAAAAAATGACCGCCCGATAACAGGTATAAGAAGCTGCGTGTTAGCATAACCGAATTATTTTTTAGAAAGAACCCAAAGACACCACATGACTCAACAAACCGCCTCTTTGGCAGAACAAATCGGTCGTGATCAGATACGCCGGGTTATTAATGCTTTTTACCAGAAACTGCTCGTGCACCCGAAACTCGGACATTTTTTTTCATCCATTGATGACTTTGAAAATCACCAGCAACGCATCAGCGATTTCTGGTGGATGGCGATGGGCGGCCCACTGAAAAATCGACCTGAACCCAAAATTGATATGATTGGCAAACATTTTCCCCTGGGTATAAAACAGCAGGATCTGGAACTGTGGCTGGTTATTTTTGGTGAGACACTGGGTGAACAACTGGATGAAAAACTGGCCGTGCAATGGATGGACAAGGCGCTACAAATCGGCAGCCGCATAAAACAAATCGTGATCGACCATCAGCCCATGGGGGTCGAAATAGGCAAGCCATCATGAAAGTCCATGACAGTATTTCACCCGATATGGTGCACTGGATGCATAAACAGGCGATGTTTTTTGTCGCCAGCGCGCCCCTGTCTGCCGAGGGACATGTAAACCTTTCCCCCCGGGGTTACGACTGCTTTCGCGTGCTGTCGCCAAATGCCGTAGCCTGGCTGGATTTAACCGGCAGCGGCAATGAAACCGCCGCTCACCTGCAGGAAAATGGCCGAATTACCCTTATGTTCTGTGCTTTTGAGGGCGAGCCACAAATCCTGCGTCTGTATGGCAAAGGCGAAACCCTGTTGCCCGAAAGTCCGGAATGGCAGCAACTGATTGATCAATTCCCGCCACTGCCCGGTCCTCGGCAAATTATTAGAGTCAATGTTGAGCGGGTACAAACATCCTGTGGCTATAGCGTGCCTTTCATGGAGTATCGGGCTGATCGCGATCGCTTGCTGGATTTATCAATAAAAAAAGGGGAAGCCGGCCTGAAAGAATACCGAAAACAGAAAAATAGCCGAAGCATTGACGGCCTGGATATTAAACTGAAAGACTAGAAAAAACCTTATGCACAACCCGGATTCAATTTGCGTACAGGCTGTACAAAAATTAACCACAGCCCAGAAAAATAATATAAGCCATTGAAAAATCAACAGATATCAGTGCGCAACAATTGATCGATGGGGCCTGTTTTTGCGCTTGTTCTGCCCGATTAGCACAGACTATCAGAGTTACCCACAGGTTTATCCACAGGAAATAGCAAAAAGATAGCTTTTCATTTAAAAACAAAAACTTACAGCGCCTTCATAAAAATTAAATTAATGTTTTATGCTAAGCGAACTTAAATTTTAGCTACCAAATCAGCAAAATAATGGCAAGCGTCTGACAAATTTTTTTTACTTATACACATGACTGAAAAATGTTTATATATAGTAAATCTAATATTTCGCAAATGCCTATATTTATAGGCTTTGCGAAATATGTTTCCATAAGCCATTGATTTTAAAGACTATAATATTTTGTCTATTTTTTAACCAAAATGTCACAAATGCCGTCCTGTTGCAGACTCAACTCAGTTATCAGACATTAATCCACAGAGTTATCCACAGCTTCTGTGGAAAAAGTTTTTTAGCCCAATCACACATTTCGATAAAGCATTTCATCAGACACACTGGCACAATACGCCCATGCCAGACCAGACCCCCATGAAAACCATTGCTAAAATTGCTGTTCCCGCCCCTTTGTTTGGCCTGTTTGACTATAAAATCAGTCAACAACAGCAACTCAGCATCACGCCCGGCTGCCGTGTCAAAATTCCCTTTGGGCGGAAATCTGTCACTGGCGTGGTTGTTCAAACAGCCAGTCACAGCGATTTCCCCGACAGCCGACTTAAAGCCATCGAACAGCTCATCGATGAAACCCCGGTGTTATCAGCCGAGCTGCTCAAATTGCTGGAATGGGCCGCCGGCTACTATCAACATCCCCTCGGCGACGTTATCGCTACTGCGCTGCCCAAACTGCTACGCCAGGGGCTGCCCCCCGAGGTAAAGGGTGATACGGTCTGGCAACTGACAGAACAGGGCAAAACAACTACCGCCGATGAACTTGGCCGCGCCCCCAGACAGGCCAGCCTGCTGACATTGTTGCAACAGGATCGCGCTGCCCTGAATAGCGAACAACTGAATGCCCTGAGTGAAAACTGGCGGCCGGCGATGCAGGGTCTGGTAAAAAAACGGCTGGTGGAAACCCGTGAACTGCCCTGCCTTATGCTTGCCGATGCTGCCCGACAACCGGCACCTGCGCTCAATATTGAACAGCAGGCCGCCGTTGCTGCGGTCAGTCAGCTATTTGATCAGTTCCATAGTTTTCTGCTGCAGGGCATCACCGGCAGCGGTAAAACCGAGGTTTATCTGGCGCTGGTTGAGCAGATGATCGAACGAGGCAAACAGGTACTGATTCTGGTACCGGAAATCAGCCTGACGCCACAGTTAACCCGCCGCTTTCAGCAACGGCTGACTGTGCCGATAGCCGCCATGCACTCGGGCCTGAATGATCGCCAGCGGCTGTGCGCCTGGAGCATGGCGCGGGAAAATCGCACCCAGGTGGTGATTGGTACCCGTTCGGCGCTGTTTATGCCAATGCCCGAACTGGGCCTGATAATCATCGATGAAGAACATGACGGCTCGCTCAAGCAACAGGAGGGCTTTCGCTACCATGCCCGCGACCTGGCGCTGGTCAGAGCCAGAAATAATAACATCCCGATTCTGCTGGGCTCGGCCACGCCGTCACTGGAAACCCTGAACAATGCTAACCGTGGCCAATATCAGCAGCTACACCTGACCCAGCGCGCTTCGAATGCCAGACCGCCCAGAATCCACGTACTGGATGTCTGCCGCCGGCCGCTGGAAGACGGCATCTCCGACATTCTGCTGGCGCAGATACAGCAGCACCTGAAACAGGACGGCCAGATACTGCTATTTCTGAATCGGCGGGGTTATGCACCGCTATTGATGTGCCACGCCTGCGGCTGGACCACCGACTGTCCGCGATGTGATGCCCATATGACGTTGCATCACCATAGCCAGCGCTTGCAGTGTCATCATTGTGGTCATGAACGCGCCGCACCTGAACAGTGTCCGGAATGCAGTGCCGAAGAACTCTACATCCCCGGTGCCGGAACCGAGCGTATCGAGCAGGCATTAAACCGGCATTTCCCCGACACCTTGATCAGTCGCATCGATCGCGATACCACTCGCCGCAAAGGCGCACTGCACGATAAACTGGAACAGGCCCGTACCGGCGAAGCAAAAATCCTCATCGGCACCCAGATGCTGGCCAAAGGCCATGATTTTCCCAATGTCACCCTGGTTGGCATCCTGGATACGGACCAGGGGCTGTTCAGTGCCGATTTCAGGGGTACCGAACACATGGCGCAACTGATCGTTCAGGTCGCCGGACGCGCCGGACGCGCGACCAAACCGGGAGAGGTTTTTATTCAAACCCATCATCCCGAGCACCCGCTGTTGCAAACGCTGTTAAATCAGGGCTATGAAGGATTTGCCCGGGCGGCACTGGCAGAACGCCAGACCGCCCAGTTCCCGCCCTTTGCCTATATGACGGTCCTGCGCTGCGCAGCGCCCCAGAAACAGTCCTCCATGCAATTTCTACATGATGCCCGCAGCCTGCTGGCCAGGCTGCCAACAACCGGGGTGGAAATATTCGGCCCGCTGCCCGCGCCGATGGAACGTCGTGCGGGTCGATTCCGGGCACAACTGATTCTGCAATCGACGGAACGTAAAGCGCTGCACAACCTGCTGAATCAATGGGTACCACAATTGAGCAAATTAAAAATGGCCAACCGGGTCAGATGGTCGGTGGATATAGATCCACAGAATATGTATTGAAGATAACTCCCTCAAATGAGTGAGCAGGCTTTATCCCTGTCAGTTTCCCATGTAAAATTCGCCCACTTTTTAAAGCATCCCGGCCGTAATCTTGAAACACGAAATTAAAACCCTGCTGACCCAGGCGGTATCATCGCTAAAATCCAGCGATGTCATACCCGATGATGTTGAGCCCAATATTCAGATCACGCGCACCAAAGACCCGTCCCATGGTGATTTCGCCTGCAACCTGGCGATGATGCTGGCAAAACCGGCGGCCAGGAATCCGCGCGAGCTGGCACAACTGCTGGTCGATGCCCTACCCGCCAGCGAACACATAGAAAAAGTCGCTATTGCCGGGCCGGGCTTCATTAACTTTTTTGTCAGCCAGGACAACACGCTGTCGGTGATCCGCGACGTGATGCAACAGGCCGAAACCTATGGTCTGAGTAACATCGGCGCCGGACGCAGGGTTCAGCTCGAGTTTGTATCCGCCAATCCAACCGGGCCGTTGCATGTGGGCCATGGTCGTGGCGCTGCCTATGGAGCAACCGTGGCAGACCTGCTGGAAGCAGTCGGCTTCAATGTGCACCGTGAATACTACGTCAATGACGCCGGTCGCCAGATGGACATACTGGCCACCAGCGTCTGGCTACGTTATCTGCAGCTCAACGACATTGAGCTAGTCTTCCCCAGCAATGGCTACCAGGGGGATTATGTGATTGAGATCGCCCGCGATCTGCAGGCACAACATGGCGGCAATCTGGTGCACCCGCTGGCCGCAGTCATGGAAGACATTCCCGCTGACGAGCCCCAGGGCGGCGACAAGGAAATTCATATTGATGCTTTGATTGCCCGCTGCAAAATACTGCTTGGGGACGACTCTTACCTGCAGGTATTCGATGCTGGCCTAAATACAATTATCCAGGATATCCGTGATGACCTGGCCGGTTTCGGCGTCGTCTATGACGACTGGTTCTCCGAGCGCACCCTGGCAAAACGCGGTTTAATCAAACAGGCGATCGATCGGCTGAAAGACAGCGGACACATTTATGAAAAGGGTGGCGCGCTGTGGTTCAGGTCCACCGACTTCGGCGATGAAAAAGATCGTGTCGTGGTGCGTGACAATGGCCAGACCACCTACTTTGCCTCCGACATCGCCTACCATATGGACAAACTGGAGCGGGGCTTTGATCGCGTTATTGATGTCTGGGGTGCAGACCACCACGGTTATGTACCACGGGTAAAAGCTGCCTTAACGGCACTGGGTGACGAAGCCGATAAACTGGATGTATTGCTGGTGCAGTTCGCAGTGCTCTATCGCCATGGCGAAAAAGTGCAGATGTCAACGCGTTCCGGCTCATTTGTCACGCTGCGTGAATTACGTGAGGAAGTCGGCACCGATGCCGCGCGTTTCTTTTATGTCATGCGCAAGTGCGAACAGCATATGGATTTTGATCTTGACCTGGCCAAATCCCAGAGCAGTGACAACCCGGTGTATTACATCCAGTACGCCCATGCACGCATCTGCAGCGTGTTCCGTCAACTGCAGGAAAAAAATATTCAGCATGATATAGCCATCGGCAATCAGCATTTAAGCCTGCTAACCGAAAGCCATGAAACGGCTTTGATAAATTCTCTGGCTAAATATCCAGAAGTAGTAGAGAAAGCGGCACTCAATGAAGAGCCCCATCAACTGGCACATTTTCTTCGCGAGCTTGCCAATGAACTACATACTTACTACAACGCCCACCAGTTTATTGTTGATCAGGACACAATACGTAATGCACGTTTGAATCTGATAAGTGCAACACAACATGTACTACACAATGGTCTTAAACTTCTCGGTGTTAGCGCACCCGAGAAAATGTAAATAGAACTGATTCAATGTCACCCGCAGCAAGAGACCTGAAAGGCCGTCAATCTATGTCCAGTAAAAAACCAATGCCCGGCTATGTCTGGCTACTTGCAGGCCTGGCGATTGGTTTGTTTTTCGCATTTCTGGTTTATCTGGATAAACAACCTGAAGAGCAGGTCAGTTTTACCCAGGCAGTTAAACAGGAACTGCAAAAAGTAAAAGATGCTCGCCAGGAAGAAAAGCAGCCGAACGCTGTTAAAAAAAATACTGCAGACAGCAAAGAACCGCGGTTCGATTTTTATACCATTTTGCCTGAACTGGAAGTTTTCATTCCGGAACCTGAAATTAGCAAACCGCCTAAAAACATACCCAGTATAAATAATCAGCCGATGGTCACTGGCAAACAATATTTATTACAGGCAGGTTCATTTCGCAACAACGATGATGCGGAAAGACTGAAAGCCAGTCTCGCCTTACTCGGCGTACAGTCATCCATCCAGAATGTCAGCATTAAAAATGACACCTGGCACCGTGTGCGTATTGGCCCGTTCAATGACACCAAATCGCTGCACGAAACTTTGAGCACATTAAAACAAAATAATATCCATGCCATGACCATGGAATTGAAATAGTAAAATTAAAAATTCTGGAAATAATTTATTAGGGAGAGGTAGATGTCAGACCTGTTTAATAACGAGTGGATGAAAAAATTTCAATCAGTGTGGAATAACGATCCGGAACTCGCACCGGCTTTAAAAAAAATACATTTTAACTCTATCATCGGCTACGGCTTCACTAACGAAGAAACGCCCCGTGGCTGCATTACCATCGAAGATGGTAAAGTGATTGATGCGGGCCCATACGAAGGTCAATCCCTGAACTGGGATTTACGCGCCAGAGAAAACCACTGGCAGGAATGGCTCAACCGTGAAGTCAGTAAAGCCGGCTTCGGCCTCGCCTATTCAACCGGCAAACTCAAGTTTCTTACCGGTGACTTTAAGGGGATGATTAAAAACCCCAGTATGGCCCGCCCCTTCGTCAAAAGTATTTCTGCCATGGGTCGTGTTTAAACGTCAAACATGCTAGATTCTGTCGTCCATGGCAGACACACGAATCCAGCAACGTGCATAAAAATCTCGAACAACATCTACCATTTTTAATAGAAGAGCTTTCTAATAAAGACTCTGCTGATTCGATTGACGTTCGCTGGCACACAATACTTGGCCAGTTTTTCAATACATCCGAGCTAACCCGGAAACCAGGCGCGATTGAACATAGCAAAATATGCAATGGCAATTCGACGCTGCTGGCGCCCGCCATTGAAGGCAACCAGCACTATGAACTCATTGCTGACCAGCCAGAGCAATTTTCCGAAAATGACCAGCATCTGGCGGATGCCATGTTCAAACTATGCTGCCAGTTCATCAGTATCCAGCAGGCAGTAGAAATCGGCGCCACCGAAGAGCGCCAACGTATTGCGCGCGATCTACATGACGATGTAGCGGCCCGCCTGCTCACCCTTATCCATCAGGCGAAAGATCAACAATCAATCGACCTGGCGCGCAGTATTCTGAAATCATTAAGAAATGCCATTTACACGCTTGACAACAAATCAACAACCACCATACTTGATGCATTAACGGATATACGTGCTGAAATACAGGATCGTCTCAATTCCATTGGCATCCTGCTTTACTGGGAACAACATAGTCGGTTTGACAAGCTGACTTTTACGCCCAGGCAGCACATCAACCTGCATCGCATTGCCCATGAAATTGCGACCAATGCAATTCGTCATGCGAACGCACAATACATGAGTATTGACGTCGATTTAGAAGACACTATTTTCCATATCACCGTGTGTGACAATGGACCGGGTTTTAATATTGATGAGTGCATTCCCGGCAAGGGAATTAATAATATTAAAACCCGTGTCAAAGAACTTTATGGACAGGTCAACTGGACGACTTTAACTGAGACTAATGACAATAAAGGCTGTTGTATAGATATTCAATTTCCGATATCCCTTGCAACTGAATAATACAATGCAATCAGTATTGATACTTGAAGACCATCCCGAAACGCGTGAATGGCTGAGTGACATTCTTAACCAGGCCTTCACTGAAGTAAATTTATCTGTCGCATCCAGTCTGGCCCAGGCACGCAAATGCATTAGTGAAAACAAATTTAACCTGGCCCTGATTGACCTGAATCTGCCGGATGGCAACGGTGTCGAAATCATTCGCGAACTTAATCGCACTTCGCCTGATACTTACTGCGTAGTGGCGACGATTTTTGATGATGATGATTATTTATTCCCTGCTCTGGAAGCCGGTGCTCAGGGTTATTTACTCAAGGAACAAACCACGGAAGAATTCATCCACAATTTGCAGGGTATTATTCGAGGCGAGCCGCCCATATCACCCACCATTGCCCGTAAAATGATTAACCATTTTCATGCCGTGGTCGACAAATCAGACAAGCCCGAACTATCTGAAAGAGAGAAGGAAATCCTCAGCGCTATCGCCAAAGGCCTGAGCCGAAACGAAGCCGCTGAAATTCTGGGTATTACTTCCAATACCGTGGCCAGCCACCTGAAAAGCATTTATGGCAAATTGAACGTGTCTAATCGCGCCCAGGCAACGCTGGAAGCATTACGACTCGGACTGGTTAAACCCTAGGACAAAGAAAAGTGCTTCCAGTCATACCCCGTTAAAATAACAAAAGACGGAACGCAAATTATAACCACAGCCGAGCATGAGCGAATTCGTCGACTATTTACAGGAAGTGTTCGAACCTTTTGGCAATATTTATGCGCGCAAAATGTTCGGCGGTTACGGGATATATTTTGATGGTGTCATGTTTGGTCTGGTAGCGAATGATACACTGTATCTTAAAGCCGATGCCTCCACCGCAAACGATTTTGAATCCCGAAACTTAAGCCAGTTCGAATATAAAAAAGGGAATAAAATAATAAAAATGTCTTATTACCTTGCGCCTGAAGAAATTTTTGATGATCCAGAAAAGGCAACTATCTGGGCTAAACGCGCTTATGAAGTCGCCTTTCGAGCCAAACAAAAACATAAAAATAGCTAGCGTTCACTTTATTAATAAAACTTATGCTTGGCGACCTTATAGAGTTTCACTTCGCCAGTACTGCCCAATACCTTAATGCCGCGAATAATCGGCGCATTGCCATGACAGAATTGCTCCAGTTCCTTACTATCCAGTAATGCAACGCCACCGCGAAATATCGTGACTTTGGTGGAAATTTTATCGCCGCAACGAGCCAGATAATTCACGTTAAATATTTTAGGCTGGAGTATCACTTTATACAGGTTGCTGCTTAACTGACAGCTAAGCTCAATTTTTTTACTTTCGCTAAGCAGGCGTCTACCTTCCCGCTCTCGAAAAGCAACCCACTCCCATGGATTATATGTCCCCTGCTCATCTGAATAGGGGAAATTTTTACCCTGATCCCCCCATTTAACTTCATTTTTGATTTTAAGCAGGTCTTTTTCAGCATCACAGGTATAGGTGATAATCGGGTATGACTGCTCAGCAATCGCAGTCGCCTGATACAGGCATAGAAATATAACCAGTGCTAATATGTGCAATCCTTTCATAGCTGACAACCTACCTTCAAATAAGGCCATATTGTGTTTTTATAAATAAAAAAAGACCAGTCAATTATTTTTCATCACTTATGCCTATATTATATATATCTGCTGTAAAAAAAATACACCACCTGAACGAATAGCTGCATTAACTTGCATCCTGGATTTAGCTCATCATAATAACCCCTTTATAAACCCGACCATCGCTGTTCCATGACCGACTCTCAAAACCAGCTAATTGAACAATGCCAGACAAACCTGACAGGATGTATGGCCGCCGATTACTGGAAACTATCCAGAAAACTTCAGCATATTCAGCAACAGGCGCGTAAAAATAAACCGGTGGACAAGATGCTGAAACAATTGAGCGAGCTGCTCAATAAATCAATTTCCCGGGTCAGCCAACGCGAACAGAGTCGCCCTTCGATTACCTACCCCGGTGAATTACCGGTTAGCCAGAAACGCCTGGAAATACTTGCGACCATTAAATCCAGTCAGGTCGTTATCGTGTGCGGGGAAACCGGATCTGGAAAAACAACCCAGTTACCTAAAATCTGCCTTGAAGCAGGCCTTGGCCGACGGGGTTACATCGGGCACACCCAGCCCAGACGGCTAGCCGCACGTTCAGTGGCCAGTCGTATCGCGGAAGAACTGAATACACAGTTAGGCAATGGCGTTGGCTTTAAGGTTCGCTTTACCGACCAACTGAAACCCGACAGCCTGATCAAACTAATGACGGATGGCATATTACTGGCTGAAATCCATCATGATCCTTTGCTGAGCAATTATGACTGCATCATTATTGATGAAGCCCATGAACGCAGTCTGAATATTGATTTTCTTCTGGGTTACCTGAAACAGCTGCTACCGAAACGGCCGGATCTAAAAATTATTATTACCTCAGCTACTATTGATCCGGAAAGTTTTTCTCGTCATTTTAATAACGCACCGATTATAGAAGTATCCGGTCGAACTTATCCGGTTGAAGTGCATTACCATCCCCTGCATGGTGAAGATGACGATGAGAGACAGAAGGATTTACAACAGGGTATTGCTGATGCAATAGATGAAATTTCCCGCATTGATCGCGGTGATATCCTGGTGTTTCTGAGTGGTGAACGTGACATTCGTGATACCGCAAATCATCTCAATAAATGCCAGTTGCAAAACACTGAAATCCTGCCATTGCTGGCGCGTCTGTCTGCTGCTGAGCAAAATAAAATTTTTCATACGTCCAGCCAGCGGCGTATTATTTTATCGACCAATGTCGCGGAAACTTCGCTGACGGTGCCGGGCATTAAATATGTGATCGATTCTGGTGTCGCTCGCATCTCACGCTATTCCTGGCGCAGCAAAATCCAGCGCCTGCCTGTTGAAAAAATATCTCAGGCCTCGGCTAATCAGCGCAAGGGTCGCTGTGGCCGCATCAGCGCTGGTATCTGTATTCGACTTTATTCTGAAAATGACTTTAATGAACGCGCCGAATTCACTGAACCGGAAATTCAACGTACGAATTTAGCTGCGGTTATTCTGCAGATGGAAAACTTACGCCTGGGCCATGTAGAGGATTTTCCTTTTGTTGAACCGCCAGATAGTCGATTAGTTGCTGATGGTTATAAATTATTATTTGAACTGGGCGCGATTAATCACCAGCATAAAATTACCGCTACCGGAAAAAAACTTTCCCGGCTACCCATCGACCCCAGACTGGGTCGGATGCTGCTGGAAGCGGAAAAAGAATCTGCCCTGAATGAAGTATTAATTATTGTTTCCGCCCTGGCCACACAGGACCCTCGAGAACGCCCAATGGACAGGCAACAGGCTGCTGATGAAACACACAAATCCACACAGGATAATCGATCTGACTTCATAACATACCTTAACCTGTGGAATAAATTTCACAGCCAGAAAAAGAAACTGTCAGGAAACCAGTTGCGTAAATGGTGCAAGCAAAATTTCATTTCCTGGATGCGCATGCGAGAGTGGCTGGACACACATAAACAGATTAAAAAAATGCTGGCTGAACTAAAAATAAAATTCAATCAGCAAGATGCGGATTACACATCTATTCATAAGGCTTTATTAACCGGCTTACTGGGCAATCTCGGCTTCAAAGAAGAAGGCGCGGAATATTCAGGTGCTCGCAATCGAAAGTTTCATATATTTCCCGGCTCCGGCTTATACAACAAAGGCCCAAAGTGGATCATGTCGGCAGAAATTGTGGAGACTAGCCGCGTCTATGCCCGCACCCTGGCTAAAATAGAACCGCAATGGATAGAACAGAAAGCCCGTCATTTGATTAAACGCAGTTATAACAATGCCCACTGGGAAAAACGCTCGGCACAGGTTTCCGCATTCGAACGCAGCACCTTATATGGATTGATTATAAACCCGAAGAAAAAAATCAATTATGGCCCGATAAATCCTGCAGAAAGCCGCGAAATATTTATTCGTTCGGCACTGGTACAGGGCGACTTTTTCTGTAACGCCGATTTTTTCAAACACAACCAGACACTATTAACCGAACTGGAAACCCTGGAAGCCAAGTCGCGCCGTCAGGATATTATTGTCGATGATGAAATATTATTTCAGTTTTATGATCAGCATATACCCGAAGATATTTATAGCGGCCCCCAATTTGAAAAATGGCTAAAACAGAACAATTCCGATGCACTACTGCTGCAACGTGAAGATCTAATGCAACATGATGCAGCGCACATCACCGACAATCAGTTTCCTGACTTTCTCGAGATCAACGAAGTTAACTATCCACTGGATTACCATTTTGATCCTGGCATGCATTGTGATGGCATCACGCTAATCACGCCGCTGGCCGGGTTACAGGCACTCAATGCTGAGCGCTGTAACTGGCTGGTGCCCGGGCTACTACATGAAAAAATTGTCGCACTGATTCGCTCCCTGCCGAAACCGTTGCGACGAAATTTTGTACCCGCGCCAAATTTTGCTGACGCCTGTGTTGATGCACTGGAAGCAACTGACATCTCACTCAGTTCTGCCCTGTCTGTACAACTGAGAAAAATGACAGGAGTGGATGTTCCCTATGATGCCTGGCGCGAAGAATTACTTGATCCACATTTGTTAATGAATTTTCGCGTTATTGATAACCAGGGAAAAATACTCGATGAAAACCGTGACCTGGCCGCACTCAAAAATAAATTCGCCAACCACGTAGCAGAACAAACAAAAAAGACACCTGCCATCAGTATCGAACAGGACAATGTAGATGCCAGCATTCTGGGCAGCTTACCTGAAACCTATGACATAGATATGCAGGGCATAACAATAAAAGGCTATCCTGCTCTGGTTAAAAACGGCCAGACAGTTTCGGTTAAAGTACTAACGTCAAAACAGCAGGCCGATGAGCAGCAACAGCAGGGTTTAAGACAACTTTATATCAATTCACTGACGGAACAGATACGCTATCTGAAAAAGAACATTCCCAATATTCAGACACTCTGTATGAAATATTCCAGCATTGGCAAATGTGAAGATTTAAAACAGGATATAATTTCCGTCACCATTGATGAATTGTTCACCCAGCATGGCGCACAAACACCGCAGGAATTTGAAACCATTTTACAACAGGGCCGAAGTGAAATTCAGTCGACTGCGGAAAGCTGGTGTAAATTGCTGACAACGATTTTAGATGAATATCAGAGCCTGAAGAAACAACTTAAAAATCCACCCCTGACCTGGCTGGATGCCATGAGCGATATTCAGTCACAGCTCAACCATCTGCTTAGTCCCCATTTTCTATTACTGACTGAAAAACAATGGCTGGAACAATATCCGCGCTACCTGAAAGGTATCCATAAACGACTGGATAAACTGCAGGACAGTCCTGATCGCGACAGGAAATGTCGTCTCGAAATTGCCCGTCTCTGGCAGGATTATCAAAAACGCATGGACAGCCTGCAGCAGCGCCAGGCAACATCAGGCCAGCTTGAGCATTATCGCTGGATGCTGGAAGAATACCGGGTATCACTATTTGCCCAGGAATTAAAAACCCGCTTCCCCATCTCCGCCAAACGCCTGCAAAGCTACTGGAATGAAATATCCGATGTTTAGCAAATCACTGTTTGCTAGAGAACAGCGTATTTATTGAGAAATTGACCTGTTTCAACTACTGTTCGGTATGCAATGTTATTCTGATAAAACATAAATCTACAGACACACCATGACAATACTAAAAAAATCAATTATCTATATTTTGCTGCTGCTTCCGCTGACGGCAATAGCTGACCGTGGCGCTGACTTATATGCAGAGAACTGCTCTATCTGTCATGGGCTGGATGGCAATGGCGGCGTAGGCGTACCCCTGGCCCTGCCCTCCTTTCTATCCCAGGTATCTGATTCATATTTACATCGCAGCATACGCGTTGGCCGACCCGGCCGTGTCATGCCGCCCTTCTACAAGCTCTCTGATGCCGAAATTGACGACATCGTTAAACATCTCCGCAGCTGGTCAGATGCGCCGGCGCCACCAAGGGATGAACGGCCCGTTATTGGTATTGCGGCCCGCGGTGAAAAGCTCTATCAGACAAAATGTGCTAACTGTCATGGTCAGGATTTAACGGGAGGGGTCGGCACCGGCCTGATGTTTTCCCGCTCCAGAGATCTGCCTATAACCGCGCCCGCACTAAGCAACCAGGGCTTTCTTAATTCTGCCACTGATCAGATGATTAAAAAAATCATTATCAACGGCCGCGAAGAAACACCCATGCCGTCTGCAAAGCTGATGAAAATAACGGAAACCGATGTCGATGACATCGTTGCCTATATTCGCAGTTTTCAACTACCTATGGTTTCCCGCGCACCGTCGCTGGATGATGAACCCGCGACCATTATTTACGATTCACCTTATGATTTTGCAGAAACGGTGGAGAACCTGAAACGCGCCATCATTGGTTCAAATTATCTGCTGATTCGCGATCAGGCGCTGGATGCGGGGCTGGTTAGCCAGGAAAATGAATCAAAATCCGAACTAATCGTCTATTTCTGCAACTTCAACCTTGTCTATGAGGCATTGAAAATAGACCCTCGAGTGGGCATGTTCCTGCCCTGCCGCATTACGGTTGTTGAACGAGATGGCAAGGTACAGATGATGAGCATTAATCCCAAGCATCTCAGTCGATTATTTAATAACAACGAACTCAACGAAGCCTGTGATCATATGTACGAGGTTTATACCTCCATACTCGATGGGGCCTCATTATGAAAAAATTATTTATTTTACTGCTAGCACCCCTGTTACTCTCACTATCGACCAGCGCCCATGGCGTGGTGACCGGTGAGCTAATCATGATTCGCTCCATTCAGTCGTTTCCCGAAACCATGGCCAGCCTGCAAACCGCTATCGCCGATAAAGGCTACACCGTTTCCCGAGTCCAGCGAGTGGATGTAGGACTGACCGCGCGCGGCTATAAAACCGATAAATACCGGATTGTATTCTTTGCGAAGCCTGAAGAAATAACCCGGCTGAAAACAAAATATCCTGAACTCATCCCCTACCTGCCGCTCAAGATAGCCATATTTGCTGAAAACAATGAAACCATTGTGGTCAGCTCAAATCCCATGGTGTTTGCCGACTTCTATCCCCAGCCCGAGCTTAAACAGGTTTTTGCGCAGTGGAAAAAAGACGTTATTCAAATACTGAAATACGTGCAATTTTCAGATTGAACGCTATTATCAGGGAATATGTTTAATAACAAATCAAATTCCCATGAGCAGTGAAAATCGCAAACATCTTCGTATTGGGCTAGTCGTCGACATCGAACTCACCCTGCAAGACAAAGACCCGATCAATGTCAGCACCAAAAATATCAGCGACGGCGGATTGTTTCTGGTCCTCGATGACATCGAGCTACCGCCGGTAGGCACCGAAGTCATGGTGCGCCTGAAAAACCAGCTAGGTGACGGCGAAGAACCGCCGATCAATCGCGCCATGGTGGTTCGTCATGATCCCGATGGCGTTGGGCTGCAATTTCTCGAATAATCCAGCACAACGGCTTACTGCCTGCCCCCGATAACGACGTTGCCCTGGCAGCCCCTTTACAGGGATATTTTTCTGGTCTGGATTTGCCCGATTTCGCCGAATGGGGCCTTAAACAGGCAAACGCCCCTGGGCCACGCGTATCGCAGCGCCAACCATCCGCTGCTGGCAGCAAGACAGGGGGCAAAGATTATTTAACCCAGTTCTTACATACCTTCTGCGTTACTGAAAACACTTGGCGCAGAGGCTTTGCACCCCGGCCAGAAAAAGTAAAATATCAGCACTTTTAAACACGAATTAATTTCATTACCGGCGCATTTAATTCTGGATCATCATTGAACCCGGAAACCAGTAATACTGTGCGACCGGTTTTTGTCAATTGACACCGTTGCGATATATCCTGGCATAGTTTTTTCCAGTTATGGGTAGTTTTTTCTTCAATATGAAAGGGTATTACTCCCCAATGCATGGCAAGACGCCGACAAATAATTTTATCTGAGCAGACGCCAAACAAGGGCGCTGTTGGCCGATCAGCCGCCAGAATTCTTGCCGTGGTACCGCTACTGGTTGGCACTACTATACCCTGCAGCTTAAGATCCTGAGCAAGCGCGGTAACGGCACGTGCAATAGCCCTTCTATCTGACGGCATTGCCTCACGCACGACCTCGGCATCCACTTCGCCAAATCGATTGTGCTGCCATTGATAGGCCTCCATTTCTCTTAACACGCAGTCCATGGTTTTTACTGTTTGCAGGGGGTATTTTCCGCTAGCCGTTTCTGCCGATAACATGACCGCGTCCGCACCGGACAAAGCTGCATTAGCAACATCACCCACTTCCGCACGCGTAGGTCGAGAATTAGTAATCATTGATTCCATCATTTGTGTAGCAACAATAACAGGACGCTGAAAACTTCGCGCTTTGTTCACCAGATCTTTCTGTATCAGCGGCACCTGCTCTGCAGGTAACTCTATGCCCAGATCACCGCGCGCCACCATAATGCCATATGATTCTTTGAGAATAAGATCAATATTTTGCACGGCTTCCGGTTTTTCAATTTTTGCGATCACCGGAATGCTGGAATTATTTTTATGCAAAAATCGCTGTAATACCTTTACATCTTTTTCACTTCTAACAAAGCTCAACGCAAGGAAATCCGCACCCAGCGCTACTGCCAGCGCAGCATCTATCTTATCTTTGGCAGTGAAACTGGAAATCGACACACTTGAATCTGGTAAATTGAGGCCTTTACAATTGCGTAACACACCGCCATAAATGACTTTACATATCACTTCTTTGCCGACGACCTTCTCAACCACCAGTTCCAGATTGCCATCATCAAGCAGCAGTCGTTCTCCTTTATTCACATCTTTATATAAATTTTTATATTGCGAAGGAACCAATCCTTTTTTGCCGATAACGGCCTGACAGCTCACCGTAACTGATTCACCCCTGCGCAATTCTATTTCACCATTTTCAAATTCGCCGACACGAATTTTAGGACCACATAAATCCATCAATATGGCGATATCCCTTTGCTCCTGCTCAGCAACTTTTCTTATTGTTTTTAGCGCTCTGCGATGCTGTTCATGATTACCATGAGACATATTAAGCCGGAATATATTTACACCTGTCCTGATGAGCTTTTTGACCATAGCCTCAGAATTCGAAGCTGGCCCCAGGGTGGCGATAATCTTCGTCCGCCGCCAGTGCAGGGCAATTTTTTTTCTTAAATCTTTATTTGCCATTTATTTTTTCCAGAAATTGTTTCAATGCCAGACGGTATTCCCGGTGATCTTTCTTCGATACCCATAACGCCCTGGATCCATGTTCTCCCTCTCCGGTTGGTACAAATACAGTTAAATACCTGCCGGGTATTTTTTTCGCAATATCACCCCAGTAATGGTGTTCCTCACGCTTTGCCGTTATAAACACGGGTGCCTTTATATTTTTAGCGGATTGCTGAATATATGATTTATCCGAAAAATATTCGCCGGGTGAAAATGCCATAACTGCATCTAAATCATATTTATACTCGCCCGCAATTTTTATAGCTAGCGAGGCAGAATAAGAGCTGCCGAGCAAATAAAAACTATCCATCTGAAAATTTTCCCGCATATATTTTATCGCCGCCTCTATATCAGGTTTGGCGGCGATATATTTTGTCGACAGCTCTCCATCCCTGGCCAGCTTGGCCGTCTGATTAACAACGCCGTTAACCACATTGCCTGAACGCTGATCCAGCGCCAGCACATTAAACCCCAGCTCATTTAACCAGGGCGCGGTTTCCAGGTATTCACCTCGGCTCCAGCCCGCCTGATGACAGAGTAAAATGTACTTTTTTGATGCCCGCGTTGCAGCATAATAATCCGCAGTTAATAGGAGATTATCTAATGAACTAAATTGTATCGTCTGTCTGGAGAATGCCAGAGTAGGCAACAGGCACATTAAGAGCAGTATTTTTTTCATTTTTTTTGCCTTCAGTGAGACCCTTCAATTAAACAATAATAGACGAATCAACTGGAAAGCACCTGAATATAAACCAGAATATTCAAGGTGACTGTTTCAATGTTTACCCTGCTACTACGGGCATCGCTGAAAATGACATTCAAAAATAGTATTACAGACTGCTAAATAGCAGCAACACGATGACGATGGCAACCACTAAAAGACTATATTTAGCACTCATGAACTCGATATTCCCTTAAAAATTTAAAACTCGGCTGAATTTATATCCTGGTACGCAACCGCTTTTATCGCTATACATCACGATATTTATATTGATTATCACAAATCACAATCGAACACCTTTCGATTTTTCAATATTATTTACATTAACAGCTTTACCACAATAACCAGTTCACAGATTTAGCCTGTTTATAAAATCATTTTTTAAACTTCATTTAAACTTCATTATTGACATTATTTGAAAGCATTAAATTCCTGGGCATAAAAACAGTCTACAACAGCCAGGAAAGGGTTATAATCAGAAATTTAACAATAGCAATAAAAAAATGTCTATTTACTGGCGCAAACATCCCAACCTACCCGATACTGAACTGCCTCAAACGATTATGCGTCCTTTCTGGCATCCTGTGCCCGATGAGCTGGACGATAATACTTTCAGCATCATCCTGACCGGCGAACGTCCTGTGGCTATTGCCATAATCATTTTGCTACTTTCAGTTGCTTTATTTATGGCATCAATTTTTTCCATCTACAACCTGTACATGCATATTGGCACCCATGCATTTCGCTGGAATGCCGAAACAGCTTATTACAGCGTATTGACAGCAGTGTTATTACTAACAGGAACAGGGCTTCTGTTTTTATTTTTTAAACTTGTTCAGATACGGAAAGTTGTGTTTGATCGCCATAATCATTGCATTCAATATCCACAGCAGGGATTACTTCCCCGGTATCACAAAAAAAACTATGACGATCTGAATGGAAAAATTATCCAGCTAAAAAATCCCTTTGGGAAACGCATTGCAAAATTAATACTTGAAAACCCTGACACTGGACACATCATCAGTCTTTATTCAACGCACAAAAGCCCGCAGGCACTTGCTGGATACTGGTCATTTATAGTGCAATATATGAAGCCAGATGCGCCGCTACCCGATGTTCCTTTATTACATAACTATCCGAATACCACACCCGGCGTACTGCAGAAAAATACTATTGATTATAGCTAGATACCCTATGAACTCATGCCAGACTATTTTTTGCAGGTGGATAAAAACTTGGCCGATGGGCTATTGCATGGATTAGCAGAAAACTTGGTTGAGCCTGGTTCTTTTTTAACCGTCGGTTTTTCAGCAGGTGCTGATATTGCTTCTTCATTTACTACCGGTTGAGCCACTGATACGGGGGCAACGGCACTCGCCTGTTTTGCAGATTCAACTGTTTTTAGTCGCGCAGCTTCCACTCTGGCCTGTTCAGCCTCCAGCCTGATCTGCTCCGCTTTTTCACGGGCCTGCGTTTCTCTTTGCTCTGCTCTTATTGCCGCCAGTTCAGCCTGTCGTGCTCTTTTCCTGGCCTGCGTTATCTGGATAGCTGTTTTGCGTTCCTGCTCAGCAATGATCTCCGCCGCGCGTTGCTCCGCAGCCCGCATTTCTTCCTGTACTTTCGCACTTGCAATAGCCGCGTCTCGCTCACGCTCTAATGCTTTAGTCAAGGCTAATGCCGCATCCCGTTCCTGCTGCATAGCATTGATTCTTGCTTGCTCAATTTCAGTTCGGCGCTGAAGTTCAAGCTGTGACACCTGCTCAACAGGCGGCACCATCTGCTGTACCTGCTGAGGCTGATTCAGGGTGATTCCAGAAAACACCACATAGCCAACTAACATTAGCGATGCCAGGAACATGCCACCAGCAAGACCCAGCACCAGGGCATTAATATTCTTTTTCGAACTGTCTTCAACCTGAATTATGGGATAGGCCTTTTCATAGTTGATGTTTTCTGAATAAGATGACTTTTGAGATTCAAATTCTGGTTCCGCCTCGACATGCTCTATGACCACCTCTTCATCCCGAGAATCAGTTTTCGTTTGCTGCGCAGTTGTGCTCTGTACCTCTGCTGCCTTATTTAATGGCTCGCTGACACTTTCATCAATAGCCAATGTATCATCAATGTTCTCTGCCGGCTGATCCTCTGGTGTTGCTTTAGAAGATTGCTGCTCCATTTCTTCGTGAGATACAACATCCTGTTTGATTGGCGTAACATTTGAGTCCTTGTTATCTGACTTATGTTGATCCATTTTAGCTTCAGAGCCATTAGCAACATCAGTTGTTACAGTTGCCTTAACTCCTGCTGTCGTTATCGTCTCATCCAGATCTATTTCGGCAGCTCTGGCATTTGCTACTGCTTCCAGGTTGGAAACAGCCTGCGCGGCTCTTTGACCAAGATCGGCGATAACTGAATCATTCACATTGTGCTGTGCATTAACTGATTTGCTCTCAAGCTGATCAACCGCTGAACTGGTTTTTGTTGTCTGTTTTTCGGTCTGCGAAGTATTGAAAGTTGGCACGATGCTATTACTGTGCTGCTCCCTTACCACATCATCTACAAGCTGCTTATTTATCTGAGGTGTTTGTTCCGCAAAACCATAAACCAGTGAGGTATCACACAAAAGATTAATCAGCCGGGGCGTGCCGCCACTGTATTTGTAAATTGCCCGACAGGCATCTGGCGTGAAAATATCATTTTCTGCACCCGCAATTTTTAATCTGTGCTGGATATAAGCAGTGGTTTCTTCTTCGCTTAGTGACTCAAGATAATAATCGACGGCTATGCGTTGTGCGAACTGCATCAGTTCTGGCTGGCGCAAGGTTTCTCGCAATGCGGGTTGCCCGGCAAGAATAACCTGCAGTACCTGATCTTTATCGGCGTTAATATTTGACAGCATGCGCAGCTCTTCCAGCGTTGCTGCATTCATATTTTGAGCTTCGTCCACGATCAAAACAGTATGTTTACTATCGGCATACTGTTCGATAAGGAAGCTAATAAACATTTGATGCATCTGGGCTTTGCTCTTGCCATCTGCATCAATGCCAAACGCCATTAATACCCAGTTCAATAATTCGCCAAATGACTGATGGGTATTGGTAATCAAACCTACTGTTGTATCATCACCGAGCTCGGTCAATAGCCGACGGATAAGCGTTGTTTTGCCCGCACCCGTATCCCCGCATATAACACTGAAACCCGCCTGATTCATCATGCCATACTCGAGCAATGTCAAAGCACGCTGATGTTTTGGGCTTAAATATAAATATTCAGGATCCGGCAATAATGTAAACGGCTTTTCCTTTAGCCCGTAAAACGACTCATACATGACTCAGTAAATCTCCAACAACAGTAGTATCAATTCTATATTTATAATCAAAAATAAAATATAAATGCCAAAACGCATAGTGCGCACATTCGGCATTAAACACATTAACTTCAACAACTTAACTACGGCAACTCACCTGGAGTAATCGCATTTATTCAGTCTGACTATGGAATAATGTCGCTCTAACTGAAAAAACACAAGCAGTAGTTCATAAAATACTAATAAATATCACTCGTCACGACTGACAGATTGCCACTTCTGCCAGTCAGTTTTGTTCTCGGCTATATGAAACAATGCCGCCACAACATGACGATCATAACAGGCATCCGCCTGTTGCAGGAGCACGTCGATAACATCTTTGATAGCGCGCCCTTTACGATAAGCCCGAGAACTGGTCATTGCTACAAACGCATTAGACACAGCTAATATTCTGGACTCGAGCAGTATACTGTCACCCACCGTGCCTTCTGGATAACCACTACCATCAAGGCATTCATTCTTTTGTGAAATAATTTCAACAACCGGGCCTTCAAATTCCAGTTGTTTAAGAATATCCACGGCATATTCGATGTGTTTTTTGAGCACATCATTTTCATCCTCAGATAATGGCTCCATCTTGATGAGTATCTCTCTGGGTACATATAACTTGCCGATATTGGCGAGCAAGGCTGCAAGCTCAAGAGCATCCCGCCGTTCTTTTTCCAGATTTAATTCCAGCGCAATATCAACGGCTACTTCTCTTGTTCGTTCAGAATGATTTACACAGTAAGGATCATGTAAATCAACCGATTTCACTAATGTTGATATGATGCCCCGGGCCAGTCGATCACGTTTTTCCTGGGCCGATTTCAGACGCGTAATATCATGCAACACAAATAATTTGGTATTTTTATAATCACCCTGCTGCAGTTCAACCGATGAAATATGATAGTAATTATCACTTTCATCACCCAGCGGCAAATTAACTACACAACCCTGCGTTCCGCTATCTTCATTACAGCTTAAACCCAGGATAGTTTCTGCCACATCTGAACCAACCACACTGGGCAATTTTTTTCCAATAACATCTTCCGGATTTACCTTTAAATTATTTGCCAAAGACAAATTAGCAAAAACAAAATGACTATCCTGATCAATTAAAAATATATGTTCATTTATATTATCTGACACTGCATTAAGCAGTGCAGTTCGCGATTCAAGCACGCTGGTAATTTTCTGCAACCGTACACTGGTACTGTGTCGCCATATAGCAATAAACAATGCCGCTAATAGCAACGTCAGCAGTAAAAAAGTTGTTAATAAAAATCTTTGATGTTTATTAGATTCTTCCAACGCTTCTTTAGCAGAAATTTTCTGCATTAACACCCATGGCGTATTTTCTATTTTTCGCCCCGTAACCAGCACATCATGGCCCTGGTAATCACGCTTAAGCGCAAAACCGCCGATATTTTCATAGGCAAAATTTGCTGCCAGGTTTTTATTTCCTACTGGCATTTGATGAAACACTTTAAATTCGTTTAATAGCGGACTCACAAAAACCAGACTATTTTTCGTCTGTTTAATCAACAAGGTTTCGTCGGTTGATGTATCAAGATGTTTGTTTTCTATGATTCTAAAAAGATTATCTTCGGGATTAAATAAAACCACAACCGCACCTATTGCCTGTTGCGACTGCATTTTCTGGATATGGAATACAGGCAATACAAGACCATACGCCGCCTTTTCATTTCCTGCTGCATACAGATCAATCAGCTGAAAAGCTGCTGTCGTTATAGCGCGCTCAATCACCAGCTTATGTCGAGATAGATCTTTGGGAAAGCCTTTAGTAGAAAATAAAAGATTGGCCGATGCATCTAACACGGCCAGACCTTTGTCTCTGGTAGAATCATATTCGATATTTATTGAGCTGGATGCCTGCTGTGAAAAGCCAAACCGCGCTGAAGCTGCATGCAGCAAATTGCGTACATGAGACAACTGCGCATTCATTATTTCATCATTGCTATTTGCAGACGAAGAATACTGAGATAAATATAATTGCAGCGTCGGATTATTTGATAGTTCTGATAACTGTTTTTTTTGATCGCTAATCCAGTCTTCGACAGCGGCTTTTCGGGTATCGGCAATAATCCCTAATCTTGCCTGCCAGTTCATTAAGTCACGATTTCTTTCCTTCTCAGCATACTCAAAAATGAGCCATACGCTTAAAACAAAAAAGCCGAGCAATAGAAACAGGCCGGTAAATGCAGGGAATTTTTTTATAGCATTCATTATCTTGTCATTTTATTAATTTGGCAGATACATCCACCATTGATTTTCATTTACCGAATAAATCGGCACGTAGTGAACAATATGGCGATGTGAGACAACTTCTTCTACCTGGTTATCCATAATCAGTGTATCGCCTTTTACATTGACAGCTAACACTGCATGGGGAATTCTTAAATTAGTGTCCTGTAAAACAACAATTCGCATTTCCGATGAATTAAAACCCAATTGTTTCAAAGACAGCATTTTAGTGATGGCATAATCCTCACAATCACCATTATTGTATAAAAACTGTTTTGGTGTTGCCCAGTAGTCTTCAACACCATAGTTCTCTATATCCAGTATGTATTCCTGCTGATTAGCAAACTCATTGACTCGCCGAATTTGCTCCATGCGCGGTAGAGACTTAAGACTATGAATAAAATATTTCCAGCGTTTAACATGGCAGGAATCCAGCCTGCGGGTGTTGCATTCCCCTTCGGGAACCCTGTCTTTGATGTTTCTTTCAAGCACTGATAACCATTGCGGAAAAATAGACAAATTATCTCTTTCAGTTTCCTGATAGCCAAACAAACTCGCCGAGGAATACTGCGAAAAACAACAGCTCAGTGCAAACAGGATGAATCTGACTAACTTCATTGAAAAATAACGACCGGACATGCTCGACACTTACAATACAACACTAATACATATCCCTGCTTCATCTATGAAAGAACAAAAACATAGGGTTAAATCGTATACCCGTCAAGCAAATACTGGCCCATAGCGCACATTGGAAAACGCTATTTTCTTGAAAAAATGGCAAAATGCGTTCAATATCTGCGCAATTTCAGTCTGTCAATTCAGATTTTATTCAGAAGGATGTAAAAAATGATAACCCGGAAGATCGCCTCGGCATTGTTAGCCACTACCCTGGGCATGTCAGCAGCTAATGCTGAAGAAGCTATTGATCCTCAGTTACTTTTTGAGGAAGCGATGAGTTTGCGTGCCAGCGGACAGATTTTTAATTCGATTGAAGTTTTTGAAACCCTGCTCAACCATCAGCCAGGCCTGAATAGAGCGCGCCTTGAACTGGCTGTTGCCTACCAGCAGGCGAGCCGTTATGAAGCAGCCAAACAGCAGTTAAATACAGTACTGAATGCTTCCGATACGCCGGAAACGGTCAAACTTGCCATCACGGCCTACCTGGCCCAGTTAAGCAGCGATGAACAGAAAGCCAGCCAACGCACATCTTCTTCTGTTTTTCTGTCGACCGGTTTATTTACAGACTCCAATGTAAATCTGGGGCCATCACCCGAGACACCGAATGTCAGCACAACAGAAACTGATGGCAACGGCGCCGTAGTAATGGTGAGTTATTCCCACATTTCACGTGCCTCCAGACCACTGGATATTTCAGGAAAACCGGTTAACTTTGCCTGGCACAGCCAGGCCACTGCCTATAGCAAGGTGCATAGCGGTGATGAAAACGATTTTAATCTGCATGTCCTCAGCCTGAGCACTGGCCCAGCGCTTGTATCCAGCAATAACTGGCGCGCTGCAATAAACATCAATCTCGACAAAGTATATTTCAGTGGCAATCCGTACTCGTTCAATATCGGCCTAAATCCTACATTTGATCTAATTCTTAACGATGACATTGAAATTACTTTTGAAAATCTTACGACTGTACGTGAATTTTCAGCGCTAGCAGACCAGGGGCTGGATGGTGTTGCCAAGATGTATGGCATCGGCGTATCGAAATTTTACAAAAAAGAAACCATCGGCGTGCAGGCGGGTATCCGATACCATTCCAATGGTGCGGATGCATCCCATCTGAATGCCGACGGCCTGGAAATCTATCTGGGCGGACAAATGCCCGCATGGAAAAATGCCCGTGCTTACCTGCAGTTAAGCAGTCGAGATTATGAATACAAAGCAGCCGACACAGCCAATGGCTTTAGCGCTATTCGTGACGAAACAGAAAACCAGTTCATGCTAGGCGCAAGTCATGATTTCAAATCAGGCAGTCTTAAATCATGGACCCTGAATGGGCAGTACACATTCACTGACAACAAATCAAACATTGATGCCTTCGAATATGATCAGGGCATTATCGAAGTTAACTTAAGACGCTATTTCTGAAGCATTTCCTGATCACGTTGTAAATAATACCGACATAACGAACTAAATCTGTCGGTATTATTTACTAGCCCTTATGCCATATAATTTCTGGCCAAACTGTCGTTGGCAAAATTCATCTCGCTTAGCTCTGCGTTTTTGACTCCATACAGAAAGCATCAAGTCATTGATATTAATAAAGTATTCCGGGAAATCATAATTAATAAGCTCCCCGGATAATACTTCCCCTCGAACGAGGGATTTCCATTTATTGCAAAAACCTTATAATCTAAGCAAGGTGGCTTATTGCCAGAAAATAACAATGAAAGCACCCGGACTTATTAGCATTTTCTAAATAACTGTTTTATAAAACATCTATGGCAATATGGAATAATTATTGCTTTGTTTATTAGCTAACAAGTCATACAAAAATGCAAAAAACGAGATTTTTATGAACAAATTTATCCTTACTCTTGCCCTGCTAATCCCTGCTCAGCTCATGGCAGCAGATGATTCGGTATATAGCTGGGGTGACTGGTCACAGGGTGTTATGCCCGCCGCAGGTAATCAACCATCAGCAACACCGGCACCGGCACAAAAGCCCAATATCAATTTTCGCCCTAATGAAGCGTCTGAATTCGGCCGTTCTGTTGCGGCAGCAACACCGGCACCAGTTCCTGCACCGCCCATTACACCGGTGACGGTAACGGTACCCGCAGGCACTGATTTATCGAATACTTCGCCTACTCAAGGCTTTTTTAAATAGAAATGGACTTTCAGTAAAGGCTCCCAGGACACACCAAAATGAACAAACTGCTAACAATACTTTCGATCACAATTGCTACAACTCTATCGAATTCCGCCCTTGCCGCATCCATCGGCGGCTACACTTTTGCGGACAACGCCCTGGTAAATCAGGTCATCAATGCTAGCGGTACTTTTTATAACTACAACTCCACCAGTTCTGCTGACGCCATTGATTTCAACCAGCTAAATGCCGACCTTACTGATGCCAACGAAGCAACATATGTTTTTACCGGCAACTCGGATGCTTATGTCGATTTATCATTTGGCAGCTCAATTTATAATGGCGTAGACAATGATCTGGCCTTCTTTTTTGTCGGCGATCCAAATACCATATCGCTATCCCTGATTGGCAATTCAAGCCCCAGTCAAACCTACACATCCAGCATGATTGATGGTTTTGGCGTCGATGTTGGTGGAAACACTTACGCGTTATCGGTAGCGCTTGTCGATCTGGATGATTTTAACCTGGCGGCTGATACTGCTTTGGGTGATATTCGTGTCGGACTGGGATTACAGGGCACAAGCAATCCGGTTGCTTTTTCTTTAGCTGCCGGTTTTCACACGACGCCAGTTCCACTGCCAGCATCCCTGGTCCTGTTTCTGTCAGGCCTTGCAAGTTTAGGCTTCATACGTCGCCGCAAAAAATAAACCGGTCTCTATCTACCATAAAAAAAGCCTGCTTTAGCAGGCTTTTTTTGCTTCAATTTCTGTCTTCAAGCCAGTCATAAATCGCACTCCAGTGCATTCTATCCACATACACCGGCTGCCTTTTTAATTCATGTATGCCCATGCCCTCTTCAGACGCTCGTACATAATTCTGCGTATCTCTTAATTTACCCACCACGGGAATACTTAATGAATGTAAAAAACGTTCCAGCGATTGAAATGCCAAGGTATTTTTTCTCACCCGGTTAGCCACTATACCCAGTCGTGTACTATTCAATCGCACCTTTGCCTCGAGCATTAAATCACGAATAAAATCTGCGGTAGCAAAAATATCGATAGGCGATGGCAATACAGGAATAAGAATGCGGTCAGCGCCCTTTAACTGCTCGACAAGATCAGAGCCTTTCAAACCCGGTGGTGTGTCGATAATTAACCGTTCGGTTTCTGGCGGCAATCTCAACTGCCAGCTCATGGTCACCGCTCGTGCGGCGTTGCGATGGGCAACCACGCCGTATATAGGTGACTGGGACTCATCGCGCAATTTCAACCAGCGCATACTGGAACCCTGTGGATCATAATCGAACAGCGCAGTATTTATGCCCCTGGATGCATAAAAACTCGCCAGATTGGTAGAGATAGTGGTTTTGCCACAGCCTCCTTTTGTATTAATTACCACTATACGCAACATAAATAGCTAATCCGACAGCTCTGATTATTCTAATCAATATTGTCCATTATTTAATATCGACTACATCGCCATATTCATGGCGACCGATATGTAGTCGTTTATAGTTCCTGATCATGATTATAGACTTCTTTATCGCGGCTTTATCTATTTCCCCAATATTCAGCCCAATCATTAGCTTATAGTTGTTTTCTCCCAGTGCTATTTCGATAAACTGTCGAAGTTTAAAATCCTCTGAAACAGACTTTCGGTACTCATTTAAGGTACTAATTGTGGCATCCCAGACAATTTCTCGGCCTTTAAACCCGCCGATAAAACGAATACGTACTTTTTCAGCAGAGCATCTATCCACCAGTTCATATTCACTGGCTAATTCTTTTAGCCGACTTGCCAGTTCTATACTCTGTTGCTCAAAGCTATCCAGTTGCTCCATGAAAAACCTTACCTGCTGTGTGTGGCATTAAAATGTCAGTAATGTAAATATAATACTTGATACGCACCAAAGGGGAACATCATGGCGGATCTTTCTCAATCGCATTGCGCAGCATGTCAGGCCAACGCATCCACACTAGCTGACGATGAACTACAGCAATTGATAAAAGAAATTCCCAACTGGAAGGTTGAAACCCGCGATAAGGTCATGCAACTGGAAAGAGTCTTTGATTTTAAAAATTTTGCCGAAGCAATTGCTTTTACCAACGCCGTGGGCGCTGTGGCGGAACAGGAAAACCACCATCCATCTTTATTGACAGAATGGGGTAAAGTAACCGTCACCTGGTGGAGCCACCAGATAAAAGGCTTACATAAAAATGATTTTATTATGTCCGCAAGAACTGTTCGGATTTACGACCAATTAACAGGTCCGAAGAAAACCTGAAACAGTATTAAACCAGTAACTTTATGATCTGGTTAACACTAACTTTTCTTTATATAAAAATGAAATTCGCCGGCACTCTCTGACGTTTCGATAATTTCATCATCAAGCGCAGCAAGCAGGATAGTGATATCCTCGACAGAAGCAGGGTCTGTTGCGATAACATGCAACACCTCGCCAGCCAGCATTTTTTTTAAAGCTTCCTTGGTTTTCATAACCGGCTCGGGACAGGACTCATTCCGGGCATCTAGTTCTTGTTGGAAGTCAGGCATTGTGCCTCCTCATTTTTATAACAGTAAACACTTCTCTATATAGAACAAACGCTATATTTTTAAAAGCAAAGAAGGGGGAGCTTCATTCGATAAGCCATACTTAATGACCGAATTATTGCCAAAGAAGCACGCCTCAAATGGCTGGGCCTGATATTAGTTAATTTAACACTACCAGGCACCTGATATAAATAATTAGTTAACACGCCCATGGCAACAAGCCTGCACTTTAATTACTGATAAACAAGCGTGCGCCAATGGATGATTGCCAACCTCAGAACTATTTAGCTTTAGAACCGCTCAGATCCCAGGCATAGGTACAATCAAGTTCAGCCAACACGGCTGTCACACCGGTACCACCTTCTTCGACCATCACCTGCAGGGGCGTTCTATTTTGAAAACGACGATGCGGCTGCTTCATCCAGCGTCCACCCATGGATGCATTTTTAGGATAGGTGGTGCGTAATGCATCAATAATGCCGAGCAGACGAACAACGCGAAACTCCACATCAGGTGTTGCTGGAAATGGCGTATTTTCGTGATAAGCGCGTAATTTACGCGTCCGCGTACCTTCAGGTAAATCCAGCACATTGACCTGGTCGGCTGCAGAGAGCCCCCAGTCATCCAGGCTTTGCATAATTTTCTGGGTCAGCAGGATCTGCCTTTCTGTACTCAAATTAAACATAATCAATACCTCAACATCTCTGGCTCTGCGCAATTGCGCTGGCCACTTTAAACAAGGGGGGGGTGTTAGCTTCTAGTCCCAGCGAAAACTCCAGGCACCCAGAAACAAAAACAGCATGCTCATCACCAGTAATACAATTAAATGAGAGCTGATGCCAGCCAGGCCGACACCGTCGATCATAATAGCACGAGATGCCTCGGTAATGTGAGTCAACGGAAAGATGAGCGCCAGCTTCTGTACCCAGGGATGCAGCCCCTCCAGCGAAAACCATACACCCGACAGGAACATCATGGGCCAGGACACCATATTCAATAAGCCACCGGCCAGCTCCTCTGAACGGATACGCGCCGCCACCAGTAAACCCATACTGATCAGACAAAACGCCCCCAGAGCAAGCACTACCAGCAAATTCAAATAACTGCCGAACATACTGAAATCTATAAAGAAATCTGTGCCCAGATAAACCATCGCCGTAATAATAACAATCAGCCACAACCTGGAAAACACCTGTGCTGCCAGAAATTCCAGCGCCGATAAAGGCGTGGCTTTCAGCCGCTTCAATACACCATTTTTACGATAGCGGACGATGACATAACCGACGCCAAATAGTGCGCTAAACATGACGTTCATGCCCAGCACCCCCGGAATCAGCCAGTCCACATAGCGGATCTGGCGGCCGCTGACCGTCTGCCTGCTATATGCCTCGCCCCCCGAGCCTTTCAACACGCGCTCCAGCATGTAGCCATTTGGCGAAGTATCATTAATCCAGAATATCTGCTGCCGCATATCAATCAACATGTCGAGCTGGTGGCGCTCCACTTTAGTCATAGACGCCGCCGCATTCTCAACGGGTATAAACTGGATGTAGGGATTATTCAGAAATTCCAGGCTGTTATCCGCTGTGTTGACGATGCCAATCTTATATTGCTCAAGATTCTCACCGGAAAAGGCAAAGGCAAAGCCCACCACTATCAGCACTGGAAACAGGATATTCCAGGCCAGTGCGGCGCGATCGCGCAGAAATTCTCTATTTCGGGCAACCAGTACCGCCAGAAAACGTCGCCAGCTCATTGTCTTAACTCCTTGCCGGTCAACTCCAGAAATAAATCCTCCAGAGTCCGCTGCCGAATTTGCATGCCGGTTAGATCAAAGTCCAGCTGCAGCAAATTTTTTACGGTCAGATTCACATCCCCCGTTGTTAATTCAATCGTCGAATCACGCTGGATGATATCCACATCATCCATCTGCTTCAGCCTGGAGACATCAGCCCCCGAAGGCAGGCTAAGCACCACATCATCAAAGTGTTTGGCCAGCAGTTCCCGCGGCGTGCCCATGGCGATAATTCGCCCATGATCCATGATCGCGATGTCATCACACAGCACATAGGCTTCTTCCATGTAGTGCGTGGTCAGCACAATGGTCTTGCCCTGCTGCTTGATATGCTGCACCAGATTCCAGAAATTATGTCGTGCCTGGGGATCCAGGCCGGTGGTTGGCTCATCCAGGAAAAGAATTTCCGGATCATTAATCAGCGCTATAGCGAGCAGTAATCGCTGCCGCTGGCCACCACTGAGCTTACGGGCATCCCGGTCAAGAAACTCAGCCAGTGCACACATCTCAACCAGATCGGCTATCGCCAGGGTGCGGGGATAAAATTGGCCAAATAGCGTCAGTGTTTCCCTGACAGTGATGAAATCCTGCAATGCAGTCGACTGGAACATAATACCGGCGCGATCCCTGAACCCCTTCCCCAACGCCTCACCCTTGTATAAAATCTCTCCCTGATCAGGCTGACTGATGCCTTCCAGCATTTCAACAGTTGTCGTCTTGCCAGCGCCATTCGGCCCCAGCAGGCCTAGACACTTACCTGCGGTGATGGAAAAGCTGATACCATCCACAGCCTGCACCTGCTGAAAATGCTTATGCAGATTATTAACCTGTAATATTGATTCCATGAACTTTATTTCAAAATGGCCCTCAGTATAGACGGCGTTATTATGGCAGTATTTATCCATTCGAGCACAAAATGATCAAGCCCAAGCATGCTATTATTCGCTTAATCAAAATTAAGACATGGCTCCCTGATGTCAGGACCTGAAAACCTAAATCGACAATCTACATTGCGACACTTTCTGTATAAAATATTGTTTGGCTGGTGGCTGCCAAAACGGGTGCCTATCGCAGTAAAGCTGGCATTGTCCATCACGACCCTCATTGTTAGCGGCATGAGCATGCTGGGATTCACTATTCTGGAAAACCAGAAAACCATCATGACGGAACAGGTCGCCACCATGGGTACCAGCATTTCCAGCCAGCTGGCTGACAGCGCCAAGGAGATGGTGTTATCCGACGATACCCTTGGTCTGCAGACCCTGATCAATAATCTGATCGATAAAAACAAAATAATTGGCGCGATCATTATTTCCGATAAGGGTGTAACGCTGGCCAGCGGTGGCACGGTGCCGGGTAACTACACTATCGAATATCAACGCGAAAAAGTAAAACAGACGAATCAGATTTACTATTTTGAATGGGGCTGGAACATGAATTCAGATCATCCCCATTCACTGATTACCTTCGTTAGCCCCATCCATTTTCAGGATTTGCTTGCCGGTCACGTACTGGTCAGCTTTAGTAAAAACTCCATGGATCAGGCATTGAATGAATCCAGGCAAGTTATTCTGATGGTGACCTTTTTAATGACCGTGGTCGCTATTTTCCTGGCCTTTGTCATGAGCCGGCATTTATCCAGGCCGATCCATGATCTGGTCGATGCCAGCAAAGCCATCGGTGAAGGGAATTTTAACTATCGTCTGAGTGAAGGTCGCAATGATGAAATTGGCGAACTGTCACAGTCGTTTAATCAAATGGCCGCCGAGCTGTTAAAAAAATCCCAGGTGGAAAATATTTTCTCTCGCTATGTTTCCAGTAGCGTCGCCAAACAGGTCATGGAAAATCTGGATGACGTAGAACTGGGCGGCAAACATGTACATGCTTCGGTGCTCTTCGCCGACATTGTTGGTTTTACTGGCATGTCTGAAAACCTGCCGCCGAAAGAAATTGCCAGCCTGTTAAATGAGTTTTTTTCCTATATCTCTACCATTAGCAAGCTGTACCATGGTCATATTGATAAATTTATTGGCGACTGCGCCATGGTGGTCTTTGGTGTACCGGAACAGGATCCTGAACACAGCTTTCATGCTATCGCCTGTGCGGTAATGATTCAGGAACTGGTCGCTAAATTAAATAAAGAACGACTCGCCCAGGGCAAACTACCGGTGCATTTCAGAATCGGCATCAACAGCGGACACATGGTAGCAGGCAATCTTGGCTCCCGGGATCGGATGGAATACACCGTCATTGGTGATCCGGTCAATCTGGCATCCAGACTGGCTGAGGTTGCAGGCAGCGATCAAATTGTTATTATGGACGAGCTTTATCTTCAGCCAGGCATCCGGCAACGCATTATTGTAAAAGAACTGGGCGCGATAAATATTCGCGGCAAACAACAATCGGTTTTGACTTATCTGGTAGAAGATATTCATGCCGACTATAGAAAAGACATGAACCAACACATAGACACTTTTATTAAAGAATACACCGCGCAATGAAACTGCTGGCTTTTATATCAATCTACCTTGTTTTTCTGGGTACTGGCTGTTCTCACTACTATGCATCACAAAGCGACCTTAACCAGCGCATAGATAAATGGCTGGTTAATCATGAATATGCAAAAATTGAAAATGCCGTGGCGCATCTATCAGGTAACCATCCCGATTATAACCGCATTAAAGCCAGATCTTCTGACATCGATAAAAACAAACAGTCCTTCATTAACAACACACTCGTTACCGCTCAAAAAATGCAGTCACAGAACAACTGGCAACAGGCCATCGACACCCTGGATGAAGCGCTACGTAAAATCCCAGAAGACACAAAACTGCTGACACAACACAAGAGCATTATTGAACAACGAAATAATCAGGTCATCGAACTTCGAAAAGATATGTTATTGAAAAGATCGCGCGCGCTGATTCAATACAAAGCTATTTACAAGCAACTTGAGAAACTGATTCCCGAAGACTTTAGCGCACAATATGACATAAATAATTATAATAAAGAAAAAACCGAGATATCTGCTGAGCTAATGGATTGCGGCAACCATGCACTGGCAGAAAAACAGTATGCACAGGCAGAAGAATGCTTCCATCTGTCCCATGAATTAATTCCTTCAAAAGACAAGCTGGCGTTATTGAATAAAACAAAAAATCGCAGAAAAATTATTGAAGATAAAAACCGATCAAAAGAACTCATTGAGTCCTATCAAAAAGCTTTCGATAAAGGCGACTTCCCCAAGGCACGCTACCATCTGGAAACACTGATCGCACTTAAACCAGACGACCAGAAAGCCAGACAATTAAAAGCCAGGCTGGACAAAGAAATACATGAGCTTATGACCAGGGGCATAGCAGAAGGAAAAAAACATTACAGCGAAGGCAACATAAAAAAAGCGGTTACCATCTGGCAGGAGTTATTGAAAACTGACCCCAAAAATACAGAATTAATCAGCCTGCTGGCACGCGGGAAAAAAGTTTCAAAGAAAATAGAGAACCTTGAAAAATCTTCGACAAACTAATTCCGTTTTCTGGTAACTCTTTTAACCAGTAATACCACCGCCACAAGACCAATCAGTGCATAAAACAAATCATACATCAGGTGATTAGCATCATGAGAAGCTTTATTCAGAAGCAGTTCCTGGTGATGTGCAAACACCGGCGAGCTGATTAAAAATAACAATAAGATTTTAACGTATTCTTTCATCGCAGTAGTCTCAAATTTTTAACACACTTTTACTTTTAAAAACTCTTCCCCATTCGGATCAATCATATGTATTGCACAGGCAATACACGGATCAAAACTGTGGATAGTTCGCAGTATTTCTAACGGCTGATTAACATCGGCCAGATGATGATTATCCTGCAGTGCAGCTTCGTAAGGCCCGGGCTGACCCTGTGCATCACGAGGCCCAGCATTCCAGGTACTGGGCACTACCGCCTGATAGTTACTCAGTTTTTCGTTTTCAATAACCGCCCAGTGCGCCAGAGCACCTCGTGGTGCTTCGATATAGCCCACACCTTTGGACTGTGCGGGCCAGCTTGATGGCTCCCACAACTTTTCATTGAAGGTGCGCACATCGCCCGCTTTAATATTTGCTAGCAATTGATCCATCCATGACATCATCTGATCAGCAATGATTTTTGTTTCCAGTGTTCGAGCAGCAGTGCGTCCCATAGTTGAAAACATTGCCTCTAAAGGCAGGTCCAGTTTGTTCAGTGCAAAACCGGCCAGCTCTTTTGTTTGTTCATGACCATTGGCATACAGCATTAAAATTCTGGCTAATGGCCCCACTTCCATAGCATGCCCTTTCCAGCGAGGTGACTTCATCCAGGAATAACTGGCATCCGTATCAAGATGTTCATACGGTGGTTTTGGCCCAGTATAATTTAATTCGGTTTCCCCCTCATAGGGATGCAGGCCCTGCTGCTTGCCACCACTATAGTCATACCAGGAATGGGCAACGAATTCCTGAATCTGCTCAGGATCATTCAGGTTTACTTCATGTATTGTTGACAGGTCCCTGTTTAAAATTGCACCTCGGGGAATCATGAAACTGCCAATGTCATCCATTGATGTTGTTGGGAAATCACCATAGGTAAGATAATTGCCCGTGCCACCACCAATCTTGAACCAGTCTTTGTAAAAGCTGGCAATCGCCAGCGTATCAGGCAGATAAACATTATCCACAAACTTCTGCATTTTCTGAATAATATTGCGCACTTCCAGCAGGCCATTCATATTCACCGCAGTCGCGCCGGTAATGCCACCTTTGGCTTCAACATCTACGCTAATCGCAGAGGGCACTCCGCCCACCAGAAAATTAGGATGCGGATTTTTACCGCCAAAGATTGTTAATATGCGCGCCACATCCCGCTGCCATTCCAGCGCTTCAAGATAATGCGCCACCGCCATTAAATTTGCCTCCGGTGGCAACTTATAGGCACTGTGCCCCCAATAGGCATTGGCGAAAATACCCAACTGGCCGGACTCGACAAATTCTTTTACCCGCTTTTGCGTATCGGCAAAATAACCGGGTGAAGAATTGGGATGTTTACTGATCGATTGCGCCAGTTCAGAGGTCGCTTTGGGGTCAGCTTTTAATGCCGATACCACATCCACCCAGTCCAGTGCATGCAGGTGATAAAAGTGCATAACATGATCGTGCACATATTGGGCAGCAATCATCAGATTGCGAATCAACTGGGCATTCTGTGGAATGGAATATTTCAATGCATCCTCAATGGAACGTACCGATGCAACACCATGCACCAGGGTACAAACGCCACAAATACGCTGCGCAAAAGCCCAGGCATCCCGTGGATCACGGCCTTTTAAAATCAGTTCAATGCCGCGCACCATGGTGCCGGAACTGGATGCTTTTTTAATCATGCCGCTATCGTCTACTTCGGCTTCAATGCGCAAATGGCCTTCTATGCGGGTAACCGGATCTACAACTATTCGTTTAGTCATTTTTTTCTACCCTGTTATTTTGTATCCAGATAATCCGCTAACAGCTCAGTTAGCCCCAACACTTCTACCTGAATATCATTTTCTTCGATGCCTTCTTCCAGCACCATGCGACAGTTTGCACAGGCAGTAACCATAGTGTTAACACCCAGCGCCTGCACCTGAGATTTTTTCTTGTTGAATGCAATGAGCTGCCAGTCTGCGGCGCGTTCATTCGCACTCACACCGCCGCCGCCGCCACAGCACCAGTTCATCACACCGTGTTCATCCATTTCGCGAAAATCCGCCGCCACCATATTCAGTAATCGACGCGGCTGCTCCACCACACCACCACGGCGAGCCAGTTGACAGGGATCGTGATAAGTTAACGCCGCTTCTTCCAGGCCGGTCGTTTTTAATCGACCCTGCTCACGTAACTCATCCAGCACTTCAAGAATGTGTTTAACTTTGAAGTCAAATTTTTTGCCAATTAAATTGGGACCTTCCCAGCGTATCGCCGTATAGGCATGACCACATTCTGGGCTGATAACTGTTTTCACTTTGAGTTTTTCAGCCGCGTCCACGACATGCTGCACCAGCTCACCGGCAATATCCGACGAACCTATTTGCAATCCGCTATTGGTCGCTTCATAGGCTTCCGAGCTCAACGTCCAGGTAACGCCGGCATGTTTGAAAATTTTTGCAATAGCGCCAATATATTCTGGATACATCATGATCTCATTCGAAGATAATAGCGCCAGATAATCCGCACCTTCAATATCCATGGGAATTTTCAATCCGGTTTCTTCTTCTATGTGACCAATTTTTGCCTTCAATGCGGGCAGTTTTATGCCCATCGGACTGCCTATTGTCGCCGCGCGTAAGGTAGCCTGTTTTAATCCTTCCGGCGCATAACCCGATGCCACCATCGCTTCTCGGGCTCTACGAATCATATAGGAAATATCATTGCCCACTGGACACACCATGGAACAACGACCGCACATGGTGCAGCTATCGTAAAGCAATGGCTCCCAAGCTTTCAGATCTTCTTCGGTTAACGGTTTCGACAGACCAAATTTATGCAGCAGCTTTCCCCAGAAGGTGTAATTCTGTTTCCAGACTTTTTTCATCGGCTCCAGTTTATAAATGGGCGTAAATTTGGGATCGCCGGTTTCTTCATAAAATAAACAGGCATGGGCGCATAAACCACAATGCACACAACTACCGAAAAACGAAGTAATCGGGCCGTCGATAAACTCAACAAATGCATTTTCAGCGCGTTGTACAGCAGGACTATTCATGACTGCACTCCTTTACGCCCGGCAATGGCGCCGTTATACCAGCGGGCTAAAAATAGCGTCACCATATGGCTTAATTTACTGAAGGGAATGGCGATCATTAGAGCTTCCACACTCAGCACATGCAGTGCCAGCATGGTGTTATATTCAAAGAGCATGTGATGGTAAGCCATGTAACCGGTGAGCAAAGGCAGAAATGTTAGTGCCCATGTTAAATAGTCTTCCGGAGTCGATAATAATTTCAGTACCGGATTCCATACCCGGTGCAGCAGCAGCACAATTAATGCTAATAAGGTAACCACAGTAATGGCATCAATCAGTGATGAGCGTAAACCGGGCCAGCTTATACCCAGCGTGCTGTCGATCAATTGAATGTGGGGTACAAAAAACAGCAGCACGATGAAAAATCCGATATGGAAAATATAGCCGCTCAGGTAAACCAGCAGCCCTTTCTGCAACATGCCCTGGGGTGGAACAAAGCGCCTGAATATCGTTTTAATGCCGGCAGACATTACATCGCTGTTACGAGCTTCGGACAAATCTGTCGCACGCCCCAGTAGCAGAATTTGTATCACCCGCATGGTTAGTCCCAGCAACATAATGATGGTCGCCCATTGCAGGCCAGTGCTTTTCGCCCATATCAACAACGCTGTATCCATGACTCACCCCGTGATTTACACAGTTATCAGTTATTGGTTAAGAATCTACTTCTTTAACTCTTCATCAAGCGTTTCGCTACTCACTTTAAAATGCCTGTCTTTTGCGGATTGCTTGCTTTGCTTATTCATTGCGGCAACCGCAACACCTGCTGCTGCGCCGGCAACCACGGCGGTCACTGCTGGCCCCCTTAAATCGGTCAGAGGCTCAGAAACCGCTTCATAAATACCCCCCATATCCCAGAAATCCGGTTGCGAGCAACCAATACAGCCATGACCCGACTCGATGGGGAAACTGGTTTCCTGGTTCCATTTGGTGGTCGCACAGGAATTGTAGGTGACCGGCCCTTTGCAGCCGAGCTTGTACAAACACCAGCCTTTGCGTGCGCCCTCGTCATCGAAGGTTTCTGCAAACAGCCCCTGGTCGTAGAAGGTGCGTCGATAGCAACGATCATGGATGGTTTCGCCATAAAAGGCTTTGGGACGACCGACAGTATCCAGCTCAGGAATTGCGCCAAAGGTCAGAAAATGCGCCAGCACCCCCGTGATAACCTCACCAATGGGTGGGCAGCCGGGAATATTAATAATCGGTTTGTCGTCAATCAGATCTGTAACGGAAACTGCACCGGTAGGGTTCGGCCGGGCTTTGGGCAGTCCGCCATAGGCCGCACAGGTACCGACGGCAACGATTGCCATGGCGCCTTTGGCCGCGTCTTCCAGCATCTGTAAATTGGTCATCCCCGCAATAGTGGAATAAACGCCATTTTCGGCCACCGGAATAGAGCCATCAACGATCAGCAAATACTTGCCCTTATGCTCGGCCATGGCCTGTTCGCGGGCTTCTTCTGCCTGAAAGCCGGATGCGGCCTGCAAGGTATGGTGATAATCCAGGGAAATAAAATCGAATATCAACGATTCGATGGAGGGCTGGGAGGAGCGTGTCAGGGATTCGGTGCAACCGGTGCATTCCTGGAAAGATAACCAGATAACCGATTGTCGTTTGGCTTTGGCCAGTGATTCTGCCATGGCAGGCACCATGGAGGGGGATAATGCCATTGATGACGCCAGTGCCGTGCAAAATTTTAGAAATGTTCTGCGACTGATTCCGCGCCTTGCCAGTAAATTACCTAAATTGTCATTTTCAGCCATGGACTTATACCTTTTGTTATTTTTACGGTACTCAGGGCAACTCTAAACCATAGATTACAGTCTTTCTCTCGCTACTCTTATATCATCATCATGTGCGCATAATATCGCCGGTATGCGCCCTACTTCTAACTGTTCCGCCAGGACCCGGTCATCAATATTCCTGTGGACAACCCACCAGACGCCAGACAATGCGGTTTCATAAATCTCGGTATCGCCAGCCAGACTGGCTGTTGCGCTGATTTCACCATTGCCCAGACGCTGTTTGAGGCTATCATAATCGGTAGCTGACAGGGGCATGGATTTGATATCAATGACACCCGTCTCACCACTGCTCAAATAGGCATCCAGTAACTGCTTCAGTTCATGCAGCACGGCATCTACCATATTACATTCAGCATCGAGGCCCGTGATCTCCGTATTAACCGGTATGTCCTGCAGTCGGGTCATTCTTTCCAGTTCTCCGTAATCTCGAACACCTTGCTACAGGCTCTTGGAATCGCCTCGGCCACTTTTTCCGTGGGCTGCTCTCCCCAGCCAAATTTCTCTGGCTGAATCCCGACCAGTGCTCGGTGAGCCGGCAGCTTGCCCTGCAGCATGGCAACCCCCAGCGCATCTTTCAGGCCAATCTCATGGGCACTGGATTTTTTACCATTGGCAATAAACGCATCCATTTCGATACCTTCAAAAACCCTGATGCTGCCTGGTGGCAAATTCAATTCTGCGGTATCCACGACAATCAACCTGTCCGCCTGCTCAATGGGTATAGCAAGGTTGAAACTATGGGTGCCGCCATCAACGATGTCGGCATTTTTAATACAATTTGTCTGTTTAATATAATTAACAACATGAACACCAATACCTTCATCCGTTTGTAGGGTATTGCCCAGCCCAAGTACAAGAACCTTCTTATTCATATCACTGCCCCAAATAAACTGAAATATATCAGAAACCGCCAGAGACAGGCTTTTTAAATTTATATGTCTAAACTTTTTTTATTGTTTTTTTAAACAATTTATCCAGCCTCCTGTTAAATATATAACCCAATTCAGAGCGGTTATACAGTCGCCTTTCACTTATAGTTGATGCACCGCAAAGCCGTTACCACCGCTGGTCTGATTAGCAATAAAATACCGCTTGTATTCAAGAACTGGCTATACTTTAATCCTAAACGAATAAACCAGAAAAAATGACCCACCATGTGCCTTGCTATACCCATGCAAATAATCGAAATCAATGGATTCAATGCCCGCTGCGAAGCCAAAGGTGTTGAACGCGATGTCAGCCTGTTTATGTTACAGGGAGACCACATCAATACCGGCGACTATGTCATGGTACATATTGGTTATGCCATTCAGAAAGTCGAGCCGGAAGAGGCGCAAACCGCCTGGGAACTGTATGATGAAATGCTGCGACTGGAACAGGAACAACTAACAGGTAACAGCGATGCATGAACTCAGCGTCTGCCAGTCTATTGTGGATCAGGTTGTTGCTATTGCCAACAATAATCATGCCCAGGCGATTTGCAAAATTGATCTCGCCATTGGTCCTTTAGCAGGTATAGATATTCAACTATTAGAACATGCCTTTCCCGTTGCTTCCGCCGGTACTCTCGCAGAACATGCCGCTCTGGCCACCCAGCAATTGCCTATAAAAATTTCTTGTCAGAGCTGCAAACGCGAGTCCGAAGCACGCGCCAACCATCTGGTGTGCAGCCATTGCGGCGACTGGCATACTACGATTATTAGCGGTGATGAAATGCTCATCACCAGTGTCGAACTGGATGTCAAAGAGGATGCTCATTATGTGTGATACCTGCGGCTGCAACATTACCCCCGGCAACAAACACCTGGTTGCTGAAGGCGGCAAACTGGAAGTCGATGCCAGCGGCAAAAAAGTCGTCGATGTCATGCACAGTTTATTGCATGAAAACGATCATCAGGCGGAACATAACCGGCATCATTTTAATGCCCGCGGCATCCTGGCCATTAATTTAATGTCATCCCCCGGCTCGGGTAAAACGGCTTTGCTGGAAGCCACTATCGATGCACTGAAAGATAAATATAACATCGCCGTGATTGAAGGCGATCTGGAAACAGAAAATGACGCCGAACGTATTCGTGCAAAAAATATTCCCGCCATTCAAATTGCTACCGGCACTGCCTGCCATTTAGATGCACACATGGTGCACGATGCTTTGCACAATCTGGATCTGCAAAACATTGATCTGGTTTTCATTGAAAATGTTGGCAATCTGGTTTGTCCTGCCAGTTTTGATCTCGGCCATCATTTAAACGTGACCCTGTTATCCAGCACCGAAGGCGATGACAAACCGGCAAAATATCCGGTGATGTTTAAAACCTCTGATTTATTACTCATTACTAAAGCTGATCTGCTGCCCCTGCTCGATGACTTCGACACTGCTCGTGCAGAAAAATATTTCAGAAACCTGGCCAACCAGAGTCCAATCTTTACTTTATCCGCTACTAAAAATATTGCACTGGACAACTGGCTCGACTGGATAAATGAAAAAATACAGGCACACAGAAAAAATCTTGCAGAACACCCGGTTGATAAAAACCACATGCACCATAGCCACGATCATCATAGCCATCACCATCATCACATTTGATTAAGGGATCACTATGAGCAGCAATGCAAAACTATGGCTTGAGCGAATCCATCAACTGCCCCTGCCGGACACAATAAAAATAATGAATGTTTGCGGCGGCCATGAACGCGCCATTACCCAGGCCGGCATCCGCACTTTATTACCCAAAAATATCGAACTGATTCCTGGCCCCGGCTGCCCGGTATGTATTTGTCCGGAAGAGGATATTTATCAGGCGATTCAATTATCACTGCGTGAAGATATAACCCTGGTTGCCTTCGGCGACATGCTACGGGTACCGGTCAATACGAAATCGACAACACGCACCCTGGTCGAAGCACAGGCACAGGGTGCCGATGTGCGCCCGATTGCCTCACCCAGCGAAGCCGTCGCCATTGCCAGACAGCAACCGGACAAGGCCGTAGTATTTTTTGCCGCCGGTTTTGAAACCACAACCGCACCGGTTGCCGGCATGATGGCCGAAGGCGTGCCGGACAATTTATTTTTATTATTATCCGGCCGACTCACCTGGCCTGCCGTAGCCCTGCTACTGGATTCCGAACAGGCGGGTTTTGATGCCCTGGTAGCACCGGGACATGTCTCCGCCGTCATGGGACCGGAAGACTGGAATTTTGTCATTGACAAACACCAGATACCGACCGCGATTGCCGGCTTTAATGCGGAAACTATTCTGGCGGCAACCTATTCCGTATTGCGCCAGAAAATAGAACAGCGACTGTTTCTCGATAACTGTTATTCCTCCGTGGTTCAACCGGGCGGCAACCCAACCGCCAAAGCGCAACTTCGTCAAACCATGAATGTCACCGATGCCAACTGGCGCGGAGTTGGCGTGATTAAAAACTCCGGCTTCACCTTAAGCGACAACTACCAGCAACACGATGCGCGCCGGCAGTTTCCCGGCTACGATGACGAAGCCCGTAAACGCGCCGGCGAAATGCCACCTGGCTGTGATTGCGCCCGCGTCGTGCTGGGAAAAATCTATCCTAATCAGTGCAAACTTTATGGCAGGGCATGCACGCCCAGAAACCCGGTTGGCCCCTGCATGGTTTCCGATGAAGGCGCCTGTCGCATCTGGTGGTCGGGCGGTGTTCGCGATCAGTCAACACAAGTGGCCTGATAAAAAATGCTCGCCAGAAAACTCCTTGTCACAGGCCAGGTACAGGGTGTTGGTTTTCGACCTTTTATTTTTAATCTGGCAGAAAAGTTAGAACTGACCGGCTGGGTACAAAATACCACCGGCCAGGTTGAAATATTGATTCAGGGTAACGAAAAAAATCTCAATGAGTTCGAAGCAACTCTGACCAGACAGCATCCACCACTGGCAAAACCTCATATTGAATACACCAGTCAATGCCGCCCTGAAAATCTTGATAACTTTTCTATTTTAAACAGCGCGGCCCATAACACTGCCGACATTCATATTCCGCCCGATTTTTTCACCTGTGATGATTGCTTAAACGAATTAACCGAAAAGCATGATCGTCGCTACCGCTATCCATTTATTAACTGCACGCAATGCGGGCCACGCTATACGCTGATCGAAAAACTGCCTTACGATCGCCCCAACACCAGCATGAAAAC
>JAPHRO010000072.1 GCA_026195895.1 Gammaproteobacteria bacterium
ATAGGAATATATTCTGTGCGGGACTTAAACGAATTTTAATGAAAACAGTAAAAATTAATCTGGTTGTAAAAAACTTGTGGTTTTTCTACAGCCTCGTTAGATTCCCAAGTTACCCATGAAATGTAGACACCTCCTATAATTAAGTTAAGGAGGCAAACATGCCAAAGAAATAAACAAAGATGAAGGTAGAATGAGCCGATGCCTAACCATCGGCTCACAATTTACTATTTACGAATCTGTGAAAACACAAAATCGTTATTACTTTCTGATGTATGACAAGCAAAACAAGATTGCCCACCATCATTGACCAGTCTCCTGGTTTTGCTATCCCCTGCAAAGCCTTCGAATCCCCAGCCCCCAGTTGATGAATACCTGTTAGTATCTTTATGCATAATGCCTAGCAATTTTCTTTCGCCTTCCTGAACTGTCAGATCTTTTTCAGTATATTTCAGAAGATCAAAAGCAAATACAGCCCCGTTAGCATAAGTTCCCGTATTCAACCCCTTAACAGCTTTAGGATTGGCGTATACGTGGTGTATGCCCTGAAAGGGATTTTCAAGTGGATGACCTGGCTCTATCAGCATGGTTTTTACATGGAACCAGCTTCTATACCCCTCTGGGTATGGGGCATCAATACCTTCAGCAAAACCACTATTTGCTAGCGAGAGCATCAGCACAGCTAGAATTGAAAACATGGGTAGTTTCATAATGTAATCTCCTGTGTATTTGAAAATAGTCATCTATAAGGTTTCGACTCGATACCTTGCAGATAACTATAGCCCTGTTCATTTTCCTTGTCAATAAGGTATAGAGTCGCTACTATTGTGATTATGAATGCTAACGAAATACATAATCACATCGAGCGGCTATCTAACCTGTTACGCACAGAGTCGCGACAAATACTTATGGAGCACGGCTTACAACCCGTTCAACTTGAGGTATTGCACTACCTGTCGGCATGCAACCGTTATTCCAATACGGGAAAGGGTGTTGCAGAATACCTGGGGCAAACAAAAGGTACGATATCGCAAAGCATCAAGGTTCTTGAACGAAAGGGGCTGATTACCAAGCAGACAGATCACGATGATAAGCGGATCATCCATTTGATTATTACAAGTAGTGCCCGGAATTTACTTAATGAAACTATTCCAGCCTCTCTGTTTCGTAAGGCCAGCAAAAAAATAAAAAAGCATGGCATGGAACAAATAACAAATTCTCTGACATCCTTACTAACTGCTGTACAAAAAGCCAATGGCCTTAAATCATTTGGAATCTGTCATACCTGCAAACACAATATCATCCTCAATGATGGCAATTATTTATGCGGTCTTACAAAAGAAGTTTTGACACCTAAAGAAGTGCAATTGATTTGTTGTGAGCATGATGTGTGAACAACCGCCAGGCGTATAACAAGGCCAATTAACATGGACATTTTAAAGCTACACCGCTACGCCAGGCAGCTTCATAATACCAGTTACCCATGAAAAGTAGACACCTGTGAAGAGGCAATCATATGAACAAGGAAATTAAAAAATACCTCGATAATCTACCATCGCCACAAAAAGAAATTTGTGAAAAAGTACGGAAAATAATCTTAACAGAATTTCCTGATTTAGAAGAATCAATGAAGAATGGAGTGCCATCATACGAAAACAAATATTATATTGTTGGCCTTAAAGACCATGTCAATATTGGTTTTTTTATTGAAGGACTGTCTGCTGAAGAAATTGGTTTATTTGAAGGCAAAGGAAAACTAACGCGGCACATTAAAATATATAGCCTCGACGAGATAGATGAAAAGAAAATTGTGAAATTACTAAAAATTATAATATGAGTAATAGAAAACTCACAAACCCTTAGCTTCTATGGTTTCTTCAATTCACACTACTAATCACTACCAATTACGGCAGACAGGTGGATCAGTTTTGAGTGCAATTCAACAGTTAGATTTCATGACGCTGTTCTTTACGAGTAACGGTGAAAACAGGAAAAGAAATGAACATTAGAATTCACCGCATTTATGATGCTGACATGCCGAAGGGATATCATGTTCTTGTGGATCGTTTGTGGCCACGTGGCATCTCAAAAGACGAAGCCAGGCTTAATGCTCATTGGAAGGATCTGGCTCCAGGTAACGATCTGCGAAAGTGGTTTGATCATGATCCAGACAAATGGGGCGATTTTAGAAAAAAATATCTGAGTGAACTGAGCGCGCATAAAAAAGAGGCAAAAGAACATTTAAAAGAAGCGGGCCAGAAAAACATCATCCTTCTATATGGCGCGAAAGACAAAAAACATAATCACGCTCATATCCTGAAAGAATACCTGGAAAAATTAATCTGAGGAATTGAAAGTAATGGGAAATGCTTATCTCATCAGGCATGGCTGGCAAGAAATGAAATATCTGGGTGATTGTTAGCTGTGTTGTTTGAATTGCTATTTCTGTTCGGCGCAGGTTTTTTCGGTGGTGTTCTCAACTCAGTAGCCGGAGGTGGCAGTTTCATCACATTCCCAGCTTTACTCTTTGTTGGAGTGGCACCAATTAGTGCTAATGCAACCAATACTTTTGCTTCGTGCGCAGGGTATCTTGGTGGCGCTTATGCGTTTCGGGATAATCTATATGCACACAAGAAAGAATTACCTCAATTAATTCTAATAAGCCTCATTGGTGGGTCTTTAGGTGCCTGGCTGTTACTCCGAACACCAGAGTCACTGTTTCGTGAAGCTATACCCTGGTTACTTTTATTTGCAACATTTCTATTTATCTTTGGCGGAAAGATAAATAGTATTTTGAAGCGACTCGCCTTACATCACCGACATGCATCTTTTTTTGGACATTTACTGCTACTCCTGGTGTTATTAGGAACGTGTATCTATGGTGGTTTTTTCAATGCCGGACTTGGGATAATCGCCCTCAGTTATCTTGCACTGGCTGGACATTCCAATATCAATACTATGAATGGCATGAAACTACTTATTTCATCTGTCGTATCATTAATAGCTATAGTTTTGTTTATCTATAATGGTGTAATTTCCTGGTATGAAGGCGGTATTGTTCTTATCGGGACCTTGATGGGAGGGTATGTAGCAGCCCATATTTCTAAGCAGTTATCTCAACAGTATGTAAGGGCTTTTGTTATTATAGCCAGTTGTGGAATTACGGTTTACTTCTTCATTGCTACTTATGTGATTTAAGCCAAATAGCCATACAAAGCGCTCCAGATACTTTAGAAAGACAACTGAGGCCAACTATTATAATGCAATAATCTAGTTTATTTTGAGTGTGGTAATTTTTTCATGTATTGACATGATTCATTTGCAGATGAATCTGTCAAGTAAATTATATTTATTTCTATTTTTCGGAGTAAACAATATGCGTGCTGTTTTATTGCTAATCGCTACTCTCCTCGCCTTGCCGGTCATGGCTGAGCCACCCCATGGTTATCCGTTTCAGCCTTTTGATAAAGCTATGCAACAGGCTCAGTCCGAGAATAAACCGCTATTCGTTTATTTTGGACGTTACGGATGCGGCTATTGTGAAAAAACCAACAAGGAAGCCTTTTCCGATAAACAGGTGCGTGAAACTTATAGCAAAAACTACGTGTTAGCCTATGTCGATTCTGAAAGCGGTAAACGTTTGCGCTTACCCAGTGGCGAGCGAGTAACCGAGCGAGAGGTGGGTACACGTTACAATGCGTTTGTTACTCCCGTGTTTACCTTTATGACTGCCAGGGGCCAGTCGCTATTACGACTTGTGGGCGTACAACGTATCGAGGATTTGCGTGAAGCAGACAACAAAGTTCAGCAGCTCCTCAACAAAGAGGCCAGGCCATGAGATTGCAGATAACCTGGTTTGTTTTAATTTTTACTATTACTTCATTGAATGTACAGGCCGAACCCTGGGAATTTGATAAACCCATCGTGGTTACATCGACTAATAGTGAGAACATCTTTCATCATCTTGAGTCGGCTGGCCGACATAACATCGCCATCTCTGCTGACACGGTTGCTGTAGCCTGGGAGGACAATCGCGATGGTACGCCACGAATTTACCTTGCTCGTAAGGGGCGTAATAGCCAGAATTTTTCGAATGCAGTAAAAATCAGTGGCCGTGGAGAGGCATTTGAACCGTCTCTAGTCGCACTCGGCAACCATCGTTTTGCGCTGGCCTGGGAAGAGGATGCGCGTATTCATTTGCGTATCGTTACCCCGACCGAACTGGGTCCGGTTATTACTCTGGGTGCGGGCGAGGCGATGCAGCCCAGTCTCGCCAGTCATGATCAACAATTGTTACTTGTCTATTCCCAACGTGATGGCCGTTATGGTCGCATCTGGATGCAGCGCATCGAGATTGATGGACAGGCATTACAGACAAAACAGGCGTGCGCTGTGGATGGTGAACCCGCGAAAGATGACCAACTCTACCCTTCCGTCACCAGGCTTGCAGATCGTATCATCGTCGCCTGGGAAGATCGTCGCCCGGGACATACCATCATCATGGCGGCACAAAATGATAATCTGAAGTCCTGCCGCTTTCAGCCACCACAGCGAATCAGCGAACCCGTGCCATCCGGCGGAATGCCATATGGCAAAGGGCATGGTGTAGCCCGGGTTGCACTTGCTCAGTACGGCGCCGAACAACTACTCGCCGTCTGGGCTGATAAACGTGATTTCCGCGAGGGTTATGATATCTATTCTGCCAATTACCAGGCTGGCAGCAAACAGTTATTCGGTCCCAATCTCATGGTGCAGGACAGCTTTGGTGGTGTCGCGCAGCAGTGGCATGCGACGGTAACAGGCGATCAGTCTGGCAGGCTGGTCGTTGGCTGGGATGATAAACGTAATGGTACTGCCGACATCATGCTGAGCTGGCGTGAGGACGACGAATGGAGCGATGACTTTAGCGTGCCCGGTGCAGATGGCACAGGGGAGCAGAACCACCCCACCATCAGTCTGGATGCTGAAGGCAACCTGCACCTGGCCTGGGTTGAACGTGCAACGGCTGATGGCCCTACTCGCGTGTTATATCTATTTGGTAGGCTCGTTAAGTAATAACTCAATATAAAAAGCAGTTACCTGTGAGAAACATTAAACAATCAGGGGAGCAAACTCCCTGATTTTTTGTATGATGTACAGATCAGAAGCCATTTGCTACTAAACTGGAGAATGTATCGATATCTACCATTGCTGAAGCAATTTATTTGACCGAAGCAGATGTGATTTCGTCTGTTTAACTGTTAGCTCAAAAACAAAAATGGAACATAAACATGCCATCAGAAATTCTGACATTATTAAGCTTAATAATAATTGGCATGGCAGTTTGGGGGCTAATAACCGGAAAAATTATAGTGGGATCTCGAGGCCTTCAACCCAATTATTATACTAAACAAGATAGTCCGGTTTTATATTACTGTTTTATCTGCGTTTATTTATTAACTGGAATATTCGTTTTTTTTTAATTCTATTTAAGTGAAAACCAGCAGATGATCGCTTGTTTTTGCGTTAGATTTTTGTTCGCCTCTCCGAAATCTGACGTTTAATAACAAGAGGCTATAGGAGCATTATCATGACTAATATTATAAAAGCGGTGTTGTTGGTATCGTTCCTGACAACTGGGCTTGTTCAGGCTGCGCATGCGTCAGAAGATAAAAAACCCAAAGACTACATGCCAAGCCTGATTACTAAAACGCCCCTTGAAGGACGCATGCTTGCTATTACTATGGTGCGAAAAACCATAGGCACTATTCAACGGGACCCAGTAATCAAGCAAGCTGTTAGACAGAAATATCAGGATGATCCTCAGTTATTAATGTATTCAGCGGAACTGGTTGCAATAGAGTTCAAAACTATTGCAATTGCAAATAACTATTGGCGATAAATCTAATATTGCAATTCAACCCAAACAGTCTAAAGCACGGCTTTTTCATCGCTTTGCTTTAGACTGCTGGTTAATTGTGGCGTCAGCAATTTCAAAATATTATGAATTTACCAGGTTTACTTTTGCCTCCACTCACAGGTAATCGAGCTAACATCTGATCTGTACCTGAAAACGGAAATTGACGTGAATTATTCCGCTTTATATGACTAAACTGTAAAAAATGACTATAATTATATACCTATAAAAAAACCTGTATAGAAAATGCTGAATAACCTGTCTCTCAAAAAACTTTCTATTATTATTCTGTTCATCCTCCTGTTGATGGGTGCCATATTCGCTTATGTAGCCCAGCATTTATCAGAACAAGTTACTGAAATCAATTCTTCCTGGCTGTCATTTAGGGCACAGCATGCTGAAAAAGCTCGCCTGCTTAATTCATTAAACGGCGGACTGGGTTATGGCGGCATGATTCATAACTTTAAAAATTATATTTTGCGTAAAGACTTTAACCATTATGTAAAGCTAGAGAGATCTTTGGGTGCTGCACAGTCAATTGTTAAGCAGTATTATGCTTTAAGTACATTGCCTGCTGAAAAAATAGCTCTTAATGATATACGGGCGATGCTTAATAATTACCAGACTGCTCTTGAACTAATCCAGACTGAGATATCCAAAGGGAGTACAAGCCGAGAAATCGACAACCTGGCAAGAATTGATGATACCTTGGCATTGCGGGGATTAAGGGTGCTGCATAGCGAGATCATTCAAGAGCATGTTTATTTTAATGACAAAAAACAAAAACCGGTATTAGCGGCATACCTTCGAAGCGAGTTAGGCTATGGAGGAATGATTCATTCATTTAAGAATTATCTTCTCAGACACAATGACACATACCGTGAAAGCGCCCTGGATTCCATTTCAAATATTGAGAATATTATTGCGGATTATTATCAGTTAGAACCATCCACAGCCGAAAAAACAGCACTGGAAGATTTGCTCTCGGCTGTGAAAAACTATAAAAATAATTTAAAGCTTATTAAAGAAGGGATTAATAACAAACATTCATCTGAAACAATAGATAACACTGTAAAAGTTGATGACTATTATGCGTTAAGAGGATTGACAACTCTTGATCATGTCATAATTATGCAAATTAATGAAAAGTCCAGAAACTTAAGTGAGATGCTACTAAGCATAAACAATAGCGTATGGTTAAATGCAGCTACTGCAATTACTTTAATAATAATTCTTGCCATGTTTATATTCTGGATTTTTTCAAAGAAAATTATTGACCCTGTTATGAATATATCTAAGGAAATGTCTGAACTGGCAGCGGGTAATCTGGACTACGATCTCGTTCAACATACAACTTCTAAAGATAATACAGAGTTAGGAGTGATGGATACATCACTGCAGGTTTTCAAGGAAAATGAAATTAAACGCAGGGCTGCAGAAGAAGAATTGCGCAAGCTGGCAATGACAGATCCTTTAACCGGTCTGGCTAACCGAAATTATTTTGAAAAACGCTTTTATGAAACTACATCTTTAGCCAGACGAGAAGAAAAACTAATCGCATTACTGGCAATTGACCTCGATAAATTCAAGCCGATCAATGATGAGTATGGTCACGCCGCAGGCGATGAAGTACTCAAAGCAGTTGCACATAATTTAACTCTATTATTTCGTGAAACCGATATTATAGCCAGGCTTGGTGGTGATGAGTTTGCGGTTCTTCTCTATGCCCCGGAAAATCTCGACAATATTGAAAAAGTCGTGCACAGGCTCATAGAATCGATTTCGACCCCTGTGTATTTTGGTAAAGACCCGCTTTCTGTGAGTGTCAGTATAGGTATTGCGTTACAGTCTCACGCAGAAGATATTGATCTTGATTCTTTAATGCGCAATGCTGATGAAGCTCTTTATCAGGCTAAAGATGGTGGCCGAAATACTTATCGTGTTTATGGTAAAGACATTAGTGCAAGCAGCAACTCATAGCGGCCAGCATGTCGGTCTACTACTGAAAGAAATATGTTTAATAATAGACATGGCTATCTGGGCCAGATAACTGGCAAACTTAAGGCGGGGTTGACAGGTTTTCAGGCCAGTTATTATACGAAACAGAACCGGTCCATTTTATACTACTATTTGTATTAAATCATTTGCACGAAACTCTCTTAGCCATCACACACTTATTTCACCCCCTGCAATCTACCATTGACGAGAAGACATATTGATTAACTGGCCCGCCATTATAAAACTTTCAGATGATGCAGAATTAATATACGTCAGCGATCAGGCTGAATGGGATAATGACACTGAGTTACACTGCTTTGTATATGATGAAACAGACTATCTCATCGATTCATCAGGCCATATATTTAAGCTTACCAATAGAACAAATAATTGCGCGATTCCTGATTCCACCGATAATACACTACAGCTTACTGAAATCCTGGGACTTATAAAGGCACATGCCGCACAACAGGGTTCCTGTTGTGTAGCTAAATTATTTGCACCCACAATTAGTGATGCATATAAAATAGTCGCCTCGATGAATAAAATATAACGGACGACTATGACTGCAATTGGCTAAAACTATATAGCCAGCCTGTCATGCAATTGGTATATTTTTTTATCGTTTTCATGGTTCAGGCTAAACGCAAGAAAAACCGATTGCAGACGTAGATCTTGCAGGTCGTCTGCAATACCGTATAGCCGATCACCAACTATGGGAAATCCTGATTCAGATAAATGACGCCTGATCTGATGTTTACGCCCGGTATCAATTTTAATTTCTAATAATGACTGATCATTTTTTGCATCATAAGCCAGCATTTTTACGTGGCTGACGGCTTTTTTTCCTTCAATATCACGCCTGATGGTTTTTCCGTTTTCGGATACTGAAAAATCCCCATGCACAATCGCTCGATAGCGTTTATCTATCTTACGCTGCCGAAATAACTGAGAAAAATATGCTGCTTTCGCTTTTGTATGCGCCAGAATAATTAAGCCACTCGCCGCTCTATCAAGGCGGTGAACAATAAAACAGGGTCGCTGTGGCTTCAGATTAATTTCTACCCAGCGATTGATCGTACAATGATCTCCCCATTTCGACCCTTGCGATCTTAAACCATAGGGCTTATTCCAGATGGAATAATCCCCTTCATCGGCAATCAATTCGGGTTCGGGTGCTACCGCCGATAACACCTGTTCATCATAGTAGCAGTGTAAAATATCATTTTGTTTGAGATGTTTTTTTACTCTGCGTAACCGCTGTGTTTTTTTGCCTCGCGTAAACCAGACGGCGCCTTTTTGCATGGCCTGTTTTATTTTTTGCTTTGATAAACCACTAGCCTGTTGTAGTTTGTCTATTGCACTAATGCCATCATTTTCTATAGTGATATGGCATTCAATTTTAGGAGTATTATTGTTCATGGAATACTGTGCTTATTTTACTAAAGCTATTTGCCTGGATAACAGGGCATACAGGGAATACAGGTCGAGATGGACAATAATAAACTGATTGAAAGATTTTATCAGTCTTTCCAGGAACTGGATGCCGCTGGCATGGCCGAATGCTATCACTTTGACGTGTGTTTTTCTGATCCGGTTTTTCGTGAGCTCAGGGGGCAGGCCGCTATCGCCATGTGGAAAATGTTGTGCGCCCAGGTACAATCATTCAATTTAGTTTATAGCGATATCGAAGCGAATGAAATGACAGGATCCGCCTGCTGGGAAGCTCGATATATTTTTTCCAGAACGGAGCGTGAAGTGCATAATGTTATTGAATCACAGTTCCAGTTTAAAGACGGCAAAATCATTCACCATCGGGATCATTTCAGTTTCTGGAAATGGAGTTCTATGGCCCTGGGGCCTGCCGGCCTGTTATTAGGCTGGTCGCCGATGTTGCGTAACCAGGTGCAGCAGCAGGCCAGCCGAAACCTGCAGCATTTTATGAAAAACCACTTATAACATTTCAACCAGCCACCTGGTCACCGTGCCCGTCGCATGCGCGCACTGGTTGCCGCGAGCTTTGTCAAATTGCTGATATTCTTCGGCCTGCCACATATCGTAATTGCGACCGGTAAACTGCAGTTGCAATTCCTCGCAGGTAATACCGCCAAACTCCTGCCGAAAACGCTCGACCAGCTCTTTGCTTTTCCTGAAATTATTTATGTAGCGACCACGATCAAACTTGTCTCGGTCACGGCCACTTTTGGCGCTTAGCGCCATCAGGCCACCAGTTAACGCACCACAGGCACCCACACCCATTAAACCGCCGCCACCGGACAGGCCATGACTGGCCTTGATCGTCTGGTCATCGATAATACCGATCGTTTCCTGGATAGTACTGAGTACACATTGCGGACAACAGCCATAATCCAGTTCGTACTTAACCGCTGTTTCATAGGCCTGTTTGGCCAGCGCTTCACGCTCATCCTGTTTCATATCGCCTACCCGTATATTAGATATATCTAATATATAGGTTTGCTACGGCTAATAATTTGATGCATGACAACAATCACTAATTACGGCAACAGCATACAGCCCGGTTTTAGCGCCCGGAAGGAATAAACATCAATAAGCGAATCGGTTGGCTTCAGCAGATTTCAGTCGACTACATGGTTATTACAGTTTGTTGTAGAGTCGTTGCTGATGCCCCCCAGAGGCAGCGATATGATCAGTGCTTCACTGGACGACACTGGCTCCAGCGGATAAGTCCTGGAAATATCAGCGTCACAGCTCAAAAATCCATGTCGAGGAACATGGCGTCTACGACATTCCAAAAGTCAGTATAAAATCCCACGGTGAGAAAATGGAGCTGGGCGTGTTTCCGGATTATGACGAGAAACTGTATTTTATCAAAATACTGGAAAAAATTACCCGCGCCTTTCAGGTCAGGACTGGGCAAAATAATTTTTTAAATAGTCATCAAACGACAGCGTATCTTCGGCTTCAATTTTTTTCTGTTGCTGCACCGATGCATCAGCCGCATCTTTAAAAAATTGCGTGCGCTGATCGCTTAATCGGATATTTTTAAAATAGTCCGCATGCTGCTGCGACATGCGCCTGGCAAAATGATAAAAACCCTCACCATTGTCGCGCATACTTTCCAGCATGCGGGCCGAAGGCGTTAAATCTGGATTTTTAATTTTCTCACATTGCCGTTCGAGCGCCTCGCTATATGGATTATCATCATAAGATTTATCCAGCAGTTCACAGATTCCCTGCATGGACTCACAGACTTCCATGCCCCAGTCTTTAAGTGAACATTCTTTCGCATCGCGGCGTAATTTTAATTCAGGATCACGGCCGCGATGGGCAGTCTCCAGTTCATTCTGATCAATTTCTTCGCGCTCACTGAAACAGATTTGCGGACTTTCCTGAATCAGACAAAACACCATAAACGCTTCCAGAAAACGCAGTTGGGTCTGATTGATACCGAGTGGATCAAAAGCATTGACATCCAGTGAACGCAGTTCGACATATTTCACACCACGACGTTCCAGCGCCATAATGGGTTTTTCGTTGCCCTGTAATATCTGTTTTGGTCGAACGGTAGAATAATATTCATTTTCGATTTGTAGAATATTCGCATTGAGCTGTTCGTATCGGTCGCCTACCTTAACGCCAAATTTCTTAAAATCCGGACAGGGTGTTTCAATGGCAAACTTAAGACTTTGTATATAGGCTTCCAGGTTTCGATAACACGCCTTGATGCCTATTTCGTTTTCCTTGTTATTTTGATATCCGATATCACCCATGCGCAGTGATGTTGCATAAGGCTCGTAATAAGTGTTTTTATCGAATTCATCGAGGTCTGTTTCCCGGCCACCCAGAAATGATTTACAGACGGCCGGCGAAGCACCAAATAAATAGGGCACTAACCAGCCGTAGCGCTGCAAATTTCGAATCAAGGAAAAATAATGCTTTGAAATAAAATCCTGTAACGGTCGATCATCTTCTTCAATTTCTCGATACAGCTCCCAGAAACCGTCTGGCAATGAATAATTGAAATGCACGCCAGCAATAACCTGCATGACGCGGCCATAACGATGTCCCAGGCCGCGCCGATAAACAGTTTTCATTATGCCCGCATTGGAGTTGCCGTATTTAGCCAGTGGAATACTGTCATCACCGGCGACCACACAGGGCATACTGGTGGCCCAGAGAATCTCGTTATCCAGTTCGTCGTATACATAACTTTGAATATCCCTTAAAAATTTCAGCACTTCTTCCGTATGATCAAAAGCTGGCGTAATAAATTCCAGCAAGGCTTCAGAATAATCGGTGGTGATATAGGGATTGGTTAGCGCAGATCCCAATGAACGTGGATGCGCGGTTTGAGAAATACTGCCTGCTGGAGAAACGCGTAAACTTTCTTTTTCGACGCCGATCTGTCTACCTTCAAGAATACGCTGCTGGCCTGAGTCCAGTAGTCGTCTTAGTCGTCGCTCAGCTAATTTATCCAAAAGTCATTCCTGAAAATATCTTCATGTAGCCCACTTATCCTAATGCAGATAGCAGGCTCAAGCCATTGATTTTTAGTCATAATCTTTGTTTAAAAAACAACAGCCCTGTTTTTTGTCTGGTTTTATAAACAACACCCATGTGCAGAATAAACAAGTTAGTTTCTACCTGTCAGCACATTAATAATATTCTGATTTATTAATTCATTATCGCTACTAAATCAGACGAACGCAATCTTGTTGATTATTATCAACGCATAGTCACCACAGTTTTCGTAAGCTCTTGTCGCTATACAATCTGCTAATAAAATAAAAAATAACCCGCCGAGGGGAATGCTCGTGGCTGAAAACACCAATGCATCGTTGGTTTTAAACTGGTATGAAATAAAAGGAAAAAATCTGGTTGGCGAAGAACCCATCCGTGATCTGACAGCCGACGATATGCTGAAATTATTTGACGCACCATTCTGGAATAAAATCTACCACTGCTGGGCGATGAAAAAATCGCATATCAATACCATCCAGAAACATGTTGATCATAAAATTAATCCCGAGCAGTTTAGTTACTTTGTCGAGATATATAAAAAAAATAAATCCTGATTTCTGTAGAATATATTCTAATTTTAATAACCGGTTTTAACCGATGCATATTCTTGCGCTGAACGCCTATCATGGCGGCTCACATCGGTCATTTATTAATGACTGGCAAAGCCACAGTCAACACCAATGGACATTAAACACGTTACCAGCCAATCACTGGAAATGGCGCATGAGTCATGCGGCAATCAGCTTTGCTGAACAACTCGCACAGGAAAATGAAAACAACTTCGAGCTGATATTCTGTACTGACATGTTAAACCTGGCTGAATTTATCGGCCTGGCGCCGGCATATATTAAAACGCTTCCCAAAGTTATTTATTTTCACGAAAACCAGCTCACTTATCCTGACAACAATTCAACACAACGCGACTTACGCTATGCCTTTACCAATTTCATCAGCGCGCTGGCAGCAGATGAAGTCTGGTTTAATTCCGCCTGGCACCTGAATGAATTTCATATCGCTTTACAACACTGGCTGCTACGCATGCCAGACCAGCAACCAAAGCAGGCTATAAATAATATTTTTAACAAAGCAAAAGTGCAATCCCCTGGCATTGCTGACGACTGCTTTAATACAACGATCAATTCAGGACATAATAAACCGCTTACTATTTTGTGGGCCGCTCGTTGGGAACAGGACAAAAATCCGCAATGTTTTTTTGATGCTTTAAAAATCTTAAAAGACAAAGGCATTGCGTTTCGATTAAATATTATTGGCAGCTCTTCGCGTATCGTGCCGGATTCATTTGATCGTGCGAAACAAGAATTCAGTCAGCAGATTGATCACTGGGGATTTGCTGAGACGCGTGAACAGTATCTGGATATTCTACGCACTTCGGATCTGGTGATATCTACTGCATTGCACGAGTTTTTTGGTATCGCCATACTTGAAGCGGTTGCCTGTGGCTGCATCCCTCTGTTACCCAACCGGCTGGCCTACCCTGAAACACTGAGCCTGGTAAAAGCGCGTCATGCTGAATGTTTTTATGAAGATTCGGCTACGGAACTGGCTGAAAAAATAATTACGCTCAACTCAAAAATACTGGATGCAGAATGGCGCCAGCACTGTCTTGCTTCTGCACAACAGTCTGCCCGTCGATACCACTGGCAGAAACGTGCTGATGAAATGGATGAAAACCTGAACACACTGGTGCACAGGTTTTCAGCTTAAGCAGTAAAATTATCTCTGGATAGTTGTATTCCATTGCAGGTCTTCATAACGACGATAAAGTCCATCGCGCCGTTCAGACCCCAGCGAGTCAAACCGCATCAGATTGCGCCGATCTCTACTGATACGCCGCTCTCTGGTTGAACGCCGTTCCAGGCCGGCATAGTAGCGTTTAGAAATATGCTTGAATGACATAATCAATACCTCCAGGGCTTCCGCCAGATCCTTTTGTATTTTAATTATAGGCCTTTCATCGCCAGCTCAAAGCGATAACGGGTCAGCCTGTCGGAAATCTCGAAAAAACAGGACTATTTCATGTCTGCAATCAATTCTTTAGCATCGGCCGCCAGTGGATGCTGGGGATGCTCGCTGACAAAAGTCTGAAATGCCTGTATGGATTGCGCTTTCTGCCCCATTCCCCCATAGGTCATGCCCATGGCAAATTGCGCGTTGGGCCGCAGATCACTGGCTGGCCAGCTCTGGATGAAGCCGCCAAACGCTTCATTGGCCTGTTGCAGCTCGCCATTTTCAACCAGTGATTGCGCCTGGGCGAAATCATCCAGCTGCTGGATAAACTGCTGGTCGCTGGTTTTATCGTCTTTCCAGTATGGCTGGAGAATACTGCTGGTGGTTTCAGCACCACGGATACCCGCCGTTACAGCCACGCTACGCACTTCACGGTTATCCTTTTTCGGGTTCATCGCCTTGAATTTGCCCCAGACCTTATACAATAAGCCTTTGAATACACTCTTTTTATCATCTGCCTGCTGAATGACCGTGGGCTGCACCGAATCGGCTGCCATTATCTGCAATGGCGCCAGCAGGGCTAAAATCAACATAAACCTGATCATAAAAATAACTCCAATATTCAATCTGTATTAACTATTTATAACGCTATGACTCACTCGTCGCCGTGATCCAGTTCAAGCCAGCTTCAGATTGCTCCGATTTTACAGACAAAGCGAAGCTGAACAGGTATTAACGGCTCAGTAATTTACCCAGTCCCGCATATTGCTGACCCAGCTGATCACTAATAGTAGTGGCTTCATTAAACTTGTCTCGCGCTTCGGCTAATTGCCCCAGTTGATAATAGGACATGGCCAGATTCATTTTAATGCCTGGATCATTCGCCGCCAGTTGCTCGGCATAACCGTAGGTTTCAATCGCACGGTCATATTCACCCTTTGCATAATAAATATTCGCCCGATTATTATGTACCGCGCTATCATCTGGGCGGGATTCGAGTATTCGATCAAAGGTTTTATGGGCCTGAGTATAGAGTCCGTATTTTGCGTAAATGATCGCCACCTGCATCAATGCGTGCATATTGCCAGGATCGGTAGCCGCCATCACTTCATAAGGCTTAACCAGACGATCCAGACTCTTCTGCAGCAGGATGCTTTGTTCCCGGTTAACCAGGGGTGCAACTTTGGCTTTTGCCGGCACCGACAAAGCATAGCTGGCGGGCTTGAGCGTGACCGGCAGAAACTCCGTCCAGGCCTGTTTCAGTTCCGTTACCTTTAACGCATTATTGTTGCTATTAAGATGATATTTACGCGCCCCTTCAGCCCAGGCTTCAGCGAAGGAGGTGCCGATCATGGTGGCTTCGATGGGTATCCATACCTGGTTATCGCGGATCACCAGCAAGTCATCCTGCAAACTAATCCGATCCCGTTTATCGGCAGACAAACCGGTATTAAACATCATTAACAAATGCCCCGGCACATCCAGTATGGCCGTTTCAATACCCAGATTTTCCAGACCGGCACTCAGTAATACGGATAAATCATCGCAGTCACCACTCTTTATTTTTAAGGTCTCGCGACTAAACTGCACATAATCCACCTGACTGGACTGCACTCTGGTATAGGGATTATTCGGATCCACCACATAACGAATACCATGTGCGCTAAGTACATCAAACAGCGTCATTGCCGATACCAGGTTTGCATTCAATGGCCCTGGCTCGGGCTTGTTTTCGTTAATCGCCTGACGCACAAAATCCCGCAGGGTATCATCTTTAGGTGTGACGAACGCCCCCACCATATTGGGCGCGCCCCAGACAATGGCATTCTTGCCGTAGATGGTCATTGGCTGGGTCAACCTGATCGCATCATCGCGACCATCGCGCACAAACTGCAGGGCGACCTCGACCTGCACGCCGGTATCTTCATCGATATCCAGAATGCGATTATTGAACGAAGCCAGTAAATCTATTTCTTCGGTACTATTTGCTGACAATTTCGGGATTTCTGTAGTGGTCGGAAAATCCATATAACCTTTAATCGCAAAGGTGAGTTTCAAATTTCCGTAATCTGTACCGCTGGTATTTTGCAGGCGTATGCGCCCCACCGGTTTATTTGCATATTGTTTATAGGCGGCGGAAAAAACCTGCTCCAGGCGTAAATCCTTAAGCACAATCTGTGGTGCGTTAGATTTGAATTCCAGGGATTTTTTCTTCTCGGCATAGACGGCATCCAGCGCCCGTTTATTTTCTGCACTGGGCTCAAGGCTTACCGCCCTGTCATAAGCCGCTATGGATTTATCAAACAGACGACGCTTTAAAAACAATTCGCCCAGTAACACATGTGGCGCGGCTGAAGTAGCCTCTAATAATGCCGCTTTATCTAGCTGAGTCTGCGCCTGCTCAAATAAATTATTTTCGACATATAACTTGCCCAGCGCCAGATGTAGCTCAGCAGAATTTTCCTGTTTTGCCATCGCCTGTTTCATATAGTCGATGGACTTACCAATTTTTCCCTGCCGGTTACTGATGTCAGCTAACAATACGATTACGGGCACAGCATCCGGTTTTAATTTTGCTGCCTCCTGCGCATCTACAAAAGCCTGGTTATAATTGCCTGCCTGATACAAAGCATTGGCCAAAGCAAACCGTGCATCGAAATGATCCATGCGCAGATTAACCGCCTGGCGCAAACTGTCTGCGGCATTCTGGTACTGTTTACTGGTTAAATCATACTGGCCAAGTTTATAGGCTGCTTTAAAGGATAACGGATCGGCCTCAACGGCTTTAACTAAAGTTACCCGTTGTTTATCTGCCTGCCCCATTTTGACGTAGACATCCGCTAATGACAGCCAGGCGCCGGCATGTTTTTCATCCAGCCGGGTTGCTTTAACCAGCGCCAATAAGGCTTCACCATGTTTATTCTGCGCCATGGCCGCCTGCCCTAATAGATACTGACCTTCTGCGGCGGTATCTTTCTGACCGGCCAGCGAAATCGCAATGGTTTTCACCTGGTCGTAATCCCGTTTCAGAAGATAACTTTGTGCCAGCGCCAATTTAGCACTGGCATGTTTATTATCTATTTCCAGCGCCCTGTTGAAATGCTCGATTGCCGTATCATTTTTCTCAAGCTGTTGCATGATCAAACCACTGCGATACCAGACATCGGCATTGTCTGGCGCAATTTCTGCCGCCCTGTTAAATTCTTCCAGGCCTTTATCGATTATGCCCAGCCTGACGTAAGCATCGCCCATGAAGAAATGCGCATCGATATTTTTTGCATCACGGCTTAGCGCTTCTTCGAGACAGGTGATGGCGCCAATAGCATCGCCCATTTTTAAACTCAGTTCGCCACAGAAAACATAGGTTGCTGTCTCGGCGATATTTGCTTCGATCACGCTATCGATGACAGCCCTGGCAGCGATATAATCTTTTGCCGCGACCAGTGCTCGGATCTGCAAATTCAAACCCTCCGCTTCAAAACCTTTTATTTTCGACATTTGCTGAAAACTAAGCACCGCACTATCAACGCGGTTTAATTGCAGCAGACTCAAACCTGAATATTTGAGTATTTCCGGTTGCTCAACATTGCTGGTTATCGCATCTTTAAATGTTTCAACAACTTTTTCATATTGTTTATTTTTATAATAATTAAATCCGCTAATAAAAACATCTTGCTGCGGACGCGAAAACTTGCCGACCGCACCTAAAGCACTAAACGCATTGACTTTATAAAACATGCTGGCTTTTTCGTCAGCATGTTTAACTATTGTCTTATTCGTCTTTACCTGATCAATAAATCTGTATTCACCATTAGCAGTATCCGCACCAAACACGTTGTAGCCTTTAATAAAACTACCCGGCACAGCCTGCCAGCTCAGCACTGCCTGCTGACTACCGCCAACAACTTCCACGCCGCCAACGCGAGCAGGCACCTGCAAATAACTAAAATGCAGCAGTCGTTTTTTATCCTGATCATAAACGCCGACCAAAACACGTTTAGATTTGGCGACTGTTAAATTAGCCGGCTCCAGAATACCGGCATCGGACTGTGCATAGGATGCAAATGAAATGACTTTTCTGGGTCCGTTATAAACCTGAATGGTGTATCTGTTATTTGGCGTGGCACACAACACATACAAATTATTATCCGCATCCATGGCCAGATCATAGATGCGTGTAAACGGACGAGTTTCCTGCTCATCGTTGCCGCCCATTTTATATAACAGTTTTCTGTCCGCAGAAAATACCAGCAACTGATTGAGGCTTTTGTCCGCTACATAAATATTTTGCTGATTATCAACCACGACAGATGAGGGTTCATCAAAATAACGCTGTTCGGGTTCTGCTGGATTTGCAATCTGGTCGAGATAAATACCGTCTCTGGAAAAAATCTGGATGCGCTGATTGCCGGTATCGGCAACATAAATTTTATCGCCTTTTATATAAACACCGCGGGGAGAATCGAACTTACCTTCTGCCGATCCACTGCCGCCGTAACCTTTACCGGAAAATTGCGGTTCACCGGACGCGGAAAAAATCTTCAGTCGTGTATCATCAATAATAACAATGGCGTCATCACTAATAGCCGCCGCCCGGGGACTGGAAAATTTACCGAAGTCCTTAACCCGTTTGCCGCGTGAATTATATTGACTGACTGTTCCCTCATCTCGATCAAGACAAAGTGCATCGCCGTTATCCAGTCGATAGGCCGAATCACATTTCATGTTAATGGGTAAGTAGCGGGATACGGTGGGCAGGCGTACCTGTTCGGCGATCTCGTGAACCTGTGCGGCTATTTTATAGATTTCTATTTTTTTATTTTCACTATCGGCGACGGCAACCCGGCCATCGGGCAACACTAGCAAACTGCTAATGCGCTGAAACTGTCCTCGCTCCTCACCTTTGCTGCCAAAGGCGTTCAGCTTTGCTTCCTTCTGCCAGTCAAGCTGGAACACACGGCCATTGCGCGAGTCAGCCAGATACAGCAAGCCGGCTTTATCGATGGTCATACTGGAAAATTCGGCATCATTGCCAACAATTGCTGTTAAGCGATCGTGTGTTAAACGCTTAATCAGGCTGCCATCATGGGTAAAAATGGCAACCTGGCCACGCTGGGCAGCTTCAAAAACATAAATTTGCTCCTGACTATCTACATACACCTGCACAGGCTCACGCAGTCGATCCTGCTCTGCCAGTCCCTGCTGGCCCATGGTATGCAGAAAAACACCATCGGAACCAAACACCGAAATACGGTTATTATCGGTATCCGCAACATAGACTCTGCGATTGACCGAATAGGCAACCCCATGGGGCTCTGAGATTTTGCCGTAGTCGCTGCCCGAATTACCCATTTTTACAACAAGTTCACCCGCTGTGGTAATAATGGCAATTTTATTATCACGGATGTTGCTCACTGCCAGCATATTCTCACCCGCCGGACTCAGGCCGCCCAGCCGCCCTGAGCTAAATACGCCCTGGTCACCCGTCAGTTTTATTGATTCTCCCTGAGCCTGTTTAAATTTCAGCAGCGTTCCCTGATCACTATCAACCGCGAGAATAGTGCCATCGGCCAGTGCCGTCATGGCGGCGATGCGGCTGAACGACAGGGATTCAGGACCGGATTTGATGCTGTGATCCAGGCTGATAGCAGCCTGGCCTGAGGCACTCGCCAGCAAGGCTAGCGGTAGAAGGCATAGCGCCAGAATGCGATTAATATGGCGTTTTTTTTTCTGCTGGCACGATAAGAACATATTGAAAACCTGATCCCAGACACTCGTTTAATGGATTTCCATTGACAGAATTCAATTCAATTTCGATGAAACATCAATAGCATACTAATATATAGTCGATAATTAGCCCCAAATGAAACAAGGAGCCAGCTAACAGCCTATGGAATCGACCCAGATCAATATCATCAAATTTTCCGTTAACAACTGGAGCCATCTGTATTCTTTAGCACAGGCCATTAATAGAGCCGAAGAAGCTACCGGCAAAAACCTGTGCATTCAGGGAAAAGTGCTGGACCTGGAGTTGCTGGACCACAAAGATCTGGCTATCAATATTAATTTCCACCAGGTCGACGGCATACCCGGTTACCAGAAAACCGCTGCAGGTGAACTCATACTGGGGCAAATGCTGCGCCGGGAGAATAAACTTGAATGCGAGCTGGCGGTTGATGATCGCGTGTTTGAAGAACTGAAAAAAAATCTCATGGAATATGCCGATATTGACGGTATACATATCGTGGTATCCATAGGACTGCTGATCATCAACAATGAATGGCCTGTCGACCAGTCCGTCGATATCGTCAAACTCGATTATGCGATGCGCGGTGATGCCTGAATGGAAAACTTTAAACTTGATGAACAACTAAAAAAAGACTGTCTGGTGCTGGGTAAATTGCCCTTTAGTTATTTACTCTTATTAAATAACTCACTGGCTCCATGGTTCATCCTGGTGCCGGAAACAGAGCAGACTGAACTTTATAAAATGCATAGCGAAGACCAGCACAAGTTACTGGAAGAAATTAATCTGATTTCCAGTTTTGTACAGGAAGAATTTAATATTTCCAAAATCAATGTAGCTACGATTGGTAACATTGTCAGACAAATGCATGTACATATTGTGGGCCGACACGAACAGGATTACTGCTGGCCAGGTGTTGTCTGGGGCAATGAACAAAAACAGGCTTATCAGGACTGTGAAATTAATACCATTGTAAAAGACATGCAGGAAAAGCTCGGCAAGCACATTGAAGTATTTACTTCAAAAAGCCGGTGGCAATAAATACCGCCGCGACCTTTATGCAGGCAACCGAATAAACTGCTCCGCCTCATCCAGTACAAACTGCTTGAATGCCTGTGCCACCGGCGACAGACGTTTGCCCGTGCGCTGCACGATATGCCAGTGGCGTATAATCGGAAAGTCTTCCACATCCAGCATCACCAGGGTTTCAGTCGCCAGCTCCAGTTCCAGCGTATGAATGGATACGATACCCAGGCCCAGTCCCGCTTCCACTGCCTGTTTGATGGCTTCATTGGAACTCATTTCTATGCCGGTATGAAAACTCACCCCATGCTCTTCAAAGAAACGCTGGATGGCACTTCGGGTACCGGAACCCGCCTCGCGCACCACAAAATGTTCTTTCTCAAATCGTTTTAAGGGAATATTTTTTTCCTTAACCAGCGGATGATCCGGCGGTGCGATCATCACCAGTGGATTTTCCATGAAGATTTCAGATTCGACGTCGACGCCTTCCGGCGGCTGCCCCATGATGACCAGGTCCGGCTCATTGTTTTCCAGTTGGCGTTGCAGGCTTTTACGATTGGTAATATCCAGGCTGATAGTGACACCTTCATAACGCTTGGAAAAGTCAGCCAGCAGGCGGGTAGCAAAATGACTGGCCGTAGTGGCTACGGAAATTGCCAGTCGTCCACTCTGCACACCTTTTAATTCTTCCAGCACATCATCGGCTTCGTCCAGTAAATGGCTAATTTCCTGGCTATAGGCAAACATTTCACGTCCGGCGTCGGTGAGGAATATTTTCTTGCCTACATGCTCAAACAACGGCAAACCAATGCTGTTTTCCAGCTGTTTGATCTGCATGGACACGCCTGGCTGGCTCAGGTGCAGCACTTCTGCCGCCCGGGTAAAGCTCTCATGGCGCGCCACAGCGGCGAATACTTCGAGTTGTCGTAGGGTTACGTGCATACAGGCAATATACCATATAAGAAATAAGGACTATAAGCTTTTGTTTATAGCAAAACATGAAACCACTTATATTTATAAGTTATTATTTTGTTATTTCATTTAATCATAAGTGAATACTTATGATTAGGATCAAAAATTGTGAATTTTATTAATCATCCAGATCCTTATACTCCTTCTCCGTACTGATGCACATACCGGGTTCAAATTGATACCTTTTGTGAACAGACATTAATTTGAATCCACATATTACACACAACCAGGAGGCCACATAATGGCTAAGAAGTACGACGCTGGTGTTAAAGAATACCGCGAAACTTATTGGATGCCCGAATACACTCCATTAGAGACTGATATTCTGGCATGTTTCAAAATCACTCCACAGGAAGGTGTTCCGCGTGAAGAAGTTGCTGCTGCGGTAGCTGCTGAGTCTTCAACGGGTACATGGACTACTGTATGGACTGACCTGTTAACTGACCTGGATCACTACAAAGGTCGTGCTTATGCGATCGAAGACGTACCTGGTGATGACACTTGTTTCTACGCATTTGTAGCTTACCCAATCGATCTGTTCGAAGAAGGTTCGGTTGTAAACGTACTAACTTCATTAGTTGGTAACGTATTTGGTTTCAAAGCACTGCGTGCTCTGCGTCTGGAAGATATCCGCTTCCCAGTTGCTTACGTTATGACCTGTAATGGACCACCACAGGGTATCCAGGTTGAACGTGACATCATGAACAAATACGGTCGTCCTATGCTGGGTTGTACTATTAAACCTAAACTGGGTCTGTCTGCCAAGAACTACGGTCGTGCCTGTTACGAAGGTCTGCGTGGCGGTCTTGACTTCACTAAAGATGACGAGAACGTTAACTCACAGCCATTCATGCGCTGGAAGCACCGTTTCGATTTCGTAATGGAAGCCATCCATAAAGCTGAAGCTGAAACGGGTGAGCGTAAAGGTCATTACCTGAACGTTACTGCGCCTACTTCAGATGAGATGATGAAACGTGCTGAATACGCGAAAGAAATCGGCGCACCTATCATCATGCATGACTACCTGACTGGTGGTCTGTCTGCTAACACTCAGCTGGCTCAATGGTGTCAGGACAACGGCATGCTGCTGCACATCCATCGCGCGATGCACGCGGTACTTGACCGTAACCCCCACCACGGTATCCACTTCCGTGTACTGACTAAAGTATTACGTCTGTCTGGTGGTGACCATCTGCATTCAGGTACTGTTGTAGGTAAGCTGGAAGGCGACCGTGACGCTACTCTGGGCTGGATCGACATCATGCGTGATTCATTCATTAAAGAAGATCGTTCACGCGGTATCTTCTTCGATCAGGACTGGGGCTCAATGCCTGGCGTTATCCCGGTAGCATCTGGTGGTATCCACGTATGGCACATGCCAGCACTGGTTAACATCTTTGGTGATGACTCAGTACTGCAGTTTGGTGGTGGTACATTAGGTCACCCATGGGGCAATGCTGCGGGTGCAGCTGCTAACCGTGTTGCGGTTGAAGCCTGTGTTGAAGCACGTAACACTGGTCGCGAGCTTGAGAAAGAAGGTAAGGACATCCTTACTAACGCTGCCAAGTCTAGCCCAGAGCTTAAAGCTGCGATGGAAACCTGGAAAGAAATCAAATTTGAATTTGATACTGTTGATAAAATCGACGTTGCTCACAAGTAAGAACGCTTTGATCAACCCATGTAGGAGCGATCTTTAGATCGCGATTGTATAATTTCACGAGCTAATGCTCGCTCCTACGACACAAATTCGAAAACTATTTGGAGTAAATCACATGAGTGATATGCAAGATTACGCATCAAGCTTAAGCGATGCTAATAGCCGTAAGTTTGAAACTTTTTCTTACTTGCCATCTATGGACGCCGACCAGATCCGTGCTCAAATCGAGTACATCGTATCTAAAGGCTGGAATCCATCAATCGAACACACTGAGCCTCAGAACGCTGGTGGTTCTTACTGGTACATGTGGAAACTGCCCATGTTCGGTGAAACAGACGTTGATGCGATCCTGTCTGAATGTGAAGCCTGTAAAAAAGCTCACCCAGGCAACCACGTTCGCCTGTTAGGTCTGGACAACTTTGCACAGTGTGCGGGTGCATCTATGGTTATCTTCCGCGGCGAAGCTGTTTAAGCAGAACTGGGGGTTATATACAGGATGTATGTATGTCGCAATGCCATGGATGGCAAATAGCGACGAATACCTGAAAAAGCCCCTGGTCTGCATCTGCGGCACAGGGGTTTTTTTATCTTTATTAGATAAAGCAGTTTTTAATAGGTAGGAAGATATGCCAGGACCAACATCAAAATCAGCACAGAATGATCGCTATGTAGGTATCGATGAGGATCTGTTTGGCGGGATGACCACCATTGGAAAAGTGATCCGCGATGCGCGTGTGTTTGGCATTATTGAAGAAACTGAAACCTGTAAAGGCTGGAACCTAGCCGGGATTGACGCTTTGTTAGATAAGGTTAATGCCGAGTGGGATAAATACGGTTGTCTGGTCAGCCGATTACCAGAAGATTTATTTGAACGTCACCAACATATCCACGGTGAAGCGGTAAAAAAAGCCCGTGAACTTGGATGGGATGGTGAATATGAAATTTACAGCGAGCTATAGGTACGCTGTTTACCGGAACGAATTGAAAATTTGATTTCAACATTCTTGTATAGACTTATACGAGAAAATTTTGAAGATTTTAAAAATTAAACAGAAACATCAAGAAAGGGTGTGTCATGTCAGATATTA
>JAPHRO010000044.1 GCA_026195895.1 Gammaproteobacteria bacterium
GTTCTTCGGTGTAATAAATCCTGGGTCGTTGTTTCATTTTCAACATCCTCCTTCTCTTTAGTTAGAGAATAGATGTTGCATCGACCGGTTGAAACCGCAACACAAAGTAGCCATTCAACTTTTTAGTAGATCAGTATATTTGCATAATTTAATTAAGAATAAAATCAATGCAATTAGCATCTAATACTAATAAAATAAATATGATATAGCGAAATTTTTCAACCCTGGGATGAAAATACGATCATGGACACCAAGCCTTTGCGTCGCATTCAGGACAGTTTAGATGCTAAAAATCCTACTCATAAAATGAATCTGGAACGCCGGTTCAAAAACAATGAACGCCGGGATCTGAAAAAAATCACAGTCGATGCACCGGCTCGAAGATTAACCATCGACAGAAGACTAAAAACTGGAGATCGTAGAAAAATCAATGAAGAATAAAAAATTATTTAGCAATTCAATTACAGCATAAACAGGTCAGTTAAATTTTGTTTTTGCCTCATATTTAAAGACTAGCCCCAGAAAATAAAACACCTCAGGCGTTTACCCTGTTTCGCCCGCGTTTTTTCGCTATATATAAGGCATCATCCGCTTTGGTTAACAGGCTTTCAAGGGAGTCTTTTTCTGCTGAGCAGGATGAAATCCCAAAACTGGCCGTTATTTTAAGTAATTCATCATTATGTTCGACGGTGAGATCTTCGATCTTTTGTCGTAAACGTTCAGCCGTATTGATGGCTTCATCTGTATCCGTTTCAGGCAGGACAAAGGCAAACTCTTCACCACCCATGCGAGCCACTATATCGATCTCGCGCACGGTATTTAGTAAAAGTTTCGCAATAGCCTGCAGCATTATATCGCCAACGGAATGACCATAGGTATCATTGATATTCTTAAAATGATCTATATCCATCATGATCACTGACACTGGATGCCTGTAGCGAATAGCCTGTTTGAATATCCGGTTGCCCTGCTCAAAAAATGCGCGTCGATTACAAAGACTGGTTAACTCATCTTTAAAGGCCAGTTCTTCTGCCAGCCTTTTAGCATCTTTAAGTTCATCCTCAGCCAGTTTGCGTTCGGTAATATCCGTGGCAATTTCCATTCGAACTATACGCCCATCAACCCAGGTTATAGCCTGATCACGACACTGGTACCAGCGCTCGTTTACCGTATTCTGAAACTCCCACACATACACTTCGGTGGGTTCACCCTTCTTATCAAGTAATCGATCATTGGTACAGAATTCACAGGGGCCATTCTGCCCTTCCTGAAGCACTTTCCAGCAGGTTTTACCCTGAATATCACCCCAGATATTACGACCATATTCATTGGTAAAGATAAGTTCATAGGTATCCATATCAGATACGTAAACGAAGGCATCAAGACTATCAAGAACCTTAGCGATACTTTGGTAACTCAGATCAGATACACGCTGTGCTTTATTATTTGATTTTTCTGCCATTTTTCAACATTCAATAATTTCATCTAACTATAGCTGATACAGCCACAAGTGTTGGCATAAATAAAGGTGAAAATCGATATAATGGCTAAAACATCAGACCAGTATCATCCATCTTGTCACTAGCTGCACATAATGCTGTGGTCATTGACAATTTTGGGCTGCTAATACAATTCACTAAATTCCTTACAAATAGCAGGTTAATTCATTTCAGTCGATAAACTCACAAAAATTAAAGCTCAGTACATAGCCATCAAAAAGCACGACAAACATCCCTTCCAGGCTGCGCCATCAATCTATAGAATAATGTAAATCAATAACTTACATAGCTTCATCTACACAGTCCAATTCTCAAACCGGCTCAACCCAAATTTGCTTTAGACCAGGGCAGAGTCCCCCTTTTTTTAGCTCTCCGCGCATATAAATCAATCGATCTGGAACCCGCCCTACAAAAACATCCATTCTTTTTTTTAATCGTAACTATCGTTTTTTTGCGTTTGCCTGAAGGGTACTGAGATGTAAATATCGCGCTGCTGATGAACTAGCCCTGGGCAGTGTCAGCACAAATATTTTTTCATCTTTTTTTGTGGAGAACACAATCGATGCTATATCCTGCAATTTTTGGAGATGACCCTCTGTTTCCAAAAGCAAGTGACTTTGAAGTCGTATATAAAGACGAAGCCAGCGGCAAAGGCGTTATTTCCTACCGTGCCTTAAAACGTGGTGATGTTATTGCCCGCATGAGTGGACATATCATTAATGATATACGCCAACATACGTTACAGATTAGCAACGAGAAACATTTGTTCGACCCGTATTTTTCAGGTTATTTTCTGCATTCATGTTCACCCAACATTTCGCTGGACATGATCAACATGACAGTAACCGCGCTCGAAGACATTGCCGAAAATAGTTATCTGTACATGGATTATGCTGAGACAGAAGACCATTTGTTCAAGCAGTTCCCCTGCTCATGTGGCTCCAGTAATTGTCGCGGCTGGGTTGGCGGAAAAAAAGACATGTTACATATGATACCTGAGCAGGTAATGCTCACCGTTAATTCATAATGTCGCATGATAACCCGCATGACTGGTGGCAAAGAGCTGATCTTTGCTACCAGGATCAACAGCTTTATTTTTCCGGCCATAAGGTAAAACAACTTGCGCAGCAGTTTGGCTCACCCAGTTTTGTTTACTCAGCCAGCAGAATAAAAGCAAATTTAGAAAGAATCAGACAGGCGCTGAATAATGCAGGTCTTGGTCGTCGTTCGACTATTTACTATGCAATGAAAGCAAACCGCTTTGCACCGCTGCTACGTTTTTTAAAACAGAGTGGCTTGTGCGGCATTGATGCCTGCTCACCCAATGAAGTCAGGCACGCAATAAGCTGCGGCTTTTTGCCATCTGAAATTTCATTTACAGCTACCAGCCTGTCGCAAAAAGATTTTTCAGAACTGGCTCGTTATGACGGCCTGTTTATGGATTGCGATTCACTACATGCTATTCGTTGCTGGGGCGAAATGAAACCCGGCAGCGAAATTGGTATACGTATCAATCCGGCTATTGGCATCAGTCGCTCATGCAATGAAAAGCTAAAGTATGCCGGTTGTGGAACGACCAAGTTCGGTATTTATTACGAGCAATTTGAACAGGCACTTGCACTGGCCGAACAATATGATCTGATCGTCAGAAAAATTCATTTCCATACTGGCTGTGGCTATCTGAGTTCTGAATTACAGCAGCTTGATCACGTGTTTACCGAGTGCATGAAATTTGTGAATATAGCACCCGATATAACACGCATTAACATTGGCGGTGGTCTTGGTGTACCCCATCTTGCAGATGACCAGCCGCTGGATCTCGAGCAATGGTCAGCCGTTCTTCACAAGCATTTTGCACAGGGAGATATGCATATTGAAGTAGAACCAGGTGATTATATCTGCAAAGATGCCGGAATATTATTACTCAATAAAACATATATCGAGCAGAAGCGTGACACCTTGTTTGTTGGGGTGGATGCAGGGTTTAATATTGCACCAGAGCCGGCTTATTATGGCTTGCCATTTCAGCCGGTACCACTACTGCAAGATGATACGCCACTCACTGCAATGACCGTGGTTGGTAATATTAATGAAGCACTAGATGTCTGGTATGTAAATGCCATGTTGCCGAGCAATCTACAACAACATGATTATCTTGCGCTCATTAATGCCGGAGCCTACTCCTCATCAATGGCTTCAAATCACTGCATGCGAGGTGAGTTCAACGAGTTTTTACTCGACTGATGGATAGATGAGACAGGCGCCGGTGTTGATATAAACTCCACCGGCGCATTGGCAATTTGATCGAATAATTTTATCTGCCTGCTATAGGGCGTCCAGTTAACCAGAAAATTGGCCAGCGCCTCCCATAAAGACACCCATGCCGCAACGGTCAGGCCAGTTGCGAATACTTTGCTGACTACAGATTCTGCAGTACTTAACTGTTGATTTACCCAAACAGAACTGAACAGAATTGCCAGGCCAATAGCAAGGAAAATTACTGATGTTTGCATGGTTCGAGCCAGTTCCCTTTTTTCAATAGTTTTCAAATACAGGAAATAACTGTTAATACTGCAAGTAATACGCTCTATCATTGCTTCGTCTGGCGAGGTAATTAAATTAAACTGAATAATAAAACTTTCTTTTGCCAGGTCCTGCGCCGATTCAATAATGTATTCTGCCAGATCCGGGTCAAGCTCTTTTCGACTATACGGGGTCTGTTTATCAAAATTATTATATAGATCACTAATTTTATCTGCCGTGACACTAATAATATAACGACCATCCAGCGCTTTGGAATATCGTTCTAGAATCTCTTTGTTCATAATGCGACAGCCTTTTATATATCAGTAAATCGCCAATTAATTATTTGGCGAGTTTACTCCTCTATGAATAATATAAAAGAGATTTTGAGCGGCAAAAATAAAATATTATTTGTACAGAATTTCCCGAAAAACAGGCAGCCAGCTTTTCGTTTATCTTGAATAATTCAACCATGTTTCAAGCACCATCACTTGTTGTTTTATGACCCATATCAACCATGCACTGCTGTTGTCTGCCAAAATAACTCAACATGTGTAACCACTGACTCTTATCCAGTTTTCGATAGTACTTATCTATCAGACCAATAGAAATAAACAATTTCTCTACCTACCGGTTTCGGCCTACTGTGAACAGGTAGAAAATAATAGCCGGTATCCTGACATAATGAAAAAACAAAGGAGAATAAAATGAGTGATAAACCCAGGTTAACAACTACCAACGGAGCCCCTGTTGGTGACAATCAAAATGTATTAACGGCTGGCAGCCGTGGCCCCATGTTACTGCAAGACGTCTGGTTTCTGGAAAAACTGGCCCACTTTGACCGTGAAGTTATCCCTGAACGCCGAATGCATGCCAAAGGCTCTGGTGCTTATGGTACTTTTACTGTCACCCATGATATTAGCCAGTACACCAAAGCCAGACTGTTTTCGGAAACAGGTAAGAAGACTGACATATTTGTTCGCTTTTCCACCGTTGCGGGTGAACGTGGCGCAGCCGATGCAGAACGCGACATCCGCGGTTTTGCCGTCAAATTTTATACCGAAGAAGGCAACTGGGATATGGTTGGAAATAACACGCCGGTTTTTTTCCTGCGCGATCCATTGAAATTCCCCGACCTGAATCATGCAGTCAAACGTGACCCCCGGACAAATATGCGCAGCGCACAGAACAACTGGGATTTCTGGACCTTATTGCCCGAAGCGCTGCATCAAATTACCATCTTGATGAGTGATCGGAGTAATCCTCGTACTTATAGACACATGCATGGTTTTGGTAGCCATACCTTTAGTTTTATCAATGCAGAAAACGAACGCTTCTGGGTAAAATTTCATTTCAAAAGTCAGCAGGGCATTGAAAACCTGAGCGATGAAGATGCTGAAGCCTTAGTCGGCAAAGATCGCGAAAGTCACCAGAAGGATTTATATGAAAGTATTGAAAACCATGATTTTCCACGCTGGGATTTTAAAATCCAGGTCATGCCGGAAAAAGCTGCGGCAAACTACCGTTTTCATCCATTTGATCTAACCAAGATATGGTCCCATAAGGATTATCCACTGATTGATGTGGGCGTGCTGGAGCTTAATCGAAATCCTGAAAACTATCATGCAGAGGTAGAGCAGGCTGCATTTAACCCTGGCAACATAGTACCCGGCATCGGTTTTTCACCTGACAAAATGTTACAGGGACGCTTATTTTCTTATGGTGATGCCCAGCGTTATCGCTTAGGCGTTAATCACGCCCAGATTCCTGTTAACAAGCCTCGCTGCCCTGTGCACAGTTATCACCGTGATGGGGCTATGCGTGTTGACGGTAATTATGGCAGCACCAAAGGTTATCAGCCAAACAGTTCAGGTGAATGGCAGGAACAGGCGGAAACCAGGGAACCGCCGCTGGAACTCACTGGCGATGCCGATCACTGGAATTACCGTGATGACGATGATGACTATTACACTCAGCCTGGTGACCTGTTCCGCCTGATGTCACCAGAACAGCAGCAGCTACTATTTGAGAATACTGCTTGTTCAGTTGGCGGCGCATCTATTGAAATACAGAAACGCCATATTAGTAATTGCTTGAAAGCTGACCCAGCCTATGGCCAGGGCGTGGCAAAAGCATTGTCTATTCCGCTCAGCGCGATAGAATAATATTCATAGAAGAACTTTTGCTCCAGCCGAAAAATTTAACCGCAGGCTGGAGCAAAAATATTCCCATTTATTATTCGCTGACTTCAATCATTCGCTCCTTCTAATTAAAGTGTGTTCTCATTCAGTATTGCGTTATTTAATTGATCACTTGACGGATAATTAACATGCCAGGATTGAGTGTAAATCTACGGCCGGCCACAAAGGCTGATATCGACGCTGTCAATCGCGTGATTGAATCTGCGATAATGACCTGGCAACTACCAGAACGGGTTAAACGCTTATCACTGTCGAGTTATCAGTATACCGCTATAGACTTCAATCATTTTGAAATCGTGGTAGCCGAAACGGATTCGCATGAAATTATCGGTATCGCCGCCTGGGAAAAGGCCGATGTTAAAAATGCGTCGGCAGAATATTCTGCACTGCTGTTGCATAGTATCTATGTGGATTCTGCATATCATCATCAGGGTGTTGGCCATGCACTTTTTCAAGCTGCGGAAAATGCCGCCATAAACCAGAACTATGAAGGCTTGCTGGTTAAGGCACAGGAAGGTGCAAATAATTTTTTTATATCGGAAGGAATGGAACGGCTGCCGACGGATGACTCTCACCAACAATATGCCAATCGCTTCTGGAAAAAAATAGCGAAATAACAAACAATATAAAACACTCGGTGGAAACATCTAAGCAAACACAAATAACGCAATTCCTGCGGGTTTATTTCCAGCTAAAATCTGCTAGATTGACACCTCATCCAACACACATGAAATAATATGAACCCACTAACAAGCTGTAAAAAATGCCAATGCATGCTGGATCTTGATGATTTTGCTATCGACACATCCTGCCAGGGCAAACATGTATTTTTCTTCAAGTGCCCAAAATGCGGTGATTTCAGCGCAACAGCGATGAACAACATACCCCAGGAACAGTGGGGTGAATTCATTTCACCCGATAAACTCACAGAGATTGAAGCCAAATATGAAGCTGCCAAAAAGCACGACAAACAACCCTTTTAAACCGTGCATTAGTCATGGCTATTCATGATGTAAATCAATAACTTATATGTTTTCAAATTCCCTGCCAGCAATCAGGAATTCCGTCACTATAAACTTGCTTTAGATCAAGGCACACCATCTCTCGAAACCGTACTTTAACAGGCAACAGGGGCAGTGGAGATAATCATGACGGTTGAACCAGTCAGTCATCATGACGCGCGTAAAAATACAGAACTTACCCAGCAATTGCTGAATAATTTCCAGCATGATATTCCACTGTCCCCTACTCCCTATGCCGATATGGCTGAACGCCTGGGCGTTGATGAACAAATCGTATTGAAGCTGTTAAAAGACCTGCAGGATCAGGGCATTTTAAGCCGCGTGGGTGCGGTATTTCGCCCCAATCGCGTGGGTGTCAGCACGCTGGCCGCGATGGCGGTACCGGAATACCGCCTGCAACAGGTTGCCGATATCATTAGTGCTTACTCTGCGGTCAATCATAACTACGAACGGGAACATCATTTTAATTTGTGGTTTGTGGTCACCGCTGAAAACCCGCAACAGCTAGATGACACACTTGCCGATATGGAAAGCCGTACCGATATACGAATATTGTCCTTGCCGATGGAGAAGGACTATCACATCGATCTGGGCTTCCCGCTACAATTAGTACAGGGTGGCAATCATGATCGATGAGCGAAAATTGATTGCCTCACTGCAACACGGTCTGCCACTTGTTTCACGCCCCTATGCTGCTATCGCCCGTCAAATCGATAGCAGCGAAGAAGAAGTCATTAATTATATTCAGCTAATGAAAAACCAGGGCGATATCAAACGCTTTGGGGTGGTGGTGCGCCATCGTAAACTGGGCTACAAATCCAATGCCATGGTGGTCTGGGACATAGCCGAGGATAAAGTTGACGAACTGGGACACTGCTTTGGCCAGTTTGATTTTGTTACCCTGAGTTACCGCCGTCCACGGCACCTGCCTGACTGGCCTTATAATTTATTTTGCATGATCCATGGTCAGGATCGAGCAGATGTTTTAACGAATCTCCAGCTCATGATTGAAAGCTGCGATGTAAAAGGCATCAATCACGAAGTGTTATTTAGCACGCGCTGTTTTAAACAACGTGGCGCTGTTTACATTCAATCAGAACAGAAAAAATCAGCACGGGTATGATTTTAACTACGCACGATAGAACGATCATCAACCACCTGCAGGGTGGCTTTCCCACTTGTGAAGATCCCTGGGACGAGCTTGCTACCATATTGAATTTGCCGATTGATGAAATTATCTGTCGTATAGATCGCCTGCAGGAACATGGCATGTTAAGTCGATTCGGACCGATTTATAATGCTGAAAGAATGGGCGGCGGTTTAACCCTCGCAGCAATCGAAGTTCCTGAGACTCGCTATGATGAAGTCACTGACATCGTCAACAGTTTTGACGAAGTCGCTCATAACTATGCCCGTGACCACAAATTAAATATGTGGTTCGTGCTGGCAACCGAACGACCAGAACAAATCACATCGGTCATCGATGAGATCGAACAGCAAACCGGACTCCAGGTATACAATATGCCCAAACAGGAAGAATACTTCCTGCAACTTAAATTTGAAGTCTAAACCTGATAGCAAAATATAAGCTGATCAAAGCAATGTTAGCCGTGAAACAACAAGCAGAAACAATTATCGACGCGATAGATCGAAAGATCATTGCGGCAACCCAACATGGCCTGCCGCTAACACGCAATCCCTATCACGAAATTGCGGCACAACTGGGACTGGATGTTCAGGACGTAATCACTCGTATGCAACTTATGCTGGACAAAGGCGTTATTCGCAGAATAGGCGTCGTACCCAACCATTACAAGCTGGGTTTCAAAGCTAACGGCATGAGTGTATGGAACGTTCCCGAAGAAAAAATATCACAATTGGGCCAGTTAATCGGCGCCCAGGATTTTGTTAGTCACTGTTACCAGCGCCCACGTTTTTTACCTGAATGGCCGTATAATCTGTTTGCCATGGTTCATGGTAAAACGCGCGATGAAGTGCTGGAAAAAGTTGAAAAAATTGCGACCCTGTTAGGCGATGATAATCGCGGTCACCTGGTTTTATTCAGCACCAGAATACTGAAAAAGACCGGCCTGAGAATTTAGCGCCATACCCCCGGAGAATAATCATGTTCAGAATGACCCAATTTATGAAAACCCTGGCAGAAGATATACCGCTGGGGCCTGCGCGTAAACCACCGGGACCCGTAGTTATCTGGAACCTGATTCGTCGCTGCAACCTGACCTGCAAACATTGTTATTCCATCTCTACTGACAAAGACTTTCCTGGCGAACTAACGACCCAGCAAGTATTCGACACCATGGATGATTTAAAAAACTTTCATGTACCCGTGTTAATTCTGTCAGGCGGCGAACCTCTGTTACGCCCGGATATTTTTGATATTTCCCACCGTGCCAAAGAAATGGGATTCTATGTGGGACTGTCTACCAACGGCACTATCATCGATAAAAGCAACATCGCAAAAATTGCTGCCGTCGGTTATGACTATGTCGGCATTAGCATTGATGGTATGGAAAAAACCCATGACTATTTTCGACGCCGTGAAGGTGCTTTTAAGGAATCCATGCATGGAATTGATCTATGCAAAGAAAATGGTATTAAAGTTGGTATGCGTTTTACGCTAACTCAGGATACCGCTGCTGAGTTACCCGATATTTTGAACCTGATGGATGAACGAGATATCGATAAATTTTATCTCTCTCATCTTAATTATGCCGGTCGTGGCAACAAAAATCGTAAAGACGATGTATTCCATAAAATGACCCGCAATACCATGGATTTATTGTTCAAATCCTGCTGGCAACATATCAAGGATGGCAACGAAAAAGAATTCGTTACCGGCAACAATGATGCTGATGGCGTTTATTTACTACAATGGGCTGAAAAAAATGCGCCCGAGAAAGTCGAAGAATTAACAATCCGTTTGCAGAACTGGGGCGGCAACTCTTCCGGTGTCAACATTTCCAATATTGATAACCTCGGCAATGTGCACCCAGATACTTTCTGGTGGAATTACAATCTGGGCAATGTAAAAGAGCGTTTGTTTTCTGATATATGGCAAGATCGATCTGATCCTTTAATGGATGGTTTAAAATCATCACCTCGCCCACTAAAAGGTCGCTGCGACGCCTGCCAGCACAAAGCCATCTGTGGTGGTAATACTCGAGTAAGAGCTTATCAGCTAACCGGTGACCCGTGGGAAGAAGATCCTGCCTGTTATTTGACTGATGAAGAAATTGGCGTCGAAGATAGCGCACGCAGAATTGAAAATCGTCCTTATGATGGACGATTAAAAGAGGTAAAAATAGCACGCGCTTAATGTGTCGACCGATCTTATGAAAAAAATATTCCTTTCGTTGTTAATACTTGCGTTTCCTGGATTATCGTTAGCCAATAACAACGTCGCAGAAAACTTCAAAACGCATTGTGCTAGCTGTCATGGAGAAAACCGTCTTGGTCTAATGGGACCGGCACTGTTACCGCAAAATTTGAAACGGTTAAGAAAACCCTCTGCAATAAAGGTCATAAGTAAAGGGCGCGCTGCTACACAAATGCCAGCGTTTAATGACAAACTGACTGATACTGAAATTAATTCCCTGGTCGATTATATCTATACGCCGCTGGCTGAAATTCCTGCCTGGGGCATGCAGCAAATCCGGGCCAGTCAGATCATATATTCCGATGCTGAAAACCTGCCAGATAAACCGGTGTGGAATGCCGACCCAATGAATATTTTTACCGTCGTCGAACTGGGTGATCACCACGCAACTATTTTAAACGGTGACACTTTTGAACCGATTCATCGGCTGGCAACACGGTTTGCGCTGCATGGCGGCCCCAAATACTCCCCCGATGGACGCTATGTTTATTTTGGATCCCGTGATGGCTGGATCAGCAAATACGACATTTACAATCTGAAACTGGTTGCCGAAATACGTGCTGGCATTAATATGCGAAATATTGCGGTGTCCAGTGATGGTCGCTTTTTAATCGCTGGTAACTATCTACCGCATACACTGGTGGTGTTATCTGCCAAAGACCTTTCACCCATTAAAATTATTGAGGTCAAAAACAGACAGGGAAAAACTTCCAGGGTCAGCGCTGTTTATGATGCTGCACCGCGTAACACCTTTGTAGCAGCACTCAAGGACCTCAAGGAAGTCTGGGAAATATCTTACGAAACACCCCCGCCTATGGGATTTGGTAAATGGATGCATGACTATAGAGAAAAGGCTGGAGAAAATGCAGGCCTTGACCGCAGCAAAGATCAGTTTCCCGTCAGAAGCATCAAAGTCAATGACTATCTGGATGATTTCTTTTTCAACCAGAGCTATGAATTAATTATCGGATCTTCTCGTGATGGCAAAGCCCAGGTCATTGATCTTGATCTGGCACGCGTCACTAACACCATAGAATTACCCGGCATGCCACACTTAAGTTCGGGCATAACCTGGAACTACCAGGGCCATACAGTACTGGCAACGCCTAATTTAAAAGAAAATGCTGTTAGCATTATTGACATGGAAACCTGGAAAACAATAAAACGCATCAAGACCCTCGGCCCCGGTTTTTTTATGCGTAGCCATGAAAACAGCAACTATGCCTGGGTTGATGTTTTCTTCGGCCCCAATAAGGAAGCCGTTCACATCATCGACAAGCAAAGTCTTGAAATAGTTAAAACACTTAAACCCGCACCGGGTAAAACGGCCGCCCATGTTGAATTTGATAAAACAGGTGAACATGCCCTGCTCAGTATCTGGGATATGGATGGTGCTGTGATTGTTTATGATGCGAAAACCTTTGCAGAAATAAAACGCTTACCGATGAAAAAACCATCGGGCAAATACAATGTACATAATAAAATTACACGATCAGCCGGCACCAGCCATTAAATACTATAAATTATTTTTTATTTAAACTTGCTGAGTCCATTATTTGCAGGCTATTCAAGATACTTTAGCGCCTTCTTTACCGCCATGCGTGTCAGCTCGATATCATTAATCAGCAAATTCGTTGCTTCTCTGCTGCTTTGAATATATTCCCATTTTTCAGACCATGTCTGTTCTAAAATTACCGCCTTCACTCAGCATCTGATCGCGTAACTGTATAATTGCGAAACGCAGCATTTCTTGCCTCATCTCAGCAATCTGATCCGCACTGATCTGTGATGGATTTTTGTTTTGATGTTTCTGGTGAAACGGCTTTTCACCCATTATTTTTAATCCCTGATAAATATGGCTGAATATAAAGTAGCCTTTATCAGGAAAATAGGAAAGACCTGTTTCTGTAGCCCAATGATACATCTCACATTGACTACAGCTTCAGTCTTTGAACTTGTAGTCCTCCTGACCAGTAGCCATTGATCATTAAAACTGGTCTGGCAACCATCTCTGGTTGTAGCCTGTTGATGGTTATTACTTATTACCACCACATTTGCCTTCACCGCATTTACCTTCCTTCATGGCCACCTGGTAGCCCTGACTCAGATCTACCATGCCAAAAGGATTTGCTTCCGCCAGCACAGTACCACCTGTAGCACTCAACACTAAGGCCGCACCGCTAACCATGGCAAGGGATTTAAAGTTATCAATAGATTTCATATGACTCTCTGGGTTTAATAAATTTTTAATCTACGTATCCAGTAGTCGTGAACAGCGGAAATTCCTTACAGATTTTTTTAATTATTTTTATTTTCCTTTATTTATCATGCATTTAACCATTGACTTTCAGCAAAACCATCCAAAACTATCGACTGTTAATAACAGAAATATTTAGCCTGCATGTCTATAATAAAATAAAACCAGATGAACAGCCATTACGAAGAACTGTCGATAATTTATTATCTGTTCTTAATAATACCTAACGAGAATAGCCAATCAGCTTAGATAACAGGATTTGTATGATGCGAAGATGGTACCAGTCTCTAAAATTTCACATTATTACTGCTTTGTTATTCCAGCTTGTCCTGATTATTTCAATTACTATGTTCAGTGTTTATCAGTTAGATTTGCGAAAACACGACTACGCAATTTTAAACCTGGCAGGACAGTTGAAAGTTTTTGCCCAAACTTTTTATGATCAAAGCCATAATTATATTAAAGCCGCTCCACGAGACTATGAAACATATGACCGTGACCTGAATCTGTATCATAAAGATCTTAAAAATAATATTGATAACTACGACACTATTATTCGAGGTTTTTTACGCCGAGAAATTTCCACCAACCTTGTTGGCAACAAAGAAATCATTTACTGCACCTGGGATCAACAATCCACAAACCAGCTTGATATGAGTGCACAAATATGGCGAGATTTTAAACATGGCTTAGTTGAATCACTGGGAGAAGATGAGAATCAGCCAAGGCTAGAATATGCTGCCGAGTATATTTCAAGCAATGGTATTAAAATTCAGCAGTCATCAATCAACCTCGCCAATGCATTTCAGGCAATGATGGAATCCAAACTGAATGCGATACACACCACTAATATCATAGCCATTATTTTATTTATATTAACTAACTTATTTATTATTTTGGTGTTTGTATACAAGGCTATTCGACCGCTTGATAACACTCGCAAGGGATTTGAGAAAGTTTCCAATGGAGAACTAAATTACCAACTACCCGTGGTATCAAACAATGAAATTGGCGAACTTGTAGAATCCTTTAATAGTTTAACCCAAAGAATTTCAGCTCTTTTTCAACTGACTGACCGTATTCACCAGGCTCACAACCTTGATGACACTTTAAAGTTTTTTCATCAGGAATTTCAGACATTCTTACCACTTGACTGGATTGGGCTAATTCGTGGCCTCCATGGTACTGACACATTCACTCTGGAAAGAATATTTACTACACTTAAAAGTGAATTACGAGAGAATGATAAATTTTCTGTCAACAAATCTATTTTTGAGCAGGTTAATCAAACAAAGCAACCCGTATATCTGCATACAGATAATATTGAATCTTATTTAAATAACGGTGATAAATTACTGACAAGATTAAAACAAAGTAATTTAAAATCATTTTTATTTATACCACTCGAATGCCTCAGCAATGATGCGATTGTGTTATTGCTTGCAACACATGAAAATAAAGCTTATCAACCAAAGCATCTCGAGTTGCTGGGTAACATTTCAGCCCAAATCAGCCATAGCCTGGATAAAACTATCGGCATGGAAGGTCTGGTTATATCCAACCTTGAAGGACTGGCAAAACTGGCAGAGAGCCGTGATCCAGAAACCGGCGATCATCTAATACGTATGAGCCTGTATTCAGCCATTATCACTGAACAACTTGGCAAAGATTCCATTTATAGTCATCAGATTACACCTTCATATATACGAAATGTATTCCGCTTTGCACCTATGCACGATATCGGCAAAGTCGGTATTGCAGACAGGATTCTATTGAAGCCTGGAATGTTAACTCAAGAAGAACGCAGCGAAATGGAAAAACATCCATTGATAGGTGCAGACGTGCTGGAACGCTGTGAGCAACAGATGATCGCCCTGGGGCATAGTGTTTTCCAAACTGGTATTGAAATTGCGGGTTGTCACCACGAAAAATATGATGGTACAGGATATCCCAAACAGCTTTCCGGTGACGAGATACCTTTGTCTGCCCGTATTGTTGCGGCAGCAGATGTATTTGATGCATTAACCTCAAAACGCCCTTATAAAGAAGCCTGGCCAATAGACAAAGCACTAGAAACCATGAATCAGACGTCAGGAAAACATTTTGACCCGGTTATTATTAAGGCACTAGAACAGGCATTACCTGAAATATTAAAAGTCTATGAACAGCATAAACATATTTAAATACTACCGTTTATCGATAGACAGTAACTTCTATTTATTACCAAAGTCAATTAACTAAGGTCTGTAAAATCTTATTAAATTCATCTGGAAGTCATTATGTGCAGCACACCCAGGGGTGGACGCAGTAAACCATTATCCAATAGCCAGATAGATAGCACATTTGGTGATATGAGTTCGGATGAATACAGCGATATGGTGAAAAGAGCTAATGAAAGTTATGAACGTCGTCAGGCAGAATTAAGAAAAAATCAAAAAAGTTAACCATCGGCTCATAGAAAACCCGTTAAGTCTTCACTATACGAAAGAGTAAAAGCCTTGCTGATTCAGCTCTTCTCTGTTCAACAATTCGAGAATAAATAGCACGATTTACTTACCCTTCAAACTCCCGCAAACCATCAACATCAAGTAGTGTAATCACTTTACCTTTCACATTGATAAGTTCTCGCTTGCTCAGGTTTTTTAGAATACGAGAAAAAGTCTCTGGCTGAATTGACAGACGGGAAGCCACGATGCTCTTCGATGTGGTTAACTTGATTTCCACCACGTCATCGTCCATTTTGTCGACTGGCACCTGCTGCAGTAAATAATGCACCATACGAAAAGTCGCGTTCTGCAGAGTCAGATAATCAATTTCATTAAGCCGCTGATGCAGACGCTTACTCATATCTGCCAGCAGGTGAAAACAGGCCTCTTTGGATTCTTCCAGTATTTTTATGAAGGTATTAGAATCAAAAGCCATGAGTTCGGTATTGCCTATGGCTTCAGCATTCAGTGGGTAGTTCCGTTCTTCCATAAAAATGACCGCCTCGGCAAAAGTCTGGCCTGGCTGTACGACCTCGATAACTCGCTCGCTGCCTTCTAAGGAAACACGGTACAATTTGATCTGGCCATTGATAACCTGGTAAAAGCGATCTGCATGTTGCCCCTGCTCGAACAGGTGCTCCCCATCGGATAAGGTCACCAGGCGTAAAGTTTTACTAATGGAATCTAACTGCTCGCTATTGAGGCCGGCAAGCAAATGGTGGCCACGAAGATCATCACAGGAAAATGTTTTTGTGCTCATAGATTGGTCGGTAATGAATTATCAGACTGGTTGTTGTTGTATTTAAGTCGTTGAATACTAAGCTTATTGTCTTAAAATGAAAAGCACAAACTGATGAAATGAACCAAATATTGTTGATTTCAGTCAAAACCGTTAAATTATCCGGGTGTTGTTAGTGAAAAATCCACTCATAGTTATTGCTGCGCTGTTTCTGGCAAGTTATTTTATTGTAGATCAACTGGCTAACCAGGGTCTGTCTGACGAGCCAGTGGTGCTGCACAAAAATAATCCCCCTGAAATCATCATGTTCGGTACGCCTGGCTGTACGTTCTGCATACAGGCTCGACAATTTTTCGATAAGCATCAATTGCCTTATATCGAACATGACATCGAAAGCTCTGATAAACATCGACAACTGTTTTATATGATGGGCGGAAAAGGCACACCGCTAATCATTGTGAATAAACAAATTATTCACGGCTTTGAAGAAGACTTAATTCGGCAAGAACTTTGAAAATTCTTCAGATCTATTTTTAATCCAGTAAACAAAGATACCCGCAGCGCCTAACGACACTGACCAACAGCCGTTGAACGGCAACGCTGATAATCCACCCAATTGGCATCACCCAGCTCGGCAGCCTCGAACACAGCACCATCAATGATAGCTTCCCGCAAGGATGCTTTTCTCAGGTTGGCACCGCTGAAATTGGCGTCGGTCAGGTCGGCATTGTCCAGTTTTGCTCTGAATAGATTTGTTTTAATCAATGACGCGGATTCCATTTCGGCACCTTTCAAATTTGCCTGTTCAGCATTTGCCTGATCGAATATTGTTCTGATCAATGTTGCTCTTTCAAAATTTACTGCTGGCATGTTTGCCTGGCGAAAACTGGCAGCCGTTGCATTGGATTCATAAAACTCGGCATTATCCAGCTTTGCCTGAGTAAATGTAGCCTGCTTCAAATTAGCACGACTTAAACGGGCGGCATTCATCCGTGCCTGACTAAAATCTGCCTGACTGGCTTCTACGCCGACTAATCGCGCCTGTTTTAATGATGCATTGGTAAAGCGGGCATTTTTTAAATTAGAAAAATTCAAATCTACATTATTCATTCGAGCACCAGAAAGATTCGCACCTTCAAGGTTGATCCGTTTCATGACCGCCTTCTGCAAATCAACACCCGATAAATCCACGCCTGATTTGTCACAGCCAGACCAGTTTACCCCCGGCGCTGGCGGATCGTCACATGCAGCCTGTACATTGGTGACAAGGCAAATCAGTAATACCAGTGACATTGTTTTCATTATTAACAAATTGACCTTTCTTTAATGCGCGAATAATAAATCGCGCAGGATTAAGCGCATACTGAACCCGATTAGAAACACATTGAGGTTCATTGTTGATCTGGCTGGCAAGCAACTCTGCAGCCAAAAAGCAGGAGGTTAATCCCCGTGCACCATGACCTACATTAACATACAAACCATCCAGACACTGTGCCTCGGGATATTTTGTGGCCGCTTTTCCTTTTTGTAAATCGTGATACTGCTTGTTATAAAATTTGATATCGGCCACCGGCCCCACCAGTGGCATACGGTCCGGCGTTACGGCTCTTATTGCGGCACGGCCCTGTAATTTATAACTATCCAGTTCAAATATATCAGCTAACCAGTCATTTACATCAGCCAGATTTTTAGCATGATCCGATTGTAGCAATTCAGTGGACAGGCTACCGGGTTCAAATGTAGCACCGCATACATGATAACCATTGATTGCCGGTGTGATATAGCCTTCGTAACATATCGCGGACTTGATGTTATTACTCTTTGCATTAACCGGCAGCAACGACAATTGACCTCGAACCGGCTGCAGAGCCAACCAGGATGTCTGCTGAAATGCCTTTACGGCTGCCGCATTTGCCAGCACAAGCACATCAGCTTCACCGAGTAATTGATTAGCCCCATCCTTTAACAACCAGTGACTAGCTGATTTCTCAATTTGACCAACCTGCGTATTGCTATGAAGAACTATTTTCCCTGCTGCCTGCTGTAATATTTTTTTACACAATTCTGCCGGCGTAAAACATCCCGCTAATGGATAAAATAACGCATCCTCATCAACTTTCACACCGCATATTTCACTCGCCTGATTCGGCTTTACTACCTGCGCCAATTCTGGCGCACAATTTAGTTTTTCTATCTGTTTTCGAATACGCTCACTGGATGCCAGTTGCACTACACCCGTCGACTGCCAGTTGAAATCGCTATTGGCTGTTTTAAATTTATCCAGTTCATTGACAGCTTTGAAATATGCAGACGCATAAAATTCGGCATCGGCAGAATCATCAAGACTGATTCGAGGAAGCAGCACACCCAGGGGATTACCTGAGGCTTCCATTGCAGGTTCAGCATGTTTTTCATAGAGATCAACCTGCCAGCCACTATTTGCAAGGAGCCAGGCCGTGGTAATACCCGCAATGCCACCACCAATGATAGCGACATGCTTTCCAGCCACTGTATTCACCGGCACTTCAAACCAGGGCTGCTGGCTGGAATTGTTTTTTATTGCTCGCATTTCACCGGCAAGCATGTCACGTTTTTGGCCAAACCCCTTTACCTTATGTACCTCAAAACCCTGATCTGCAAGTCCTCTTCGTACAAAGCCCGCAGCGGTAAAGGTGCTGAAACGGGTGTGTTCATGACTTAGACGAGCAATCTGTTCAAATACCGAGTCTGTCCACATATCCGGGTTTTTCCCCGGCGCAAAGCCATCCAGATACCAGGCGTCTACCTGTGTTTTCATCTGGCATAACATTTCATTTACATCCCCCAGCATGAGCACCAGGGTCACGCGCCTGTTAAACAGGTGTAACGGGTGAAACCCCTTTACTGCAGGTGGGTAAGCTGAAATAAACTCATTCAACAGTGGCTTAAATTCTGGCCAGACCGACAGCGCCTGCTGGATATCCGATTTTGACAGGGGAAATTTTTCTACTGAAAAATAATACAGATGGGCACTGGCACTCGAGGAGTTTAACCAGTGAACAACGGTGGTGAGAAAATTTAGCCCAGTACCGAAACCGGTTTCCCCGATAACAAACTGCTCACTGCCTTGCCAGCGCTCAGGCAGGCCGTTATTGTGTAAAAAAACATATTCTGTTTCGGCTATCCCTCCTTCTCTGGAAAAATACACATCATCGAACACAGAACTAACCGGTTGACCTTGCTGCCATTCTATCTTCGCCTGTTTCATACGCTAGATTATACTACCCAGAATCACCAGTTACTGGCTTATCATGTCAAAAATACCCTTATCAAAATTAAAAAACCCGGGTTCCAGACGCGAGCAATGGCTAAATGCCATCGGCGTATATTCACGCCAGGATCTTGAGGATACTGGTGCAGTGGACTGCGGTAAGATACCTGAAGCTCAAGGATATAATATCAGCTTGAATCTGGCCAATGCCATTGAAGCGCGCTGCGCAACATCCACTGGATCCAATTATCTGCTGAGCCCAAACAGCAATCTAAAGACAGCCTGAATGAATAAATTAACAAAAGCAGCCTATGGCCATTGCCTGGCAATTGCACGCAGTCACTATGAAAATTTCCCAGTCGCCTCCTGGTTTCTGCCTCGCCGCATGCGTTTACCCATCGCCGCCATTTACGCCTTTGCCCGCAAAGCAGATGATTATGCTGATGAAGGCGATCTGGACGATTCATCCCGCATTGCCGAACTGGACAAGATGGGCCGTGACCTCGATGCCTGCTATGCGGATACACCACCAGATGATCCCATTTTTATTGCGCTGACCGATTCTATTCAGCGCTTTCATTTACCCGCTGAAGCCTTCCATGACCTGTTGTCTGCCTTTAAGCAGGACGTGACGACAAAGCGCTACGCAGACTTTGGTGAGTTAATGAACTATTGTCGCCGCTCTGCCAACCCTATAGGACGCCTGCTGCTGCACCTGCATGGTCAGCCCAATCGCCAGCTACTCGGCCATTCAGATGCCCTGTGCAGTGCTTTACAGCTAATTAACTTCTATCAGGACATGGCCCAGGACTATGACGAAATGGCACGCATTTACATTCCCCAGGATGAAATTCGAGCAGCTTTTGTCAACGACAGTTATTTCAAAAACCGTATTACAGATGGCCCGATGATCCTGTTGATGCGTAAACAGTTTCAGCGTGCCAACAAATTACTCAATGCTGGTGCCCCACTGGGTAAAAAACTCAAGGGCCGATTTGGTTTCGAAATTCGCCTGATCACGGCTGCGGGTTCAAGAGTATTGCAGAAACTGGATAGCCAGCAGAATGATGTATTTAGTCGACCCCGGCTGAATTTCTCTGACTGGTTATGGGTATTCTGGAAAGCACTGCGGGCCAAATAACTGCTAGAATGACCTCCCATGAATCCAGACATCTACTGCCAGGAAAAAACAGCCAATAGCGGCTCCAGTTTTTACTATAGCTTTCGTTTTCTGCCCAAATTACAACGCCGGGCCATTACCGCCCTCTATGCTTTTTGCAGAGAAGTTGATGATGTTGTCGATGAATGCAATGACGAAGCCATTGCCCGCACAAAACTTAACTGGTGGCGTAGCGAAATCGCCAGTCTGTACGCGGGCAAACCCCAGCATCCAGTGACTCATGCCCTACTGCCCCTGCTCGACGAATTTAATCTGGCCGAGGAATACCTGATGGAAATCATTGATGGCATGGAAATGGATCTGGATTACCATAGCTATCCGAGTTTCAAGGATTTATCCCTGTACTGTTATCGTGTCGCCAGCGTAGTTGGTCTGCTGGCGGCTGAAATATTTGGCTATAAAGATCGCATGACCCAGCGTTATGCCCACGACCTTGGCATGGCATTCCAGTTAACCAATATCTTGCGTGATGTCCGTGAAGACGCTGAACGCGGCCGGGTTTATATTCCGGCCGACGAACTGAAGCAGTTTGGCGTCAGCATTCAGGATTTGCATCGCCCCATCACTTCTGATGCCGTCAAAGCATTGTTTCAGCATCAGGCCAGTCGAGCACGGGAATATTACCAGAAAGCCTATAATAATCTTCCGGAACAGGACCGTTACAATCAACGCACCGGGCTAATGATGGCTGAAATATACAGCTCTCTGCTGGCTGAAATTGAAGACGATGGTTTTCGAGTCCTTGAGCATAAAATCAAACTCACGCCGCTGCGTAAACTATGGCTGGCATGGACAGTAGCGCGGCGCGAAAAAAAACGTTACACAAAGTATTTACAAGCTAAATGACAAAACATGTAACTATCGTGGGTGCTGGCTGGGCAGGTCTGACTGCCGCGGTTGAACTCAGTCGCCATGGCATTCCAGTAACAGTGTATGAATCTGCGCGCCAGCTCGGCGGTCGTGCCAGAAGCGTTGATTATGGCAATACCATGCTGGATAACGGCCAGCATTTAATGATCGGTGCTTATCATCAGATGCTGAATACCCTGAAAATCATTGGTGTCGAAGAAGATGATGTCTTTTTACGACTGTCACAGCGATTAAAAATACTGGATTTTAAAATGGGCAATATCGCATTCGATTTAAAGCTGCCCAAACTTCCCTCCCCGTTCCATTTGCTGACCGGTGTAATCACATGCCCATCGCTCAACTGGCGTGAAAAACTGATTACCCTGTTGCGTTTTAATCGTCTGCTAAAAAATAAAATTCAGCAGGATCTGTCGGTGTCTCAGTGGCTTACCGCTGCCCGTCTGCCTGAAAGATATGTAAATTACCTGCTCAAACCGCTCTGTCTCGCCGCCCTGACAACACATCCAGATATGGCATCGGCAAAAGCTTTTCAAAACGTTTTGCAGCAGACATTTAACGGTCCAGCGAAGAATACTGACTTATTGATCTCTAAAATCGATCTGGGCAATGTATTTCCTGCGGCGGCAAAAAAATACATTGAATCACAGGGTGGCCGAGTCCTGGTTGAACACAGGCTTGAGGCCATTCAGATTAAAAATAACAACATTGCATCCGTACTGATTAACGGTGAGACAATATCCATAGATCAGTTAATTCTGGCAATGCCTGCCCAGGCCAGTTTAAAACTGATGTCTCAACTCGATGAGCTGAAACCCAGCTATCAGCAACTCACATTACTGGAACATGAACCCATTACCACCATTTATTTGCAGTTCGAAAAACACGTCAGCCTGGAACTACCCATGCTCGGCGTAGTTAATGCCATCACTGAATGGGTATTCGAACGCAAACAATATGGGCAGCCTGATATGCTAGCGGTAGTTCTCAGTGCTCATGGCGAACACCTCGCCTTGAGCAAACAGACTTTGACGGAAAAAATCAACCGTGAATTAGCGCACCTGATACCCGATCTGCCCAATGTCATATCATCGGTCATCATTCGAGAAAAAAGAGCCGCCATACAGTGCAGCCCCAATGTTGATAAAAATCGGCCTTCAATTAAAACCGCGGTAGATAATCTTTACCTGTGCGGAGACTATGTTTATATTGAAGAAAAAAATCACTCCGGATTGCCTTCAACACTCGAAGGTGCCATGCGCTGTGGTGTAAAATGCGCACAACTAGTCATACAGGATTGAACATGCAATATCAGGCTCCAGCAGATTTACTCAAAGACAAAATTATTCTCGTAACCGGTGCCGGGGACGGTATCGGCAAGGTGGCTGCCAAAACATTTGCCGCCCACGGCGCTACTGTTGTCTTGCTGGGGCGCACCATCCATAAACTGGAAGATGTCTACGATGAAATCGTGCAGGCTGGCTCGCCGGAACCGGCCATCTATCCACTAAACCTGGAAGGCGCCACGCCAAAAGATTATGAGGATTTGGCAAATACCCTGGATGAGCAATTTGGCGCGCTGCACGGTCTGTTGCATAACGCAGCCTTTCTCGGTGCCAGTACGCCGATCAGGCAATACGATATTGATCTCTGGTATAAGGTAATGCAGGTTAACTTGAATGCGCCTTTCCTGCTCACTCAGGCGGTATTACCCTTAATGGAAAAAACACCCGATTCATCGATCCTGTTTACAGTGGATGATAAATCATCAGCTTACTGGGGTGCTTATGGTATATCCAAAGACGCTCTGGTTAGTTTTATGAAAATATTATCGGATGAAATGAATTCAGATATTGTTGTAAAGGTTAATGCGATTGATCCAGGGCCAGTAAGAACGCCATTGCGGATTAAAGCATTTCCAGGCACGAATCCAAATGAAATGGCCCAGCCCGATTCAATTATGAACAGCTATCTGTATTTAATGGGTACTGATAATTATGACACCGGGAAGATATTTAAAGCCCAGGACTAACCCGAATTTTCTATGGGGTGAATGTTAGTTCACCCTGCTGAAAAACATCAATTCATAATATCAACTTCGATACCCTTCTCTCTCAACTTATGGGCACGATCATCAATATAACGTTGGAAATTAGCCTGGGTTTTGTAGGCACCGGTTGCAACGTAATCCATAATTGACTGAATATGGAATGATCTTAAATAAGCTTCGGTACGAAAAACTTCTTCACCTTTTTTATTAAAATAGATCATGCTTGGCGCATATTGGACATTAAGTTGTTTCGCCCAGTCACGGATTTTCACCTGCTTTCCATCCGGGCGAACTATTTTTTCATCTGACCACATATCCAGCACAGCTACATCGAAAGGTTTAATTAACTCCCTTGATTCCTTGCGCTTTAAAATATCCAGATGTAATTCATCACAGGTCTTACATTCTTTCTGTTCAAACAGCACCAGGCGGTAATCAGCCCTGGGTTTTTTATCAAAACGATATGGCTGCTTTTCAGTTTCTACTTCACGATGCATCACGCCAGCAGCAGCGGCAGGTGAAACACGTTCCAGGTAGGAGCGAAAATTTTCTTTTTTATCATGCCGCTCCAGGACATAGTCTAGCGCGGCATTAAATTTACCCGGATGATAATAACCATTGGCTCTTAATACTGCTTTACCTTCTTCATTGAAAAATATTAGCGTCGGTGTATACATCACTTTTAATTTTTCGGCAAAGGCTTTTTCTGTTAGTTCAAGCTCGCCCATATTGACATCACGATCACCCCAGAGATTTATCGACACTACATCAAAGTTATTGCGCGTTTTTTCAGCGATACTGCGCTGACCAAAATTATCTTCAAATAGTTTTTTGCAATAGGGACAGCCATCCTGGTAAAAAAACAGCATGAGTCTTTTACCATTTGCCCTGGCCTCGGCAATGTCTTCATTAATATCAAGAAAAGAATTTTTAAACCAGGCAGGCTGCTCATGATAACCAGGATTCACCATACCCGTTTCCAGCGCACCCTCTTCTTTTGCCTGTACTGATGCAAAGAATGACACCAGTAAAATGATGGTGAAAATATTAACCAGTTTTTTTACGGGGGGATTTCTTGTTTGCATGATTATTTTTACTCCTGCCTGTCCGAGGGGAACGACTGCGCGCTTTTGGTCTGCCCGCTGACTGCATATAAGCTGCTTTACTTCGTTTAGAGGCATCACTTTCGGCTTGCTCCAGTTCATATTCTAAACCCACCAGTGATGCAAGTTCGATCACTTTTTTGTCACTGAGTTCTCGGCTTTTTCCAGGACGCTGACTTTTGGTAAGAATGACATTACCATAACGCACACGCATTAAACGGCTCACCTTTAGACCGACCGCTTCCCACATCCGGCGTACTTCTCGATTGCGCCCCTCCATCAATACAACATGGTACCAGTGATTGGCACCCTGGCCGCCTGAATCAACTATTTCTTCAAATCGCGCCTTGCCATCTTCTAGCTGAACACCCTGAGTCAATTGCTTCAATATTTCATCGCTGACAGTACCCAGGACGCGCACCGCATATTCTCTCTCCATCTGATTCGACGGATGCATAAGACGATTAGCAAGCTCACCATCATCAGTTACCAGAATTAAGCCCGACGTATTTAAATCCAGTCGGCCTACAGCCACCCAACGACTGTGTTTCAGCCCGGGTAAATTATCGAATATGGTTGGTCGCCCCTCCGGGTCACTCCGGCTGCATACTTCGCCTTCTGGCTTGTGATACATCAGCACCCGGGGCAATTTTTTGGTGGCATCACGGATAATGATTTTTCGACCACCATGCATGACCACATCGCCAGCTTTAACCTGGTCTCCCAGCGTGGCAACTTTATCATTAACCTGAATTTCACCCTGCTTAATCCAGATTTCTATCTGACGACGTGAACCAAGTCCTTGCCGCGCCAGTGCTTTTTGTATACGTTCTTTACTCATAAAATTTTCTAAAACTACTATGGACTATGGTGTCGCCATGAAACAATTAATGCCCCTGCTGTTTCTGTACTTCATCGTCTTTGATGCACCTGCAGATGTGACACTCAGCTATAAAACTTTCATCGATAAAAATGGCAGTCAAAATCTTACTTATTCGGTAAAAAATGGAATACTGCGTTTAACTGAAAATCAGTCCGAGCGGATTAATTTATATAATCAGTCTAAACAGATTTTTTTAAGCATCGACCAGAAAAACGCCAATATATCACGAATCGATAAAAACATTCTCAATAAGCGCATTGAACAGCTCAATCAGCAGCGCCTGTCAAAACTGGCGGAAGTTGAAACCGGCCTGAACAAAAAATTGCAAGACATGTCGGACAAGGAAAAGGAAATTGCCACTGAACTGGTCAATCAGCTCAAATATCCCGAGTTTTATGGTGCACATACCCAGATAAAGGTTATAAAAACCGCTCAAACTAAAACCATCAATGAAATTACCTGTGATGTATATGACATCAAACGAAATGACAGCCTGGTAAAACAGGTATGCATGGCCAGCAGAAAATCGCTGGGGATTTCACCCGGTGATTATGAGGCGTTACGAGATTTCCACCGATTTAACTACAATACCCAGACTCGATTAATGTTGGCTATGGGAAAGACTGATTTCATAGAAATTGATTATCAGATGGAAAATATGGATGGCTTACCTCTGGAGATCATCACTATTTCAGACAATAAACCTACGGTGGAACTGTTAATTGACAGCATTACCACCAAACGGCTGGATCAAGCCTATTTTGATATCCCAAATTCACAAAACTGAACTACACTAAAAAGATCAAATTACTTTAAATACTCGCTTTGCAGTATCATGAATATTAGTACCAAACTGAAAAAAGTCTTATTCAAGCTCAGCAACTCCTATTTTCCTTTCAATAACCTGAGCCCTGAACGTCTGCAGGAAATTGTTAACCATGTTCGTATCATCGAACTTCAACAGGATGAAATCCTGCAAATCCGTGGTAGCAACCGACAGGACTACCTCTATCTACTGGAAGGACAGATCGATGTTGTCTGCGAAGGCAGCATTCAGACACTAATGGATCCCGCTGAAACCCAGCGCAGTCCTGTACTACTGCCACTGGAGAATTACAGTTGCAGCATTCTGGCAAAAGAAGACTGCATCATTTGTCATGCTAACCGGGATATTCTGGATAGCATTATCGCCTGGGATCACATTGGCCGCGAAGCGAAACAGGCCGTCCAGCATCTCGATATAATCCGCAACACACTGGTGTTTAGACGCCTGCCCATCGAATATATAGAAAGCGCTTTTTCCCGTATGAAAAGACGTCACCTGGCAAAAGGAGAGACCATCCAGGGTGAACAATGCGATGCCTATTATCTGATCCTCTCCGGTAGTGCTGAAGTCCAGCATTTTAATAGCGAGACCCAGAACAATCGTCGCATTACTGAATTAAGCATTGGCGATATCTTTGGTGATGAAGCAATGGTGTCCTGCAAAAATCAGACAGAAACCATCGTGATGCTCGAAGACAGTGAAGTCCTGATACTGGGAAAAAGGGACTATGAAGAATTAATTAACCGTCCTTTAGTAAAAACCGTGCAGGCCCGGATTGCGCAAACCATGATTGATAATGGATACCAGCTTCTTGATGTGAGATTTGCCGAAGAATATGCAGAAAATCGAATTCCAGGTGCCCAGTTAATCCCTCTTAGCGAATTGGCCAGCCGACTCAAGGAACTGAGTAAAAAGCAGCCCTACATTGTCTATTGCCACTCGGGGCCGCGCAGTGCAGTAGCCGCACTCATACTCAATGAAAATAAATATGAGGCACTGTCACTGGATGGAGGAATTCGTGACTGGCCACACGAAATAGAGCACTCCAGCCCCAAAGCCAATGTTGTGCCTTTGGCAAAGAAATTCCACTAGATATTGTGTATTTCTTCACAAAAACTGGATGAATGGCATGGATTTTCAACAGAATTCCTTCTACACTCAAGACGACTTGAAGCCGGAAACATCCAATACTTCCAGCTTGAACTTGCTAATTATTTTTTCCTAAAACGGGGATTTTATGGCTACTGACTATTCTGAAAAGCGTAACTTTTTCCGCATGAACATGGATTGTAATCTGGAATATTCAATCAATGGATCCGGCGAAAAGCAGTGTGGCGTGGTGAGTAATCTAAGCGGAGATGGTGTTTCATTCATTGCTGACGAAGCAGTCAATCCAGGCACCGAGGTACACGTTTCCATTGCACCTGAAAATAACGTCACACCACCACTTAAAGTCACTATCGAAGTATTACGCTGTGATAACGCAGATGGCAACCGATTTGAAATAGCAGGTAATATTACCAAGCGATAAGAAAGCCTGGTCTGGTATTGCAGACTTTTTTTCCAGCCCTTCGCAGGGCTGCGAGCATTATTCCCTTTCAAGAAAATCCAGAATCATTAAAAACCGCAGCTGACTAGCTCAATCCTGAATTAAGCGAACAAACTCAAGCTTGAAGATGCCGCTTCTTTGGAACTAAATGCTCGAATGGCTTCGGCATTAGCACTGTCACCCTCATTGCTAGTTTCATTTGAGTGTTTTTCAGCCCGGGTAGCGGCTTCCTCCCTGTTCTGCACTGCGATTTCAATCCTGGCCTGTGCCGCCATCTGAGTTGCATTTGCTGCTACGCGTAGATCCTGGGGTGAAGGTTCTATCGGCGCCAGAGCCGCCTGACGCACTGTTTCTGCCTTAGTTAAACTGGCTTCGGGATTATTGCTAACTTCAGAAACATCCAGCTGGACTTCGCCACCAATCGCATAAGAGCGACCATCCGGTCCACGCTGAAAAGTATAGCTGGGACCACTCAGCACATAAGGCCTGCCAGCCGCAATATGCGCGGCTTCATGCGCTCTGACCTCACGGTCACGCGCTTGCAGTTGTTGCAGAATCTGGTTTTCCTGCTGACGGATTTTTTGTTCGATTTGCTTATCTTCTTCGGAAGACCCCGAAGATCTGGAGACACTACTGGTATCAATTCGCCGGGGGGAAATAGTAGAAAGTGGCGAAGTAGAAGATAATTCTTTATGAACACCTGTTTCCATCATATAAACCGGGAACAAAGTTACAATAAAATTAAATTACCAGGAAAAGTCGAGATCAGGCGCGAATATCAATAATGGTACCGACAACTTCATCGAGTGCTGACACTACTTTTGCTGATGCCTGAACCTGGACTTTATTTTCTTCGAGACCAACCAGTGAACCAACAAGATCGGTATCCTGTCCAGCCTGATTGAGTTGATCCGCGCTGGCAATATCGGCCGCATTTTGACGCATGCCATCTAAGCCGCGCTGAATACCCTGTACCGCACTACTTTGAACTGATAGGACGCCCATCACTTACTCCAGACGTAAAAATACTTAAGTTAATTAATAACATAGATAGGGATGGTATTCAATTTTATACAGTACCGTTGATCTTGAATTTAAGAGACTTCGGCCTGAACTTCATCCTCATCCGAATCCTCAGAAAGCTGATATGACGGGGCCTCTGTCGATATTTCTGACTCTAATCCAGGCTCGGTTTCCGCCAGCTCCTCGGTCGCAATTCCGGCTTCTGAATGTTCTGTTTCGTCATTGGCAGCCTGGGCTTCTTCGCCTTCAAGCGCCAATTCAGGATGCATCTTATCCAGATCTTTAATTTCAGACAGGGCCGGTAATTCATCCAGACTCTTAAGATTGAAGTAATCCAGGAACTCACGAGTCGTGCCATACATGGCGGGTTTTCCTGGCACATCTTTATGCCCCAGAATGCGAATCCACTCACGCTCGGTCAGTGTTTTTACAATGTGGCTACTAACACTAACCCCCCGTATTTCCTCGATTTCACCTCGCGTAATCGGCTGCCGGTAAGCAATCAGAACCAGTGTCTCCAATAATGCGCGCGAGTAACGTGGTGGTTTTTCTTCCCATAATCGTGCCACCCAGGTTGCATAATCTTCAACAACCTGGACCCGATAGCCACTGGCCACTTCCTTTAACTCAACACCACGCCCCTGATAATCCTGCTGCAAAGACTGCAACGCATGGCGTATCTCATCTCGCGACGGACGATCTTCGTCAGCTTCGAATATTTTCTCTAACTGGCGCACCTCCATAGGATTGTCTGCTGACATCAACAGGGCTTCCAGGATATTTTTAAGTTTCTGTAACTCCATAGAATTATTCCAGATTTTGTGGTGTTTCGGCCGCAGTAGCCGCTTTTACATAAATCGGCGCAAAGGCTTCTGATTGTACCAGATCGATCATGTGTTCTTTGAGCAGTTCCAGCACCGCCATAAAAGTAACCACCACACCGCGGCGACCGTCTTCGAAAACAAACAAACTGGTAAAGTCGGTGAAAGATTCGGCGGTGACCATCGACAGTACATGGGCCATGCGCGCTCTGACCGATACGGTTTCTTTCTTGATTTGATGATGCGTGTACATGTCTGCACGTTTTAGCACGTCCTGGAAGGCCAGTAGCAATTCACGCAGATCCACTTCTGCCTCTGGCCGAGTTTGCTCCAGCGGCGGCAATTCAGCACCAGCGGGGAAAATATTTCGCTCCATACGTGGAATTTCATCAATATTTTCAGCCGCTGTTTTAAAGCGCTCGTATTCCTGCAGACGGCGTATCAGTTCGGCTCGTGGATCGTCTTCTTCATCCTGCGATTCAGGACGCGGCAACAGCATACGGGATTTTATTTCTGCCAGCATGGCCGCCATCACCAGATATTCCGCCGCCAGCTCGAAACGCATTTCCCCCATCATGGCAATGTAGTCCATGTACTGTTTGGTAATGCGCGCGATGGGAATATCCAGAATATCCAGGTTCTGGCGTTTGATTAAATACAGCAACAGATCCAGTGGGCCTTCAAAAGCTTCGAGAAAGACTTCCAGTGCATCCGGTGGGATATACAGATCTTCCGGCATCACAGTGAATGGCTCACCCTGTACCACAGCAAACGGCATCTCGCCTTGCTGTGGTGGCATGTCCCCCTGCGGATCAGATTCAGCGTTGAGATCGGTATTGTTAGTGTCTTCGTTCATAGGATCCTAGCGAGCACTCAGACTCATCACCTTGCGCACTTCTTCAAGGGTAACACGGGCCACATCACGTGCCGCCTCACAGCCTTCATCGATTATCGCTTTCACGGCCGATGGATCATCAATATATTCTTTGGCACGTTCGCGAATGGGTTTGATTTCAGCAATCATGGCGTCGATTACCGGCTGCTTGCATTCAACACAACCGATGCCTGCAGTTTTGCAACCTTCCTGCACCCAGTCTTTAATCTGATCGTCGGAGTACACCTGGTGTAACTGCCACACAGGGCACCTGGCAGGATCACCTGGATCGGTGCGGCGGACACGACTGGTATCCGTCGGCATGGTGCGAAGTTTCTTCTCCACCTCATCGGGATGCTCACGCAATGAAATGGTATTGCGATAAGACTTGGACATTTTCTGACCATCCAGACCGGGCATTTTTGAAGCTGGCGTCAGCAAGGCCTGGGGCTCAGGCAGAATGATTTTGCCAGAACCTTCCAGATAACCAAACAGACGCTCACGATCGCCCAGAGAAATATTCTGCTGGGACTCCAGCAGGGCCTGACCTACATCCAGCGCTTTCTGATCGCCCTTTTCCTGATAACGTTTACGCAGGTCTTTATACAGCTTGGCATTCTTTTTGCCCATTTTCCTGATCGCCGCTTCGGCTTTTTCTTCAAAACCCGGCTCTTTGCCGTAGATATGGTTAAAGCGACGCGCCACTTCACGGGTCAGCTCCACATGCGCCACCTGATCCTCACCCACTGGCACCTGGCCGGCTTTATAGGCCAGAATATCAGCCGATTGCAGCAAGGGATAACCCAGAAAACCGTAGGTCGCCAGATCTTTCTCTTTCAGGGCTTCCTGCTGATCTTTATAAGTGGGCACTCGCTCCAGCCATCCCAGCGGCGTGATCATCGACAGCAGCAAATGCAATTCCGCATGCTCAGGCACACGGGACTGAATAAATACCTTGGCCGCACCGGGACTGACACCCGCCGCCAGCCAGTCGATTACCATGTCCTGGGTCGATTCCGCAATTATGCGCGGATCTTCATAATGGGTAGTCAAGGCATGCCAGTCGGCAACAAAGAAAAAGCACTCGTATTCGTGTTGCAGGGTTATCCAGTTTTTCAGCACACCATGATAGTGGCCTAGATGTAGCAGGCCCGTAGGGCGCATGCCGGATAAAACGCGCTGATGTTGCGCAGGAACAGAACTCAAAGTGCCTCCTTAAAGTAAATCAATATGCAAAGGCTCACAGGCCAAATATAAAATACAAAAATCGCTCAATTAACTGAATTAATGGCCAAAGTATCTTGCCCAGAATACCGGTCAACAATAATAACAATATTACCCAGATACCGTAGGGCTCAATTCGGGAATATTTAAGTGCCGCTGACGCCGACAAAAACCCATGCACTATGCGCCCACCATCCAGTGGTGGCACAGGTATAAGATTAAGCACCATCAATACCAGATTGATTTTTATGCCGATATCGGCCATCAGTGCCAGCGCCTGCCCCATACCGGTTTTACCGATTAAATGCGTGGCAAGGGCGAGTAGCATAGCCCAAAACAACGCCATTATAAAATTCGATAATGGGCCCGCCATCGCAACGTATGCCATGTGCTGTCGCGGGTGTTGAAAATTTCTTGGATCGACGGGTACCGGCCTGGCCCAACCAAACATAAAACCTGTGGTGATAACCAGAAGAAAAGGCACAATGACAGTACCAACCGGATCAATGTGCTTCAAGGGATTCAAGGTTAATCGCCCCTGCAGATACGCGGTTGCATCGCCAAAATACCGAGCAACCATACCGTGAGCCACTTCATGCAAGGTAATCGCCAGTATGATTGGCACAGGTAAAATGGTGAAATAATAAAGTAACTGGATATCTTGTTTCATTGCTGATCTATGCTGGAATCTAAACTAAGCGAGTGCCGAACATCTTAATCTGCCAGCCCATGATCTGTCCCCTTGCCCTCACGTACCAGTCTGGGTGGACTCTCAACCATATTAATCACCGTCGTTGGCTCAAGACCACAGTACCCGCCGTCAATAATAAGATCAACATGATGCTCCAGCAGCTCCCGGATCTCTTCAGGATCCGTTTCCGGCATATCCTTACCCGGCATAATCAGGGTCGAACTCATTATTGGCTGACCCAGCTCTTCCAGCATCGAGCGCACGATCACATTATCTACCACGCGAATACCAATCATGCGGCGCTTCGGATGCATCAAACGTCGCGGTACTTCATGGGTGGCCTTAAGCAAAAAGGTATAGGGGCCGGGGGTCAGTGATTTCAGCATGCGATATTCACTATTCCCCACCCTGGCATAAGTAGCGATTTCAGAAAGATCACTGCATACCAGGGTAAAATGATGCTTGTCATCCACCTGCCGGATACGACGAATACGTTCCATCGCCGATTTATCACCAATATGACAGCCAATGGCATAACTGGAATCGGTGGGATAGACCACCAGACCGCCATCATTGATGATTTCCATTGCCTGATGAATCAGCCGTGGCTGTGGATGAGTTGGATGAATTTCGAAATACTGGCTCATTACTTAAAGTACAAAATTGAAAGCGCGAAGTATAAAGGAAAATCACCGATAAAATGGCTTTTCCTTTATCCTTTTTCCTTTGTCCTTTAAACTTCGGCCCATGAAACTTTTATACGATCTCTTCCCCATTATTCTGTTTTTCGTCAGCTATCACCAGGCCGATAAACTGGTCGATAACACGCCTGTTGGCCAGCTATTCGATCCAGCCCAGCCAGATGTACTGGTGGCAACGATAATCGCCACTTCCATTGCGATTATCGCCAGCTTTATCCAGGTGGGCGGTTTCTGGTTAAAACACCGCCGCTTTGAAAAAATGCATATTTTTTCACTCACATTGATCACGGTGCTGGGTGGCATCACCATCGTATTTGGCGACCCGGCCTTTATTCAATGGAAACCCACCGTGCTCAACTGGGTATTTGCCATGGCCTTTTTAGCTAGCCAGTTCATTGGTAAAAAAAGCCTGGTACAACGCATGATGGGTGGCCAGATTGAATTGCCCGATCCGGTCTGGATCAAACTCAATATCTCCTGGGTGATTTTTTTCCTGTTCAGCGGAGTCGCCAACCTGTACGTCGCCTTCTACTATGCCCTCGAACTGGACGAAAAAACCCGCATGGACAACTGGGTCAATTTCAAACTGTTTGGCCTCATGGGTATGACTTTCGTATTCGTTATCGCACAGGGTTTTTATCTTGCCAAATATATGCAGGATAAACAGCCCGAAGACAAACAAATAAGTGAGGAATAAATGCTGTACGCCATCATTGCACAGGACGTAGAGAACAGCCTGAAAAACCGCCTGAAAGCACGCCCCGACCATCTGGAACGTTTAGAGACATTACAAAATCAGGGGCGATTAATCCTTGCCGGCCCGCACCCCGCCATCGATTCAGAAGACCCGGGTGAAGAGGGTTTCAGCGGCAGCCTGGTGGTCGCCGAATTTGATTCACTGGAAGATGCAAAAAACTGGGCCGATGCCGACCCTTATATAACCGCCGGCGTTTACCAGCAAGTCAAGGTAAAACCCTTCAAGAAAGTTTTTCCAGCTTAAACACATTAGCTGCCAACTGACAGTCAATAAAGTCAGTTTTTATTCTGGGCCAACTTGCTAGCCAAGCTTTATACAGCTATATATCCCATATTATCCACAATAAAAATTATTGGGTGCACCGCAAATGAAAAGCAGCATTCTGCGTAATATACTGATCGCCTTTCTGGGATTTGGAATATCAATGGGCATCATCTTTCCATTTTATGCAGAATTTTTTGTCGAATGGAAACCCGGTATGTATGTCTGGTTTGTCATCGGCTGCCTGGTTGCAGGCGCCACCATTGGCGTCATCAACTACGCCCTGCTTAATGTACTGCTGATTAAAAAATTAAGACGTATTGCACAGATATCCACCGCCATCAGCAATCGCGACCTTAGCTTCACCTGTGAAATGAAAAGTCATGATGTGATTGGTGAAATCATCGACAGCTTTAATAAAATGGCCGAAACACTGCGCGACGTTGTCGGTGAACTCAGCCAAAGCTGCCAGCAGATGCAATCCGGCGTTGAGCATATCTGTATTGTCGCCAATGCAACCAATGAAGGCGTACTGCGTCAGCATAGCGAAACGCGCAATGTCGAACAGGCCATCCAGACCATGACACACACCGCTCAGGAAGTTTCCGCAAAAGCGGCCCAGGCGGCAGAAGCCGCGGCACTGGCAAAAGAAGAAGCCGAAAAAGGCAGCAACGTGGTAGGCCAGACGGTTAGCTCCATTAGAGCGCTCGCCTCCGAAGTCGAAAATGCAGCCTCCTCTATCAACCGACTGGAAGCCGAAAGCAATAATATTGGTGGCGTACTGGACGTTATTCAGGGCATCTCCGAACAAACCAATCTGCTCGCCCTCAACGCTGCCATCGAAGCCGCCCGTGCTGGTGAACAGGGCCGTGGATTTGCGGTGGTTGCTGACGAGGTTCGCACCCTGGCCCAACGCACCCAGGAATCCACCAAAGAAATCCAGACCATGATCGAAAATCTGCAGTCGGTTTCCCGAGAAACCGTTGAAGCAATGGAGAAAGGTCAGGCACAGGCCAGTTCCAGCGTGGAACAGGCGGGACAGGCGGGTCAGTCGTTACAGGAAATCACTAAAGCCGTCACCGCCATTACCGAAATGAACACATTAATTAATGATGAAGCAGGATCCCAGTCTGGCATTGCCGTGGAAATCAACCAGAACATACAAACCATCAGCCAGATCGCCAATGAAAGCAAGGAAGGTTCAGAAAAAACCGCGGCTGAATCCCAGGTAATGTCAGACCTGGCAGTAAAACTTCAACAACTGGTAAGCAAGTTCAAACTGTAAAACTTGCTCCTGCCCAAAAATCCATTAGAATAGCCGGCCTATCCAGTAAACAGAGTGATATTGTGATAGACATGAGCACAGCAAAAGCTGTATCAATAGAAAATCCAATTATGCCAGAGTGATGAAATTGGTAGACATGAGGGATTCAAAATCCCTTGCTCGCAAGAGCGTGCCGGTTCGAGTCCGGCCTCTGGTACCATTCTTCAGTGTAAAAACAACACGAAAATAGTCGCTATATAAAAGGGTATTGTCATAGCCACTCCTGATTCCAGGCCGACAACAATTGTGCACTGAATTTTTATAATACGCCGAAACAAATCTGACAAAACGCATCTGGATATCTTTTACAACAGGCAGAATGATAATTACCTTTTTGGTGTAAATTTTTCAGACCGCTTACATTTTCATCAAGTTTATGAACATATTTTATTAAAACATTTTGCTTAATAACTCGGTACACTTATGAAACTAATAGTCCGCAATCTCGCCCGCTCCACCACAGAAGCAGAACTCCGAGCAATGTTTGAAGCATATGGTTCTGTGCAGTCCTGCACCCTGGTGATGGACGAAAAAACCGGTAACTCAAAAGGTTTCGGTTTTGTTGACATGCCTAAAGCAGGAGATGCCAAGAAAGCCATGAAAAACCTCAATGGTAAGGATGTGGCCGGTAGCAAAATACGGGTTAAAAAATCTGAATCGAAATAAAGCGCCTAGGTGAGCCAGATCAAAAATTTCACTGATATCTGGAAAAGCCGTGCTCTGCTCCCCAAAACTGTCTTTTGCAAAATGGTATAATTAAAGTTTAAAAGACAGTAATACTGAAGGTTTAAAAATGAATAATAAACCGAAAGCCCAATTAATTGGTATAGCCACTCTGTCTATGCTGTTAAGCGCATGTGGAACCGACTCTTCCGGCAGTGGCTCATTCAGTCTTGATATCACCGATGCACCTATTGATAGCGCAGCCAAAGTAGTTGTATCGTTCAGCGGTGTTTCAATTAAACCCGAAAGCGGTTCTGCCTACGACATAGATTTTGTCGATATCAACGGCGATCCCATTCTTAAAACCATTGATTTACTGAGTCAGCAAGGCCCTGATAGCGAACCTTTACTGGTTAATCATACGCTGGATGCTGGCCACTATAACTGGCTACGTTTGAAAGTAGTTGCCAGCCAGACAACTACCGACTCCTATATAGAATTAGATGGCGGTGCACAACATCCGCTTTATGTTCCCAGTGGGAATGAAACGGGACTAAAGCTCAACCGGGGTTTTGATATCACCGATGGTGGTGCTGTTAGCTTTACTATTGATTTTGATTTGCGTAAATCTGTGTTGCCACCCAACAACCATTCACCGGCTTACAAACTTAAGCCCACATTGCGCATTGTTGAAAATGACAATATTGGTCATATTGCTGGTAGTGTTGGTTCGGTTACGCTGAATGACGTGAATTGTATTCCAAATACCAATTATGCCATTTACGTATTTACCGGAAACAATGTATCCCCGGACGATATCGATGGCATTGATGCTGAACCCGTAACAACAGCACTGCTTTCCAATACCTTTGAATATGCCGTCGGCTTCCTTGATGAAGGTGCTTACACTTTGGCATTCACCTGTCAGGCCGATGAAGATACCAATGAAACAGATGATGTTATCAATTTTATTGGCACTAACACCGTGACGGTTACATCAGGCACCACAACGACATATAATTTTAATTAGAATAAAGCAGGCCACTGGGTAACCAGTGGCCTGTCTTATATGAAATTTATTTAGCTATATTCTCTGTATTTTCTGGTTTTGTTTTTACTATCATACTATTTGATTAGTCAGGCCTGAAAAAGAAAAAAATCCATTGATAATTTTATATTCCGCAATCGGTAATTTTTGAGTAATTTAAAACCACATGAAGCACCTTCTGGA
>JAPHRO010000074.1 GCA_026195895.1 Gammaproteobacteria bacterium
AGTGACAAACCTGTACAGCTCACCATAAATAATATGTCAGAAAACTCAGAAAATATTTTGATAAAAACCGGCATTTTTTATTCCGGTATTATTGCCGGTTGTAGTTGCGCGGATGATCCTACGCCAACAGATGAAATTACTGAATATTGCGAAGTGTTATTTGAAATCAATAAACAATCGGCCGAAACCCGAATAACCCTGTTGCCCGATTAACTTTTATAAAATAATACAGGTGATTTCTTCGCGATCATGGTAAAGCTGTTTCATTTTCAATGTACATGGATGCTCGAGCAATGCTAGTTCCTGTTCAATCAGTTGCCGGCATTGCCTGATGACATCATAGCGTTTTTTCATCGGTAGTTTTAGATTAAAAACAGCGTGTTGGCACAGGCCATCGGTTAACCATTGCGCGATGAGTCTGCTGATGTGCAGTGGTCGTTCGACCATGTCGCAGACTAGCCAGTCGACGGTTTTCTCGGGGCGATATTTAAAACCATCGACGCGTAAATGTTCCACCATGCCCGTCTCCATAAGTTCCTCATTCATTGGCCCGTTATCAATTGCCGTGACACGCATGCCACGATTGACTAACTGCCAGGTCCAGCCGCCCGGGCAGGCGCCGAGATCAACTGCCGTCATGCCATTTTTCAGATACTTTTTTTGCTCCTGTTCGTTGAGCATGAAGTTGAGTGCTTCATCAAGTTTCAGGGTGGATCGACTGGGGGCTGAGCGAGGCATACGCAGGCGCGGGATGCCCATGATTAAATCGCTGCTGTTATGGATGTTGCTTACGCCGAGATAAACGGCTGATGAACTCAGGAAAAACAGATGCAGCCGCCAGTCGCCAGCTTTTGAAAGTAACTGTTTGTTTTCAATACTACGCAGCAGAGGACTGGAAAACTTTTTCAAAAAGCTGCTCAGCTGTTTACCTTCGTTAGTATCTGGAGTTTCTAGCCAGACATCACTGAACGATATGTTGAGTTTTTGAATACTGTCCAGTAATGGCGTGATCCTGTCATCGACAGATAAATTGGTGACCAGCTCGGGAGTGAAAATACATTGCCGAGCAAACACCAACTCGGCATAGTGGATGACCTGATCCAGTTGTTGATAGCTCTGTTCCGGCTGACAGACAAATAGCAGATAGCCTGTATCGGGCCTGGATTTTATGAATCCGTATATGCCAGCCTGGGTAGTGAGTTCCATGATTTCGGCGGCGCACTCCTTCTCGAAGCCGGGCCGACAGTATAAAAGTATGTTGGATGGGATCATGGCGACACTATATAGATAATAATCAGATATTCATCATTTTTTTCAGGTTTGAATGCGCTGCCAGTCGTAGTACCATCTGCCACCAATTATTGATATGTAGTGAGGAAAATATGAGCCCGGCAGACGTTAAGGCACTCATTGAAAACGGCATACCCGATTCGGAAGCCATTATTTCAGGTGAAGGTTGCAACCTGGAAGCCACGGTTATTAGTGACAGTTTTGAAGGTAAAACCATGCTGGCTGAGCAGAAAATGGTGTTTGCCACAGTGAACGAACTGATTGCCAGCGGTGAGCTGCATGCTCTTGGGATCAAGGCCTATACCCGTGCAGAATGGGCAGAGCAGGCCTGAACCCGTCAGAAGGGGTTTTGTTTACCAGCGGCCTGATACTCAGAATCTATTTCAAATCATCTGTCAGATGCGGTTTGATGGTTTCAAACAGGGGCTGAAACGTTTTCGGCGCCGCTGCGATGACGTTGCCCGTTTCCAGGTAATGGCCATCGCCACTGAAATCGGTCACGATGCCGCCAGCTTCCCGAACTAACAGCGCACCGGCTGCCATATCCCAGGGACTCAGTCCCAGTTCCCAGAAGCCATCCAGACGCCCGGCCGCGACATAGGCCAGGTCCAGTGCGGCAGAACCCGCACGACGGATACCCGCAGTATCGGGGTGAACCGCTTTAAAGGTGGCCAGATAAGTATCCAGATGCTGTGGATGTTTGAATGGGAAGCCGGTGCCCAGCAGCGCGCCATGCAGGCCTTTCTGTGGTGTCGCGCGAATGCGCTTGTCGTTTAGCTGGGCGCCATCACCGCGAGCAGCCGTGAACAGCTCGTTTTTCACCGGGTCAAAAACCACGGCAATTTCCAGTCGATTCTTCAGTTTCAGTGCGATAGAGACCGCGAACTGGGGAAAGCCATGAAGAAAATTCGTGGTACCGTCCAGCGGGTCGATAATCCATTGAAAATCCGCCTGCTGACCATCATCCTGGCCGCTTTCTTCTGCCAGGATGCTGTGATCCGGGTAGGCTTTACGCAGGTGGTAAATCACCTGTTCTTCCGCTTTACGGTCCACCTGGCTGACAAAATCATTCTGTGCCTTGAGCTCGACTTTTAGTCGGTCAACTCTGTCCATATTTCGAATAATGACATCGCCGGCTGCACGGGCGGCAGTGATTGCTGTGTTCAGCATTGGATTCATGGGGTGTTCTCATACCGCGGATTAATGGCCGCGTAGGATACCAGAATACGCTGAGTTTATCAGTTAAACCTGATAGGATATCGGCCTTTTGAACAAGCCAATAACCACATGCTTAGCAATATCCGAATCGTACTGGTCAATACTTTCCATCCAGGCAATATAGGGGCTGCGGCGCGCGCCATGAAAAACATGGGGCTCACCCGGCTGTATCTGGTCTCGCCCAGGGACTATCCGTCATTTGAGGCTTCCCAGCGCGCCTCTTCGGCGACCGATGTATTGGCCGATGCGGTGGTGGTGGACAAGTTATCGCAGGCGCTAGAAGGTTGTTCACTGGTGGTGGGTACCACAGCCCGATTACGCACCGTGCAGTGGCAGCAGCTGGATTCCCGCGAGTGCGGTGAATTGCTATTTGATGAAAGCGAACAGCACGAAGTCGCACTGGTGTTTGGTCGTGAGCGCACGGGACTGCTGAACGAAGAGCTGGAGCTGTGTCAGTCTCTGGTGAACATCCCCACTTCGGAAGCTTATACCTCGCTCAATGTGGCATCTGCGGTACAGGTACTGAGTTATGAAATCTTCATGGCCAGCCGTAAGGGCAGCATCAAACAGGAACGGGAAATCAAGGACGAGAAAGACCAGTTAGCCACCGCAGACCAAAATGAAAGTATGTATGACCATTTTTTCGCAACCATGGATCAACTGAATTTTTTTGGCAGTAAGAATCCCGAACATGTGATGCGCCGCATACGATGTTTGTTTGGTCGTGCACGACCAACGGTCAGGGAAGTGCAGATTATGCATGGACTGTTATCAGTGGCCCAGGGTAAAAAAGATAAGGGCAAAAAGCCGGAGTAATTTTAGTGAACGGGTTTGAATTTGTAAGTTGTGACAATCAACCATAACCAGCCCGCCAGAAAACACAGACCACCGAAAGGCGTGATTATGCCCAGTGATTTGATACCGCTCAGGCTGAGCAGGTATAAACTGCCGCAAAATAAAACAATGCCCGCCAGCATCAGCCAGCCGGTCACCGATACTTTATTCATTTCTTTCTGCATGATGCCGACGGCGATCAGGCCAAGTCCATGAAAACTATGGTATTGCACGCTGGTCTGCCAGGTTTGTAAGGCCTCGGCTGAAATAATCTTCTGTAATCCATGGGCGCCGAATGCCCCCAGAGCGACAGCCAGAAAACAGTTGATAGCCCCCAGAATAATAAATTGTCGTGACATTGTAGAAAATCTTTCAATTGTTTATATTGGACGAAATGTTACCAGATACGGAGCCTGTAAATGCCTTCATTTGACGTTGTTTCTGAAGTTGATGCCCATGAGCTGACTAATGCGATTGATCAGATGAATCGAGAAATCGGTAATCGTTTCGATTTCAAAGGTTCGGATGCCAAAATTACGCTGACCGATACTTCGATGAATATTGAAGCCGGTAGTGAATTTCAGATCCAGCAAATCGAAGATATTATCTATAACAAGCTGGCGAAGCGGGGCATTGATACTCGTTGTCTGGAAAAAGGCAAAATAGAAGAACGGGGTAAACGTGCCTATCAGGTGATTACCGTACGTCAGGGGGTCGACAAGGATTTATCCAGAAAAATCGTCAAGCTGATTAAAGACCAGAAAATGAAAGTGCAGGCGGCAGTGCAGGGTGATCAGGTGCGGGTAACCGGTAAAAAACGTGATGATTTGCAGCAGGTCATGGCAATGCTTAAGGCAGAAGAGTCTATTGATATGCCGCTGCAGTTTAATAACTTCAGAGATTAATCTTTTTTCCAGCAGAGTATCGGCAGCCATATGCAGAAAATGACTTTTTCTTTGCATATATCACCTGACCAGTATCAACGATATTATCAGGGCAGTGCAAAAGCCATTATAGTCAAAGCAAGTGATGGCCGGACCTTAAGGTTTCCTGCCAGTGCCCTGCAAAAGTTCGTTACGCACGAAGGCATACAGGGGGCTTTTGAAATCAGTTTTGACAATAATAATAAAATGATCGGGCTCATAAAAATTTCTTGAAGCTGATTTATGGCACAAGCAGGAAGATAGGCCGTTGAAAATAAAAAATCAATTAATTGCGCGCTTCTTCATTCTGTTTTTTATGAGTGCGCTGCTGGGGTGCGTAGCACAAGTCTATTCAGAACCAGACACTGAAACGACGATTATTATGATTCGTCATGCACAAAAAAATGCTATCACCAAACAGTTAACCGAGCGTGGTCATCACAATGCCAAAGCACTGGTAGATATCGTTGGTGATATGAATATCACTGCATTATACAGCCCCAATAAAACACGCAATCTGCAAACCGTCGCGCCGCTGGCAAAACATTTGAATATTGAAATTAGCATTGTGCCGAAAGATGAAATTCCAGAAAACACGATGGATAAAGCTGAATCTCTGGTTAAAAAAATATTAGGTAAACATCCAGGCGAAACGATTCTGTGGGTCGGTAATACCAGTAATCTGGGGCAGATCTACTGGACGCTTGGCGGTGACGGTGATGCACCGGAAAGCTATGGTGATCTGTTTATTCTCACTGTGCCCGATCAGGGGAAAACGAAAGTAGTTAAGAAAATATGGGGTGCAAACTGAAATTATGCAGAGCACTTCCAGTAACCACTTATTTTCAAATAATTATTTAGAGAGCTTTTAAATTATGCCGGCGTATCATTGTATAGATAGAGAAGCCAGGATTGTTTTTACGGTATGGAGAGGAGAGGCAATTGATGTTGACTTTATTGATGCATTAAAAAAATATCATCAAGATATTAAAAACAAAACCGAACTGGTCGAATATAATGAGTTAGTGGATTTGAGTAAAATCACTGGTATTAAGTTGACCATCGAGGGAATAAAAAAACTGGGCGAAATTGCAGTAAGAACTGATCAAAATAAGATTAAAACAAAACTTGCGTTTGTTGTCAGTTCGGATATGGCATTTGGTCTGGCGAGAATGTATGAGGCTTACAGGTCACTTTCACGAAACGCAAACAAAGAAATACGCGTTTTTAAAAAAGAAAATGATGCGCTTGTATGGATTAAAAATAATACCTGATATTTCACCACCGATTGTTAGCTGTAGATGAAAACTCACAATTCAGGCATGATTTTTTATCATTAGTTTAATGCTACTATTTTTAGATTGCTGATATGAACATCGAGTGTGTGGTTTTACAGCGTAATCACACGAATCAGATCAGTGCCCCCAGCTTGCTGGTAATGTCCGGCAGTTATAATCAGTATGTCATCGCTGTCAACATTCGCTATTTCCCTGGCTGCTGATATGGCAAATTCAATGCGTGCATCGTCAGAAGATTCACCCTGATAGAGGACCGGTATCACGCCCCAGTTCATTGATAGTTTTCGTGCCACCAGCTCTAGAGAAGTGATTGCCAGTATCGGGCAATCTGGGCGGTATTTTGAAATTAAGCGTGATGTGAAGCCGGTTTCAGTGAGGCTGATGATGGCTGCCGCTTTTAGATTCTTGGCCATGCTGACGGATGCCTGACTAATCGCCTGGGTGACCACATTAGCCGGATTTGGTTTTATTTTTTGCAGGTAACCGTATTCGTTTAGCGATGCTTCTGCCCGCATAGCGATAGTGGATAGTGTTCTCAAAGCTTCGATGGGATATTTGCCAACGGCGGTTTCGCCGGAAAGCATGACAGCCGATGTGCCGTCGAGAATAGCATTGGCGACATCGCTGGCTTCTGCACGGGTTGGTTTTGGATTCCATTCCATTGATGCCAGCATCTGGGTTGCGGTTATGACTGGTTTGCCGTGGCTGACCGTTGTCCGAATGATATGTTTTTGCGTACTTGGAACATCGGCCAGCGGCAGTTCTACACCCAGGTCGCCGCGAGCTACCATGACACCGTCTGCCGCTTCGACGATTTCTCCCAGATTGGCGACGCCCGCCTTGTTTTCAATTTTGGCGATGATGGGAATGTTAACGTCGTGTTCCACCAGTATTTCGCGCATTTTGTAAATGTCATCAGCGCTCTGGACGAATGAGGCGGCGATATAATCAACGTCATTTTCTGCGGCAAAGCTAAGCTCCTTGACTATGTCATCCCGGTTTTCCGGGCTAACGGCACTCATTGCCAGTTGGGTTTCGGGCAGATTGACACTTTTCGAATTACCCAGTCGACCACCATGAATGATGCGGCAGTTGATCACGCCATCGACGACCCGTTCGACTTCCAGTTCAATGGCGCCATCATCAAGCAGGATCGGCGTTCCCTGTTGTACTTCTTCAAAAAGTTTCAGGTAGCTGATGGATACCCCGGTAGCATTTCCCAGCTTGTTTTCTGTGTGCAGGTTAAAGTTCTCGCCGGGCACCAGATCGGCAGAGTCTCCCTCCAGCAAACCGGTGCGAATTTCGATGCCGCGGGTATCGATCATGATGGCGATGTTTTTTCCCAGCTCGGCGGCGGCGGCACGCAGATTAACAATTTGCTGCCGGTGGTTTTCATGTGAGCCATGGGAAAGGTTTAATCGCGCGACATTCATGCCTTCTTTAATCAGGGCCTTGAGCATTTTCGGTGTATCACAGGCGGGGCCAATGGTGGCAACAATTTTGGTTTTTCTTACCGGGGCGTAGCTGGATGGCGAGCTTTTCATTTTTCTAAACCATGTATGTAAATAGCAATTGGACGTATCAGCTATTGTACCGTTTTAATTGAACATTATGGCGAGTTTTATTTTGAATAAATAACGGAATAGAAAAATGTAGAATTATCTTTTTGGATTTGTCTGTATGGCGTTATTGATGAATCGGTTCCTGTAATTGAAAGTTGTGCTGTAAATGCCTATTTTGTACCTGCTAAGGCATTTATTACATACACATCATAACGGGTTTTTTTGCTTTCGATTTGCGTGGTGGGTTTGGTGCTGGCGATAGTGCTTGCGCCCCTGGGTCTTTTTACAACGACGCGCTTTTTAGCTGTTTTGAGTGCAGTATTCAGTAAATCTTCAATGTCATCATCCTGGCCCAGCAGTTTTTGTAGCAGCTGCATATTTTTTTTAACCAGTGCCGATTTCTTTTTCTCCGGATACATGGGGTCAAGATAAATGACCTCAGGTCTGCGTGCATCATTGATAGACAACATGTGATCAATGGCATTGGCCTGAATAAGCTGGAAACCCTGCTCAAGAACAGGCTTGAATACTGCGTCTTCACTGGCGCGCTGTATAGCATCGGCTACCAGTTTGGCCACAACAGGAGAACGCTCAAGCATGGTGACTGGGCAGCCCAGACAGGCCAGTACAAACGCGTCTTTTGCCAGACCCGCGGTTGCATCCAGTATGTGCGGAGGCGTGCCACCCTGTTTGAAACCAATAGCTCTGGCAATAGCCTGGCCTTTGCCGCCACCGTATTTTCGTCGATGGGCCAGAGCACCGGACACAAAATCGACATGGATGGCGCTGTTATTGTGGGAGTCTTTCAGTTCAACATAGTCGGAACCAAAGTTTAGCCGCAGATCGGTAACTGCATTTTCAACGGCAAGGCAGGGCAGATGATACTGGTCAGCAAATGCCTCGGCCGTCGCCTGTTGATTCTCGGAAAAGTAGGTGATGCATATCGGGCTGCTCATGGAGAGGATTCTATCATGTAGTTTGTGTATCATTAGCCCTTCCTCTTACAGGCAAATAATTATGACAGATAAAACATTTATTAAGGGCAAGGATTGCGATCTTGAATCTTCCATTGAAAGCATGCTGGCCAGGCTGGATGCATTGGGCATACAGGTAGAGGAGGCTTCCTGGTTAAACCCGGTGCCGAATGTTTATTCTGTGCATATCCGGGATAAGACGTGTGGTCTGATGTTTACCAATGGCAAGGGGGCGAGTCGCAAGGCCTGTCTGGCCAGTGCGCTGGGAGAATATTTTGAGCGTCTGAGCTGTAATTATTTTTTTGCCGATTTTTATCTAGGTGAGGATTTTTCCAGAGGAGAATTTGTACATTATCCAGACGAGCGCTGGTTTGAAATCTCGGGTGATAGCATGCCCGCTGAGCTTATGGATGAATCACTCTGGGATTACTATGATCCGAATCGTGAATTAAAACCAGAGCAGATTTTTGATACCAATTCAGGAACAGGCGAAAGAGGGATTTGTGCGGTTCCCTATGTGCGCCAGCGGGATAATAAAACGCTCTGGTTGCCGGTTAATATCATTGGCAATCTGTATGTCAGTAATGGTATGTCGGCAGGGAATACGGTGCATGAAGCGCGGGTACAGGGCTTATCTGAAGTATTTGAGCGCTATGTAAAAAATAAGATTATTGCCGAAGGCATCTGTTTACCGGAAGTGCCCCAGTCGGTCATCGATCGTTTTCCAAAAATCAAAGCAGCCATTGAAGATCTGCAGGGCCATGGTTATCACCTGAGAATCGCGGATGCTTCTCTGGGTGGAAAATATCCCGTTATGAGTGTCACCCTGATTAATCCGAAGGATGGCGCCGTGTTTGCATCTTTCGGTGCCCATCCCTGTTTTGAGGTGGCACTGGAACGTACCGTGACCGAGCTGTTACAGGGTCGGGGGCTGGATCAACTGGATGGTTTTCAACCGCCGTCTTTTGATCTGGATGAGGTGGCGGATCATCATAACCTGGAAACGCATTTTATTGATTCCAGTGGTTTGATTTCTTATGACTTCTTTAAACAGCAGGCAGATTATGCTTTCGCTGACTGGGATCACGACTCAACCACGGGCACCGAGTTTGAATATCTCAGTCAACTTATTCATGACATGGGTTTTGATATTTATATTGCTGATTATGAGCATCTAAATGTGTATGCCTGCCGCATCATTGTGCCCGGTATGTCGGATATTTATCCGGTCGATGATTTAATCTGGAGTAATAACAACGAAGGCGCCCTGTTCCGCGAAGATATATTATCGCTGAAGAATCTGTCGAAAGAAAAATGGCAGGATATTTTTGATCGCCTGGAAGAGGGGGGCTATAACGATGTGCAACGGGTTGCTGAATTTATTGGTATCGCGCCTGATCCAGGCACCCCCTGGGCAAGTTTGCGGATTGGTGAGCTTAAAGCCATGTTGTGTCTGGCCGCAGAAGATTATGAGCAAGCGATTGAATGGAACGACTGGTGTTTACACATGGATCAACTGGATGATGAGCGTATTCGATATTATCGTTGTTTGCAGGCCTTGCTGGAAATCAGGCTGGATGACGAACGTGAGTTTTCCGATTATGAAAGCAGTTTGCAACTCATGTATGGCAAGGACAATGTAACCATCGGCATTGAGCTGATTGAAGGTGATGCGGTGTTTCATGGGCTGCACAGCCCGGGCCTGAGTCTGGATGGTTTTAATACGCATCAAAAATTGCTGCAAGGGTATCAGAAGTTACATCGGGCCAAACAGAATAACTGGCGTTAAACTTCTGTAAGTCCATATTCTGTAAATTCTATGAAGCTAATTGATATAGGCGTTAATCTAACCGGTCGTTCATTTCGTCATGATCTGGATGAAGTCATACAGCATGCCCAGGCGGCAGGTGTCGTTCAACAGGTGATTACCGGTACCAATATCGAGCACAGCCAGAAGGCCATAGATTTAGCTGCGCATTATCCCGATGTGCTGTATTCAACCGCCGGTGTCCATCCGCATCATGCTAAAGAATGTGATGACAGGACGCTGGCCACACTGGAAAGCCTCGCTCAACAATCGGGCGTGGTGGCCATCGGTGAATGTGGGCTGGATTTCAAGCGTAATTTTTCACCGCCCGATGTGCAGGAGCACTGGTTCGAAGCCCAGTTGGAGCTGGCCTCCAGCCTTAATATGCCGGTATTTCTGCATCAGCGAGATGCGCACCAGCGCTTTCTGGCTATCCTGGGGCATTGGCGAGACAGGCTGCCCGCTGCTGTTGCCCATTGTTTCACCGGCGATACTGAGCAGGTGCGGGCTTATATCGAGCTGGATTTGCATATTGGCATCACTGGCTGGATCTGCGACGAGCGTCGGGGCCAGGCCTTGCAACAGGCGGTCAGGCATATTCCAGATGATCGTCTCATGCTGGAGACTGATGCGCCCTACCTGTTGCCACGGGACTTGCCGCTGGATATCAGGCCCAAACCACGGGAACGGCGCAATGAGCCGGCGTATTTACCGCATATATGTGCGGCGGTGGCGCGTTATAGAGAGGTCGATACCGCTACTGTTGCCGAGCATTCAACCCGGGCGGCACGAGAATTTTTTGGTTTATCGCGAATAAATTCAGCGATGCGCTAAAATAACAACTAAAATAAAGCAGCTAAACCCACCATATAATAATTATGTTTGAAAGTCGTAATCTGTTAGCCCGATTCCAGTCATATACAGCCTATATTCTACTTGCTGCTCTGTTAATCAGCTTTTTCAATCCCCGTTTTGACTGGTTGAACTGGGTAGACGATAGAATGTTTTCCCTTGGTTCGCATCTGCTGCCCGCGCCCGAGGCAATCGACGATATTCGACTGATTAAAATTCCCGATGATGCATTACACCAGCCCGAATCGATAACCCAGCTACGCAGCCTGCTGCGAAAACTTTATCGTGCTAAACCTGCCGGGGTTGCCGTACTAAGTGATCATTTGCCAGCGCCGGATTATCAATTAGTGGAAGCTGATAAAAAGTCCGAAAAAACGCCAGCTAAAGACTCAAAATCGAACCATGATGAGCCGGCGTGGGAATTTACCCGCGGTGAAATTACCAAGCTCGCCTGGATGCTGGAAAACTATCATATAGACGTCGGTTTAAGCACACATATAAATCAGATAGGCTATTACTCCCGCTCGGCAATACCCACCGATAGTCTGTTTGAAGATTCACCGCTGCGTTATATTCCGGCGGCACTGCTGCCAGAAAAATCTTATCTTGAGTTCAATTTAGAGAAAGATCAGTTCAAATATAAACGTTTACCTTATTATGCTCAATCGAGTAACACCTCGGAAAAACCCCTGCTATGGTACGACATGGAAAGTGGTGCAGTGATTCCTGATCTGGCCCTGAGTCTCTATTTAAAGCTGCAACATAAAAATGAAATCAGTTGGCGGGAAGGTGTGGGTATTCAGCTCAGCACCCGATTTATTAAAACGAATCTGACCGGTCATGTGTTCGAATACTATTCTGCAGCGACCGGTAATAGTGCAAATGCAGAAAGCTATGCTTTAGAAGAAGCGTTGAATCATGCATCGAGAAATTTCAAAAACAGGATCGTCATTATCGGCAGTGATATTTCACAACTGGAAAATGTGGCAAATCGAGTAACCAGTTTGATCACCGCAGCGACTTATCACTCGCCGCTATGGTTTGTCTGGGTTAAAAATCTGGTGCTAGTGGTTATTATGCTGTACCTGTTGTTGCTATTGCCGCGGGTACAGAGTCATACCGGCTATTTACTCAGCTTTATATTGTTGCTGGTGGGAATAATGCTGCAGTATGGTTTGCTGATAACCGAAGGTTTCTGGTTATCTTTAAGTGTTGTCTACGTGTATCTGTTACTTGGGCATAGTCTGATTCATGTTGTGCGTTTAAATGAATCCCGTATGGATCGTTTAAAACTGCAAACCCATGATGCTTTATGGCATCTGGCCCGTTATCAGTATGAACAGGGTGATCATGACAAAGCCTTGCCCAATTTACTTAAATGCAAACCAACAGCGGATGTTCTGGAGTTGTTATATGAAATTGGCCTGAGTTTTGAGCGGCGGCGTCAGTATGACAAGGCGCTGCATCTATTTAGTGAAATAAAAATTCGCAAAGCTGATTTTAAAGATGTCAAAAAACGCCTGAAAGCTTTAACCAATGTCTCGGGGGCAAAAACTGAAGTTATATCGTCAATGACGGCTACCAAAACTCTGGTCATTCCGGATACTGATTTGCAATTGCCTGTACTCGGCCGTTATGAAATCGAAAAAGAACTGGGTCGCGGTGCCATGGGTGTGGTTTATCTGGGCCGTGATCCAAAAATTAATCGGCAGGTTGCTATTAAAACACTGGATTATTCCCAGTTATCTAAAAATGAAATTAAAACGATCAAGTCGCGCTTTTTCCGGGAAGCAGAAGCCGCAGGACGTTTGAGTCACCCGAATATAGTGACTGTTTATGATGTGGGGGATGAGGAAGATTTTGCTTTTATCGCAATGGATTTTGTCGAGGGTGTCTCTCTGGGAGAGCATACCAGTCAGGACAGGCTATTACCCATAAGAGAGGTATATCAAATTGCAGCGACCGTGGCTGAAACGCTTGATTATGCCCACGCCCAGAATATTGTGCATCGTGACATCAAGCCTGGAAATATCATGTACAACCCGGAAACGGGTCAAACTAAGATAACGGATTTTGGTATTGCTCGCATAACTGACAGCGTGCGCACGCGTACGGGTAGCTTTATGGGGAGTCCATCCTATATGGCGCCGGAGCAAATGACCGGCTCGAATGTCGACGGCAGGGCTGATATATACGCGCTTGGTGCCAGTTTTTACCAGTTACTAACGGGCCAGCTCCCCTTTGATGCCGATAGCCTGGGCAACCTGGCATATAAGATAACTCACGAAAAACATCGTTCAATTCGTGATTTACGTCCCGAATTGCCTGCCAGTGCTACGCGTATAGTTAATAAGGCTTTACAGAAGAAGCCGGATAAACGCTATGCAACAGGTGATGAGATGGCGAAAGCAATAATCAGAGGTATGCCAAAGGGTGACAATGGATGATGCAGATTAGGATGTATGGAGGCACGGATCGAGGCATGGTTAGGGAAAATAATCAGGATTGTATCGGTTATATGCATTTTGAGCATTCAGATATTTCTGTGGCTATAGTTGCTGATGGTGTTGGTGGTCATGCCGGTGGAGAAATTGCCAGTCGGCTTGCAGTAGACGAGGTGGAAGAGTTTTTGCGCAAGGCTGTTTTGCAGGCAACCAGTGGCGGTGGCTATTCTGACCAATGGTTAGAGCAAACGCTGGGTCATGCCATTGCGGCTGCGAATAGTAAAATAATTAAACAGCAACAGCATGATGAGAAAGTAGCTGAAATGGCGACGACGATCGTTTCTGTGCTGATGAAAGACGATAAGATTGCGCTGAGTTATCTGGGAGATTCCAGATGTTATTTATGGCAGGACAACAGGGTTAAATTACTGACTAAAGATCATACTATTGCTCAGCAGTTATTGGATGAAGGTGCTATTAGCCGGCAGCAATATAGCGCGTCGCCCTATCATCATGTTATCAATCAGGCGTTGGGGTTAAAGGAGGAAGTAGAGCCTGAAGTCACCTGTTTAACCGCGCAACCCAATGATACCTATTTGTTATGTTCAGATGGCTTAACAAATTGCCTGAATGATCGCCAGATTGCAAAATTGCTTGATACCAGTCCGGATATAGAATCCTGTGTTGACGAGCTTATAACGCAAGCCAATGATGCGGGTGGAGTCGATAATATTTCTGTGGTATTGATTCAGTACCAGTCCCCAGATCTCCTCTAGAAAAAAGCCGGTCAGGCGTTTAACTTCATAATAATATCAATACTATTAAATCTTGTTTTTGGTTCGCAATTATAAAAATTGAACCGAAAAAAAGGTATTTAAATATCTGATATATGGGCAAATATCAGATATTTATCTAGCACGCTATCAGTTAGTTTCCTGTTGCAACAAATCCTGTGATGTCTGGTAAAACGACTCATTTAGGAAAAATTCCTATATAAAAAAACCATCCAGTAGCTATTGTCTTTTAAGACATAAGGTAACAGATTAGTTTGGGTAATCAGGAATACAAATTATTCAATGGTTTTTCAGATGTGCCTGTATATCTAGTACCGAGTATCGATGATTATTAAAGGGTATGTAATGAGTAAAGCTCATGAGTTTGGCGTATATTTAATTGGCATATCTGATAGTGATAAGCATTCATTGCAGCGCATGCTGCGATTAAGAGGGAATACTGGCATAGCCAGGAACTATGTAATTACCGAGGATAGTTCTGCTGATCCTAACAAAATCTATGTGGTTAACTCTGATAGTGACGAATCAATTTCTTACTGGTGTAAACGATTTCTGGGTTCCGATAAGTTACCTAAGGTGGCAACAGTTTTTGCAGGAAAACGGAGAATAAAAGCAGATAAAGTTTACCACGTTACTTTACCCTTTGTAGCACCACAGGTACTCAGCGTTTTCGATACTATTACTGTAAAGGAAATGAATTTTATACCCGAACTGACTATTGGTGCTGCTGCCGACGAAATGGATTTATCACAGACATTTCTGGAAGAAATTGCAGAGTCAAAGTTTGCATCTGATTTCAGATTTACTGCAATGGTCGTTGATGACAGTCAACCCGTAAGAAAACAATTAGAAATTGAACTTAAATTACTTGGCGCCAAAGTAGAGCTGGCAGAGAATGGCGAGCAGGCATTGGCGTTATCAAGAGATCGTTGCTATGACATCATATTTTTAGATGTTGTGATGCCTGGCATGGATGGCTATAAAGTATGCAAGGTATTAAAAAAAGATTTTAATTCTAAAAACACTCCAGTAGTAATGTTGACAGGGAAGTCATCACCATTTGATAAAGTTAAAGGAACTTTGTCTGGCTGCGATACTTATTTAACTAAACCGCTACAGCATGAAGAGTTTCAAAGCATTACCAAAAAATATATACCACAACTTGCGGTAGTCTCAAGATGACAGGCAGACCATATTCAATGGAATTTAATAATGTGAAAAACGCCCATATCGATAAAATGAGTAGAGCGATAATATTAGTATGGAAACAAAAATAATGTTTCTGATTAATATGTAAATAGAAAGTAAACAGATAGAAAAGGAAGGATAAGACAATGGCTATCAACAAAGTATTATTAGTGGATGATTCTCCTACGGATTTGGCCAATATTCGTAGCATTGTATCTGATGCAGGTTATTCTGTATTGACAGCAACCTCTGGCAGTGAAGCTATTGTGGTTGCTAATAATGAAATGCCGGATTTAATATTTATGGATATAGTGATGGAGGGTGCTGATGGATATGATGCTTGCCGAGAAATTGCACAAAATGGCAACACTAAAAATATTCCCGTGGTTTTTGTCACCAGTAAAAACCAGAAAGCTGATCGTGTCTGGGCGGAATTGCAGGGAGGTAAGGCCTTCATTACCAAGCCTTATACGCCTGAGCAAATACTAGACCAAATTACGGCACTGAATTAAAGAGACTGATTATTATGGATGAAAAATCTGAAGAATGGCTAAGTCCTGAAGAGGCGTTAACAAGATTTAAACATCCTGATGTGTCTATAGTAGATTTTCCATCCAGATCGGCAGCAAATAAACGCTACGGCTATACCCTTGGTAATATGGGATTTCTTGTACCTGATAATACTCTATGTGAAGTGATGAAAGAGTTTAAGGTGTATCCGGTGCCTAATACCCAGTCCTGGATGAGAGGTTTAACCAATTTGCGTGGCAATCTGATACCAGTGTACGACCTGTCGTTACTGCTAGGTTTAAGCGATGAGCTAATGAGTTATGATAATTTATTAGTGCTTGATACAGGATCTAATACATTGGCGATACTGGTTGATAAATTGCCAAAAACATTTGAAGTTACCTCATGGAAGGTTTTGCCCCATTCTCCCAGATTGCCCGCTAATCTCACTGAATATGTAATAGAGACTTTTGTTGTAAACGAAAATATCTGGATAAGTTTTGATCATAGAGGATATTTTAAATATATAAAAGAACAGCTAGCGATATAGAAGTTATTTCAATATTGCATTGTTAAAGACTAATTACACTTAAATAATACACCAGGATAGTATGGTGGAGGTAAGTTGCTATGAAAATTAATGTGTCGAACAAGCTTGTTGCTAGTGTAGGGTCTCGATTTGGTAATATAAAAATAACGCAAAAACTGGTCGCTTTATTGATTGGGCTGCTGGTGGGGTTTCTGGTTATCGGTTTTGCCTATTATCAGGTGCTAGAGGCTGAAAAAGAAGCTGAAATAATTTCTAAAAAAATGACTGCGTTTGAAAATGGTATCCATGAAGTGCAGGTTGATTTGCTAAATGCCAGACGTAGTGAAAGTGAATTCTACTTAAAGAAATATCCCATATTTCTAGGTCAGTTTGATACGCGTATAATTGTTGCTAACCAGAAATTAAAAGATCTAACCAATCTGGTTAAAGATGAAAAAGAGCTAAATGTTATTACTCAATTGGGAGAGGCATTCGAGTTATATCGGGACCGGTTTATTGAGGCTGCTGAAGCGCAAATAGAAATCGGATTAGATGATAATACAGGTTTAATAGTAGGGTTATTGGAAGAAGCCAGAAAATTGGAGAATAATGTCAAGAAAATAAAGTCTCCAGAATTAGAGAGGTCCTTGTTAAGGATACGTCAATATGAAAATAAATTTATGATTAATGAGGATGTAAAATATAATAATTTATTATTCAATGAAATAGCAGTATTTAAAGGAGTATTAAACGCATCGGCTATTTCAAATAAAGTTAAAAATAATATTACAAATAATATAGAAAACTACAGTAATGTTTTTTCAAAAATATATGATAGTGTGTCTGGACTTAAAAAACTTAGAAAAGAAGTAAAGGCATCTGTTAAAAGAATCGAGCCATTATTTGAAAGTCTGTTAACAATAAGTAACCAGATAATAGAAAAAACACGTCACAACGCTATTGCCAGGCAAACGCAAATAACGACTTTTTTTATAACTACCCTGATAACTATATCGGTTCTGGTGTCAGTGGGATTGTTGCTTCTAGCTAAAAGCATTATCAACCCCATGAAAAGATTGCAAAACATGGTTATGAAGGTTAACGATGGTGATCTTGAGGCCAGGTCAGGCCTAAGAAGGAATGATGAGCTAGGTGATTTGGCAAACGCTTTTGATACGCTGTTAGATGAAAGACTTGCAAGTCTCGCTGAGGCAGAAAAAGAAAGTGAAAAATTGAACGAATCAGTTATCCAGTTGATAAGGGCCGTTAGCCAGTTGGCGCAAGGTAAAGATCTAGCTGTAAAAATTCCAGTATCGGAAGATATTACTGGAGCTATAGGTGACTCGTTGAATCTTCTTGCTAAAGAGACAGCCAAAGCATTGAGTGAAGTTAAGACAACCTCCGATCTTGTGGCTAATGTTTCATCGATTGTGAAGAAACAATCAGATCATGTTATATCAGTAGCTAAAACAGAACGTGAAGAAGTAGAAGCTACCGCAAATATGCTACGAACTTCTGTAAAAGCTATGACCAATATTTCAAATGATGCTCAAAATGCCAATAGACAGGCTGATAAAACAATCGAACATACACAAAAAGCATTAGACACTGTATTGTCTTCTGTAGAGGGCATCAATTCAATTAGAAATACAATAAGTGAAACAGAAAAACGTATTAAACGTCTTGGTGAGCGTTCTCAGGAAATCACCGGTATAGTTAATCTTATTAATAGCATTGCAGAACGTACACATATTCTTGCACTAAATGCCAGTATGCATGCTGCATCAGCTGGTGAAGCAGGTCGAGGTTTTGCGGTAGTAGCTGATGAGGTTCAGCGACTGGCCGAAAATGCTCGTGAAGCGACTTCAGAAATTGCTACAGTGGTTAACAACATACGTGTCGAAACTGCTGATACGGTAACTACAATGAATACAGTAATCAGCCAGGTAGCTGAAGGAACACGGTTAGCAGAGCAAGCGGGTCAAACTATGAAAGAAACCCAGCAGGCAACGAGTGAACTGGTTCGCTCAGTTCAGGAAATAGCAAATAGCTCAATGGACCAGGTTAATGTGGGCAAGATTTTGCTTGATCGAGCAAAACAGATCCAGGAAAGCACGGATCAAACGGGTAGAGAATTATTAGAGCAAACTAAGAGTACAGATAATTTAGTTAAATACTCAAAAGATTTAGTATCAACAGTCGGCATGTTTAAGCTGCCTGGTGACATAAGGGTTGATGATGAGATAAAAAATAATGATTCTTTAAATGATACAACTGAACTTAGGGTGGCAGGTTAAGGAGTAATATTAAAAACACCGTATTTTGATGGAGTATCTATGATCGTTTCTCACGTAACTAAAACGAATATATTATCTACAGAAGTAGAAGATACTATATCGGATCTAGTGTCTCTAGCATCAAAATTATTACCAGAAATAGATAGTAGTAGTGTTTTCTTCGATGAATATATTGCTTTACTAAAAAAAATACATGAACAAACTGATGGCAATATATTCATATACTTAGACAAATTAATTTCGATATTAATTGAAGGAATTCAATTATTACAAATATCCAATAGATTAATTACTCATCATGAATTAAGTTTTATTAAAAACTTTCCTCAAATACTGGAAGATTACCTGCAGCTACCAGAAAGTAAAATTCCAGCAACAATATTAATTAAGCATTTTAATGACTCTACATGGATAAGGCCTCTTACCAGGGAGGAGCAGGCCATGCTCATGAGTTATATCCATAATCAACATACGTCCCATGATGAAGTTGTAAGTGATGGTAATGAAGTTCTGGAAAAGATATTGAAAAGCGGTGAGGAAAATAACGGAGACAATAATGCAGAAGTCATGGAAGAAAGTACCGTTTCAGCAATAAATACAGATGATGATCTATTAAATCAAGATATTGAGTTGTCACTAGATGATTTTATCGTGACTTCTGATTTAGCTCAAAACTCTACAAAATCGAGTAATGTAAGTGATTTAGAAATAGTAGCCGAATTGATTGAAGATAATGCTGAGAATTACAAAGATGTAGTGTATGCAAAAGAAAATAATACGCAAGAACAGCATATTGATCCGCAGCAACAAGAATTAATAGATCTGGTTTGCTGCGAGTTACAGGAAATTATAGAAAATATCGATGATATTGATAAATTGTCTGGTGAAGAATTATACCAAAACCTTGTGGTTTTGGCAGAGCAGGTCGAAAATATAGGTAATGCGGTAGATTTAATTGGGCTGAAAGGACTTTCAAAAGTTAGTGCATTTATTTCTAAAAATTTAAATAATTGTACAGAAAAAATAGAACAATTTACTAATAATGTTAGTAATCTAATAAAAAAATGGCCGAGTTGTTGCCTCGGATACCTGAAGAATTTATATAATATTGAGCAAGCTAACAAGGTGCTAGATATTGTTCGCAATAAAAATTGGCCCATAAACTTATCAGAACTGGAAATAGATGATATTAACTGTAATCTGTCTAATCCATCATTAGTTAAAGAAGAAAAAGTTCAAAGGCAAACAACTGCAACTCTAGAAGATGTTTCAATAATATTACCGGACGATGTGAATCATGACTTGCTGGAAGGTTTATTACAGGATTTGCCTGCACAAACAGAAGAGTTTAGTGAGACAGTACAGAGATTGCAAATAGGTGGTGCTCTGGAGGATATTGATGTAGCGCAGCGGATTGCTCACACTTTAAAAGGAGCTGCAAATGTTGTTGGAGTTAAAGGAATAGCTAACTTGACTCACCATCTGGAAGATATATTAGAGGCCCAATCTAAAGCGAAAAAATTGCCTATAAAACCACTTGTAGAAGTATTGATAAGTGCTTCCGATTGTTTGGAATCAATGTCTGATGCCTTGCTAGGAATTGATGACCCTCCATCTGACTCAGTCTTTGTAATGCAGAAAATCCTGGATTGGGCAAATAAACTCGATATGGAAGGTGTTTCAAAAAATCCAGCAGAACATGAAGGTTCACATCAAATTCAACAGGTGAACCTGTCGCTGGTCGAAGCTGTTAATGTAGACGAATCTACAAATTCTAAAGAATCAATTATTGCAGAAAACATGCTGCGTATACCGGTTCGGTTAGCAGATGAATTATTGAGATTGGCTGGTGAAAATTTGATATCTACCGGCCAAATACAAGAGCGTATTAAGAATATCATTATCAGGCAGGAGGCATTATATTTACAAAACCAATCACTGCAGAAAATATCATTTGATTTAGAACATTTGATCGATATTCAGGGTGTTTCATCTAGTGTTAATGTGGGTCCTGATAATGATGAGTTCGATCCTCTAGAAATGGATAAATATAATGAATTGCATTCTGTAAGTCGTAGGCTTGTAGAAGCAGCGGCTGATTCTGCAGGTATGGCTCAAGTATTAGATGAGCAGTTAACAGAGTTACAAAACCTTGTCATTACTCAAAAACAGGTTCAAAAAGAAAATCAGGAAATCGTTCTCCGCACCCGAATGGTCCCGGTAAAGAATATTATTCCAAGATTAAAAAGAGGTGTGAGACAGGCGTGCCGATTGACTAATAAAAATGTTGATTTACAAGTGGAAGATAACGACACATACATGGATAGTGATGTATTAAGTAATCTTATAGAGCCTTTAATGCATGTTCTCAGAAATGCGATTGATCATGGAATAGAAGAAAGCGAAGAAAGAATTGCTAGAGGGAAGGTGGATTCAGGATTTGTCAAGGTGAAATTTGAACGAGTAGGGGATCAGGTGGCAATTAATGTAGAAGACGATGGTAGAGGTATGAGTCAATCAAATATTCGTGATGCAGCCATAAAAAAGGGGCTTATAAAACCAGAACAGGAGCTAGCGGATGATGTTATAACGCGTCTAATTTTAGAGCCTGGGTTTACCACTAAAAATGAAGTTACCCAGATTTCTGGCAGAGGTGTGGGTTTAGATGTAGTCAATGTAGCGTTACGTGAATTAAAAGGATCAATAAATATATATTCAGAAGAAAATAAAGGTAGTCGTTTTGAGATTAGTTTACCCATTTCATCTTTTTCTACTCATTCATTGTTGGTCCGTGTTAGAAATAATATTTATGCGCTATCAAATCGTGGAATTGAAGAAATATTGTATCCAGGATTAGGTGAGCTATGTGAAATAGGAGATGAAATAGTGTTTCAGGTGGGTGATGATGCATACGCCGCTATAGATTTTGATAACTTACTAAATTTACCGATAGATCGGAGAAATTTGTCTAGAACCACTAAGCCAGTAGTTATAGTTAAAAATGAATCAGGAAATAAAACAGCAATATTAATACAGGAGGTTTTAGATAGTACTGATGTGGTTGTAAAAAAAATGGGGCAGTATATTCCAAAACTTAAAGGTATAGTAGGTGCAACAATTTTAGGGGATGGCAGCGTATCTCCAGTAATAGATTTGCCAGAATTACTTCAAGAGCAGCAAAGTAACAATAAACCTAGGAATTGTTATGAAGTGAATGAAACTATTATTGCAAAAAATAATATACCTTATGTGTTAGTAGTAGATGATTCATTAAGTGCGAGGCGCTCATTATCTCAATTTGTACAAGATCTAGGGCTTGATGTTCGAACTGCACGTGATGGAATGGAAGCGGTTTCACTTATAGATTCACGAAAGCCAGATTTACTTTTAGTAGATATGGAAATGCCTAAAATGAATGGCTTGGAGTTAACAAGTCATATTCGATCTATTGAGCACATGAATAAAATACCAATTATTATGATTACGTCACGCTCAACAAAAAAGCATAAGCAAACTGCATTTGATAAAGGTGTTAATTATTTTATGGTTAAGCCGTATGCCGAAGAGGAGCTTGCTGAGCAAATTAATACTGTTTTGAAGATAGCATAATAATGATGACTAATGTTGAACCTAAGAATATTCTCTGTAAGGATCGGGAAACTAATTTAATGGTTATTACGATTGATAATAATTGTTATTACATTCCTCAAAAAGATATTTTTTCGTTTGAGAGTGTCCAGGATTTAGATGTAGAAGAAAAATTAACTAATTCCGTGGGTAGGATTTCTATCGTAAAAGAAAAAATACCTGTGTATTGTTTTTCAGGAGATTTAGAATTATTAGATAGACCCACAGATAATATAAAAATATGTGTATTATTAAATAAAATAAATATTGCACTTTTATGCGATGATATACGCGTAGCTAATGTCATTAATATTAAAATTGTAGAAATGGCAGAATGTATGAAAAGCAATAATTCTCCAGTGGATTCATTTTGTTTATTAGAAGGCGATAACTCTATAGCTTCTTTAGGTATTTTAATCCGCTCTTTATCTATAAAAAATTATATTAATAATTATAAAAAATATAATAATAGTTAGCTAAATATTATGAACAAAGCACAAGCATGGTTATTGCAGATTGATCGTAAAACAAGAGTAGCTGTAGGGCACCTGGAGCTAATACATATAGTGAATTATCCTGAATACTATGACGTGCCCAGGAGTCCAGAGCATTGTAAACGTGTTATTTTATGGAATAAAAACATCATACCAGTAATAGATATGTCGATGTTAATAGATGGTATTTCTACATATTATCATAAAAATAAAATTGCTATAGCAATGTATGAAAATAGTCAAACAGGTCAGTATGAATATGGCGGGATACAGTTAATGGATACGCCAATCTTAAAAGTAATTGATAATAACCAGGGTGTATCTCGATCTCAATTGTCAGATAAATGGCGAGATTATTCCTTGTCTGCTTTTAAAGTAAATGAAGAAATGATTCCTATAGTTTCTATAAGGAAGATATTTAGCAGTAAAAGCGTATATAAGGACAAGTTCGTATAAAGAGGCCATGAATAACTTACGAAAAATAAAAGTTAATGGAATAATTAATAAAATAAATGATAGGAAGTTAAATAATTTAAGTGGAATGGAGTATTTAAACGCATTGAGCGAGTTATTAATAGATTCGCTTGACATGTGTTATGGAGGTATGTTTGAGGTAAGTGAAATAAGAGGAAATCATAAGTTAAAAGAAATAAACAGCGTTAATAAAACAAGAGAGTGTTCAATAGATTTAGTAAATAATGACTTAGAAATAATATCTCATATTTTGCAAGTAGAAAATTACTCGTGTTTGTATTCTGTTAAAGAGTTTTTTTACAAAGATGTTTTACTGAATGACATTAATGCGGAATCATTATTGGGTAGTGTGTTTAAAGACATTAATCAAAAAATAATTGGTGTATACATACTCATTGGGAATAAAAAAATAAATAATATTAGAATGTATGATGAATTTATTAAGGAGAATTATGGACGTATAAATGCAGAATTCGACAGGGTTTTATCATTTACTAAAATGGCAAAATTAGAAACCGATTTGCGCTATTTTGTGGAAACATCGAGAGATATGATCTGGGAAATCGATATAAACGGTGTTTATAGATATGTTAATCGAGCATCATTCTCTATTTATGGATATAAACAGGAAGAAATGATTGGTCATGATTATTCGGAATTTATGTCAATTAAAGCGGCCGATGAATTTAAGAACCATTTAAATCAGAGTATTACAGGAAACGGAGTTTATGATGTTATAACTGAACATATCACCAAAAATGGTGATCCATTAAGGATGATTTATAACACCAAACCCAAGTATGATGACAAAGGAATATTGACGGGTTTTGTAGGTACAACGACAGATATTACAGAATCTATTCGCGTTCGTATGGCGGTAAAAAATAACAGCGAAATATTTTCAGAAATATTGTCCCGGCTACCAGTCATCTTTTACAGAATGGACGAAAAAGGCTGTTTACGCGAAATACGAGGTAGCGGCTTAAAACGAATGGGTGTTGATAATATGGAATGGGTTGGTAAGCCTGTATATGGTTTGTTTCTTGGTATGGATAAAGAAATTGACCGGGCATTATCTGGTGAAACAGTTCATTTTAGAAGTAAAGGGTCATATAAGGGTAAGCCCTGGTGGTTTCTAACATCTATCTTTTTTGATAATTGGAGAGGCCTGGGTGCGGTAGGGTTCTCAGTAGATATTAGCGAACAAGTGGAAAGTGAAGAAAAGCTTGTGCACTTATTAAGTGATAATAAAATACTGGCACAACGATTAATAGAAATACAAGAGGATGAGCGTAGAAGTCTTGCTAGAGAGTTGCATGATGAATTAGGTCAGTCAATCACAGCAGTTAAAAGTTTAGCAAAAGCAATTACCTCTAACGCAGGTGAAAGTTATTCAGAAGTAAGGAGTCTGGGCAATTCCATTATTGATCTTTCGGGCAGAATTTATGATTCGGTTAATGGAATTATGCGTAGATTGCGACCTGATATTCTTGATAGTCTGGGGTTTAAGGAAACATTAAAAAGCTGTATTGTCAGTTCGCAATTAGAAAAAATGGGAATTAATTGTAATCTTCAAATAATCGGTAAAATTGATGATTTAGATGAGGTTGTTCAAATAACTGTTTATAGAATAGTTCAGGAATGTTTAACAAATATATCCAAGTATGCAATGGCATCTAATGTGAATATTAATATAGGGAGGGATGCAATAATTATCGATAATGATAATGGTATTGTACTATCTGATGCTTCTATGAAGGAAGATGATGATAAAAGAAGAGATATATTATCTGTAATGGTTTCCGATGATGGGGTTGGAATGGATCTGGAAAATGCTTTTAAAAGAACAAAAGGAAAAAATAAGATGGGTCTTCAGGGAATAAAAGAACGCATAACTGCACTGGGTGGAGAGTTGGCAGTGAAAAGCAAATTAGGTAAAGGTGTAAAAATAATAGCTACTATAAATCTTTCAGAAAGATTAAGCCGAATAGAATATAGCAAAAGTTCAAATAATATTAATGTGCCACAGAATAGTTAAAGCGTTTTGTATAAAAAATGGAACCTATTATGGTTTTAAACCTGATAGATTACTTATTAATTCTTATTGAAGAAGTTTATTATGATGAATACTTTTAAACCTAAGTTGTTATTGGTTGATGATCATGCAATTGTAAGAACCGGATTCCGGTATCTACTGGAAAGTGATGCGGATTATCAAATTAAAGAAGTCAATACGGCAGAGGAGGCGTGTAATGTATATAATGATTTTAAACCAGATGCAGTAATTATGGATTTAATTATGCCAGGAATGGGCGGACTCGAGGGCGTTCGTCACATTCAGGCAAAAGATAATCATGCTAAGGTATTAGTTCTAAGTATGCGAGATGATCCTGTTTATGTGAGTAGAGCTCAAAAAGCTGGTGCTATTGGTTATGTTACGAAACGTAGTGCACCAGAAGAATTAACAAAGGCTGTTAGTGATATTATTAAAGGAAAAAATTACGTCAGTGCCGATATTTCGAATATCGATAGTAAGACAAATATCCAAACTGATGAGGAAAAAATGAACTGTTTGTCAGAGCGTGAATTTGAGGTATTCTGTCTGTTGGCAGAGGGAAGAACAGTTGTCAGCATATCAAATGATTTGCATTTAAGCCCAAAAACAGTAAGTAATCATAGAACCCGAATAATGCATAAACTTCATGCAGAAAGCATAGTCGAGTTAACAAGGTTAGCAATCCGTAACGGACTCATAGAGCCCTAATGAAAGTAATATTTAGTATTTCAGGTTTTATCGAGGGCGTTCAAAATTCTGTGTCAGCATAATCGATTAAATATCCAGTACGTCATCTAACCTGCCATCAAAATAAATCGAAAGCTGCGACAAGGTCAAG
>JAPHRO010000015.1 GCA_026195895.1 Gammaproteobacteria bacterium
GCGCCTCAACGGCCTTATTAAAATCAAATTGTTCAGACATGTATCATTCCTCTTATTTGCTATTTTATAGAAATGACACAGAATTTCTAACACTCCCTTCCCAGTATTCATTTTTTCATTTATTTGAATTCTAGACTAACACAAATCGTCAAGATAGTTGTTATGTCGTTCTATATAAGTTTAAGTGCTTTAGGTAAAATAGCTTATTTCTGTACAGTTATTGACAGAACTCCAAGGTGCCGGTACGAGTTTCGGCCCTTTCTTTTGAAAAGCAGGGACAATTGTCCTGTCTCTATATTAATTAAGCAACAGTATTTATTCTTTCATATTCAAATGGCGTTTCATAACTTTATGTTGAATGAATGCGTTGCCGGTTATAGTAAATCTCAATATATTTAGGATTAAAGGGTCAGAGCCTATTACAAGAGATCATGATGGGAAGAGTGTAGAAAATACAGGAAATAGAGGAGAAGTATGCCTAGAAAACCACGCTTTTATCAACCCGATATACCGGTACATATTGTACGGCGCGGTCACAGTCGAGAACATGTCTTCTTCGAGACAGGTGGCTATCAAACCTATTTGCATTGGTTACAGGAAGCCTCAGAGCGTTATGAGTGTGATATCCATGCCTATGTATTAATGACCAATCATATCCATATACTGGCTACCCCTAAAACGAAAAACGGAATCAGCTTAATGATGTAGTACATAGGTAGACGCTATGTGCCTTATATCAATTACACCTATGGTACCAGTGGCACTATCTGGGAGGGTCGTTACAAGGCGAGCATGGTTTATGATGAAGAATATCTATTGACGTGTATGCGCCATATGGAGCTAAATCCAGTCAGAGCCGATATGGTAAAATCCCCCGGTGTTTATCGCTGGTCCAGTTATGGCAAGAATGGCTTAGATAGAGAAAATATACTCATATACCCGTATATATTATATCAGGCATTAGGCAGGACCAGAAAACAACGGATGGAAGGCTATAAGGCTTTATTTAAAGCACATATTGATGATAAGGACCTGGGAAACATACGAGCATCATTGCAGAGTGGAACGCCCTTAGGTAATGATTATTTCAAGGAGAGGGTTGAGGCTAAATTAAAATGTAAAGTTGGGCAAACAAGGCGAGGAAGACCTAAAAAGGGCTCTGACCCCTTATAGCTGACCCCTTATAGCTCTGGACACGATGAAATTTCTACCAGTTTTCAATAGAAATTAAGGAGCCAAATTTTCTCTGTGCCCTGGTTTTGCTGATTGTTTGATGCATTAATATTACCGATATGAAAAATCATGATGTTCCAGACCTGGGATAGAGTAAATATTCCCGTTATGGAAATAATTGAATTAGCTGGTCCTGGTAGTTTCACATGTGAAACTGACAAAATGATGTTAAATTGCACTGAAATTTGATCCGCTATTTGCACTGAATATTGACCCTTGTTGTGGTGATTTTGATCAATGACGTCAAACTATCTGGCATCTTGTGATGGGGTAATAACCAATCAAAATAATGGCTGTTTCTGGCTTAAATTTGAGTGCAATTTAACGGACTCGGGAATGGTTGTTTCAAGATATTTCACAACTACCCGAACAAAAAAGCAGCAGGAAGAAGGTATGAACCAGCAAAATAAAAAATCACTGAAATCTACAGTTAAAGGTGTGTTTCACGCACCGTGGGAAAAATCCTTCGACAAGATACTCACCCCCTTTGAGGAGTTTATTCATCAGCAAACCACCAGTGGTTTGCTGCTGATGGCGATGGCCGTACTTGCGTTGATACTGGCCAATGGACCACTGGCAGCAGACTACACTCATTTCTTGCATACGCCTGTCAGTATTGGTGCTGGCAGTTGGTCATTGGAAATGAGCCTGCATCACTTCATCAATGATGGCCTGATGGCGCTATTCTTTTTCATTGTCGGTCTGGAGCTGAAACGAGAAATACTGGTGGGTGAGCTGGCCAATCTGCGCAATGCCGTGCTCCCCATTGGTGCGGCAATTGGCGGCATGCTGGTGCCCGCATTGATCTATTTTGCCATTAATCCAGAAGGTGATGCCTCACGCGGCTGGGGAATACCCATGGCCACGGATATTGCTTTCGCTATTGGTGCCCTGGCATTGCTGGCGAGTCGGGTGCCCAGAGCTCTGATTACTTTTCTGGTGGCGTTGGCGATTGTGGATGATCTGGGCGCGGTGGTAGTGATTGCGGTGTTCTACACCGATACTATCGTATTTGGCCCATTGATAGCCGCCGTTGGGCTTTTTGGTTTGCTGCTGATGTTCAATCTAAGCGGTATTCGTAAAGTAACACCCTATTTAATAGTTGCCGCTCTACTGTGGTATGCCCTGTTGCAATCGGGTGTGCATGCCACTCTGGCCGGTATTTTCGGGGCTTTATCCGTACCCGCCATTCCCAGGTATAAACCTGAACTTTTCAGTGAACATGTTAAAGAGCTGATGCAGCGATTTGATGCCAGTCACCAGCCCGGCCAGAGCATCATGACCAACGATGAATTGCGAGCGGTGGTGCAGACGCTGGAAAATGGCGTTCACAGCGTTGAAGCGCCGCTGCAAAGACTGGAGCATGCCTGGCACATGCCGGTGGCTTTTATCGTGATTCCGATCTTTGCCCTGGCTAACGCGGGTATCCCGCTGGCATTCGATTCACTGGGCGATGCCCTGATGCATCCCGTGTTGCTCGGTGTATCACTGGGGCTGTTGCTGGGTAAGTTCATCGGCATTGCGGGAGTCAGTTGGCTGTTGCTGAAACTGGGCGTGGCGGTATTGCCGAAAGATACCCGCTTTACTCAGATTGCCGGTGTCTCGTTGCTGGCGGGTATAGGTTTCACTATGTCTATTTTTGTTGCGGAGCTGGGCTTTGCTCATCAGCCTGAGTACCTGCTGATGGCCAAAACGGGGATTCTTGCCACCTCTATGCTGGCAGGTATTGCAGGGCTCGTCTGGCTCTTTCTGGTGAGTAAACCCGTTAAGACTTTAGATCGGGGTATCTCTGAATAATGATGGCATCACAGCTACGTAAAATTACGCTTGCTTTATTGCTGGCGTTAATTGCTTTTTTAGCTATGAACCTGATTTACACAATGGCGCAGTCGTTGCTGGTGGCTGCTATTGTGTTAATGGTGGTGTTATGGACCAATGAAGGGCTTCCTCTCGCCGTCGTCTCGCTGTTGCCGATTATCATTTTTCCAGCTTCTGGCATTATGACTACCAAAGAAACCACGCTTAATTATGCCAATCCTATTGTGTTTTTATTTTTAGGCGGCTTTCTATTGGCAATTGCTGTGGAAAAAACGGGGCTGCATAAATGGATTGCGAATAAGATGCTCAATCTGTTTCCAGCTAATGCGCGTGGAATTATTTTTGCACTGATTTTTACATCGGGCCTTTTAAGTTCAATCCTTTCTAATACCACAACCACTTTGCTACTGTTGCCGATAGTCCTGTATCTGGTTGACGACAATAAACTGAAATTGCGTTTTTCGCTGGGCGTCGCTTATGGCGCAAGTATTGGCGGTGTTCTGACGCCGATTGGCACACCGCCGAATCTTATTCTGCTGGGTTTGATGCAGGGCTGGGGGCTGGAGCCCATTCCGTTTGTCCAGTGGGTGTGGATGGTGGCGCCGCTGGTTTTGCTCATGTCAATTATCGTCGGGTTTATTCTGAGTGTGGGTTTAAAGCAGATATCTATCACACATGATTTGTCAGCGCCCAGCTTGAATGCCAGCCAAAAAAAAGTGCTGTCGGTGTTTGTAGGATTAATATTTCTGCTGCTGATCAATGCACCCATTAAACCCTATTTTAATGGGCTGGGCCTTAATGAGACAGGTATCTTGCTGGGGGCAGGCCTGCTGCTTTTTGTACCGCCATTTTCGATATTAGACTGGAAACAGGATAAGAATAATATTCCCTACCAGATTATGTTTCTATTTGGTGCTGGTTTTACTATTGCTGCTGCATTTACGCAAACTGGCATGGCTAAAGAAATGGCTTCTTATCTGATTTCACTGGTGAATATGCCAGCCCTGATTTTTATGTTACTGATAGCGGCTATGGTGACGTTTACCACAGAAGTTACCAGTAATACGGCACTGATTTCTATTATGCTGCCTATTCTTTATCAGGTGATGAATGCGACAGGAATGAATGTCACTCTGTTTATGATGATCGCAACAGTTTGTGCTTCCTACGCATTTATGTTGCCCATAGCAACACCACCTAATGCTATTGTAATGAGTAATGGTGTGGTGAGTGTAAAAGCAATGGCCAGTTTTGGTTTTATAATAAATATTATTGGTATCTTTTTAATAGTAATTATCGCCCAGCTATTATGGGCAAAAGTCTTATAATATTTTATAAGTTTGGTAGCAAAGATATTTTACAGATATTAAACAGCGCCCTTAAATTGCCATTATTGTGGTGCGATAAAAAAAGAGCTGTAATATGAAAAAATCGAGTTCTGAAAATCTGGACCCCATTGATATTAGTGAACAACAGTTTGACCGTGCTGTTTGTTTTATTAAAGAAATAAAAAAAGGCCTCATCCCTTTTTTAAAAAAACCAAAACGCATTCAGATTATTAATTTTCCAATAGAAATGGACGATGGCTCGGTTCAGTCAATTCAGGCTTATCGTGTTATTCATAATAAAGTTTTTGGGCCAGGTAAAGGCGGTATTCGTTATCATCCCGATGTTACTATGGAAGAAGTGGTAGCACTGGCAAAACTGATGACGTGGAAATGTGCCCTGGTGAATATTCCTTTTGGCGGTGCCAAAGGTGGTGTTATTTGTAATCCCAAAACATTGAGTGAGAGCGAGCTGCGCCGTATCACCCGTCGTTTTACATCCGAACTGGCTGATAATATTGGGCCGCACACAGATATTCCAGCACCTGATCTATATACCAATGAACAGACCATGGCATGGATATTCGATACCTACGATATCCTGCATCCGGGAGAAAATAATCGCCCGGTGGTTACGGGCAAGCCTGTTGAAATGGGCGGTTCCTACGGGCGTCATGAAGCTACAGGTAACGGTGTATATCATATCACTGAGCGGTTTCTATCCAGGGCCCTGATTCCCCTGCAGCAGTCGGTGGCTGGTGCCAGAATCGTTATTCAGGGTTTTGGTAATGTGGGTTCAGTGGCGGCGCAGGCATTTTTTGAAAATGGTGCAAAAGTGATCGCGGTGAGTGATAGCCAGGGCGGTGTGTTTAATGCCGGAGGTCTTGATCTGGAAAAGTTACAGACATTCAAAATGGAGCATGGCACTGTTGTTGGTATGCCCGATACATTAACGATTACCAATGAAGAAATTCTCGAATTGGAATGTGATATTCTGATTCCAGCGGCATTAAGCAATCAAATACATGCGGAAAATGCTGACAGGATTAAGGCAAAGCTGGTGGTTGAAGCGGCAAATTGTCCGACCACTCCTCAGGCTGATGAAATATTAGCTGACCGAGGTATTTATCTATTGCCCGATATTATTGTAAATGCCGGCGGGGTGACGGTAAGTTATTTTGAATGGGTGCAGAATCAGGCTAATCAGCAATGGGATATTGATGAAGTAAATGCCCGATTGAAAAAGAGATTATACAGTGTCATGGATAATGTATTTGATCGATGGCAGAAATTTGTTGTCGGTGAAGAAACACCTGCGGATAAGGAAATAATGGAAAAATTAAACGGTCAGAAACCGGACTTTCGTAGCATGGCATTATCCATCGCTATCGAGCGTGTTTCGAAAGCGACGCTGATGCGTGGTATCTGGCCCTGATGTGAATCACGTCATGGGTGTTTGTTTTGGGTATCGATGTTTTGAAAAGCTAACCAGTATGTTTTGATAGTCGCGCTAGCGGAACAGTAGTTTTGAGTTGTCTTCAGTATCTATTATGGCTTTAGTGTGTTTTTATTAAGCGACAACAACAGGAGATGTTGGACAATGGTTCAGAGCATTCTGCGCTGCAAAAATGATTCGTGCCTGTTTGTGCGTTGCGTGTCGAGTTTTTCTATTCTTTTGATATTGTTGAGCCTGGTCGCTTTTCCCGCTCGGGCCATAGAAGTGGACGAATTGATCCGTCATATTGATGCTCTGTGGCGCGGTGAAACTTCACAGGCAAACATGACCATGACGGTGAAAACCCGACGTTATGCACGCGCCATGACCATGGAAGCCTGGTCGCGGGGTAAAGAGTATTCACTGGTGGTGATCCGCGATCCAATCAAGGACCGCGGTATTGCTACGCTGAAAGTCGAAGACAATATCTGGAATTATCTGCCGAAAATTAATCGCGTCACCAAAGTTCCTTCCAGTATGATGTCCGGCTCCTGGATGGGCAGCCATTTCACCAACGATGATCTGGTCAAGGAAAGCAGCTTTGAAGATGATTATGACGCGTCGATCAGTTTTGAAGGTGCGCGTGATGCCTTGCCCATCTATGAGCTGACCTTTATACCCAAACCCGATGCGCCGGTGGTATGGGGCAAGGTGGTGATGATGATCGAACAGCAAACGCTGGCGCCTTTTAAAGCCCTGTATTATGACGAAGAAGGATTACTGGTGCGCACCATGATTATGGATCAGCCGCAACAGATTGGTGGTCGCACCATTCCTATGCGCATGAGCCTGCAGCCAGAAGACAAGCCGGATGAATCGACGGTGATTGTGTATAACAATATCGCCTTCGGTGTGCCGCTCGAGGCAGCATTTTTTTCATTACAAAATCTCAAACGCAGTCGTTAGTCGCCGATGAAGCACGACAACTTATCTTCAACCGTTAGTCGCCTGCCGATGTTGCTGTTTATTGCCTGGCGCAATGTCTGGCGCAATCCGATCCGCAGCATTCTTACTATTTCGGCGCTGGCCGGTGGCCTGGTGATGGTGATTTTTTATGCCGCGATGATGGATGGCATGGTTCGACAGATGATATTTCAGGCCACGGCAATTTCCACCGGGCATCTGCAGGTGCATCGGCAGGCCTATATCGATGATCAGGATCTGTATGCCACCTTGCCCTGGTCCTATATGGAAAAAATTGCCCAGGACTTTCCTGAGATTGCCCTGGCACCAAGGCTTTATGCTGCGGGACTGGCGAGCTCCGCCAACACCTCTAACGGTGTCATGATCAGGGCGGTCGACCCGACACGCGAAGCGCAGGCCACCAAAATGCTGGATCAGGTGCGCAATGGGGAGCTGGATCTGGGGCTGGCCGATGCCAGTAAAGAGGGATTCCCCCGCTACAATCTGGTGATTGGCGCGCAACTGGCGAAGAACATGGAACTCCTGCCCGGCAGTGAGCTGGTGCTGGTGACCCAGGCCGCCGACGGCAGCATCGGCAATGCACTGTTTCGTATCTCGGCGATACTCAAGCCGCTGGATCCGAATTTTGATCGGATGGGTGTGCTGATGTCGATCGAGGCGTATCAGCAATTGATGTACCTGCAGGATGGTTTCCATGAACTGGTCATTCGGCTGGATGATGTCAATCAGCTGGAGCAGGTACAGGCTGGACTGGATCAGGCATTGCAACAACTGGTGAGCGAACAGCCGCTGGATGAACTCGGTGGGACTCCGCAGGCGCGCAACTGGCGCCAGTTGGTACCGATGATTGCGGATATGCTTGAAATCAGTAAATCTATAGTGCTGATTGTTGGTTTTATTATCATTGGGCTGGCGTCCATGGGCATGCTCAACACCATGCTGATGGCAGTGCATGAGCGCAGCCACGAGTTCGGTATTTTACTGGCGATTGGTATGAAACGCCGCTGGCTGTTACTGATGGTGCTGTTCGAGTCGTTTTTTCTGGCGCTGGTGTCGGCGCTGGCAGGGGCGCTGCTGGGGCTGGCTGTAGTCGGTTATTTTGAACAGCATGGCATTGATCTCAGTGGCACCTTGCCCGATGGTTATGACTGGGGCGGGATTATTTTTGAACCGGTGATGCAGGTGCACCTGGAAATCATCGACCTGTTTAGCGCCTGCGCGCTGATGATTATTATCACCATGCTGTCATCGCTGATTCCATCGTGGCGCACCGTGCGCCTAAAACCGGCGGAGGTGATGCGATGAGTGCACGTCATAGCCATCTGCCTTTTGCAATATTACTGATGTTGGCCTGGCGCAATATCTGGCGTCACCGGCGGCGCACCCTGATTACGCTAAGTTCCATTGCGGTCGGTTTTGCACTGTCGGTGCTGATGATTGGGCTGGGTGATGGTTCGCATAACTCAATGATTCGCAATGCTATCAAGCTGGGTGAAGGTCACCTGACGGTACAGCGGCGGGGTTATATCGAAGCGCCAGCCAATCATAAATATCTGGCCGATGGCCAGGCGTTACAGGCAAAACTGGACACACTCAGGGTGGCGGGCAGTGTCGAGCCACGCATTGCGCTGCAGGTGCTTGCCAGTACTGCGAATAATTCAGTCGGCGCCGGGCTGGAAGGTCTAAGTTCGCGGGAAGATCAGCGCGTTGCCATGTTGCAATCCCAGTTAGTGGATGGGCAATGGCTGACAGCAGGGGATGCGCGTGGCATTGTCATTGGCGATGGTATGGCGAGTAAACTTAAGGCCAAAGTCGGCGGCAAGGTGGTGTTGATGGCCGGCAAACAGGGCGGTGATTCCCAGGCGCAACTAGCCCGGGTGCGGGGTGTTTTTGATTCCAGAGTGGATGAGCTGGATGATTATTTAATTCTCAGTGATATTCAGTTTGCCCGACGTTTTCTGGAAGGTGAAGGGGCTGATCCTGAGCTGGAACCGGTGACGCGCTTTGCAATTTTTTTGCATGATCCGGATAGCATGGCTGACTGGAAGGCACAGCTAAAGTCGTCGCTTGAGACGAATCGGGTGGTGGTGCTGGACTGGGAGGAGATGATGCCACAACTGGTGCAGTTCGTTTTTGTCGACGATGCCGCTAACTATATCTTCCTGCTGCTGATTCTAATCATGGTGGTGTTCGGCATACTCAATACCGTATTGATGAGCGTACTGGAGCGCACCCGTGAGTTTGGTCTGCTGCGGGCGCTGGGGCTGGGTCGACACCAGCTATTAATGCTGGTGTTCTGTGAATCCCTGTTGCTGAGTCTGCTGGCGGTGAGCATTGGCTGGGTTGCTGGCGGCGGTACTCACCTGTGGTTTGCCTCTCGTGGCATTGATGTGGCGGCATTAATGGGTAGCGGCAGCACCGCAATGATGGGTACTTTTATGGACCCGGTGATTTATACCGAGCTGTCATGGGATCGTATTGTGCAGCTCACGGTGATTATTTTTAGCGCCACGCTGGGCAGTGGTATTTACCCCGCGATCAAGGCGTCGCGCGTGACGCCGGTGGAGGCGTTGCGCACATGACAGCAAACAACTTAGACCGTTGGAAGTAACAGCTATGGCACTACTGACATTACAGGGTATCGATAAAATCTATCAGCAGGGTGAACTGGAAGTGCATGCATTACAGAACATCGACCTGACGGTGGAAGAAGGTGAATTTGCCGCCCTGGTCGGACCCTCCGGTTCGGGCAAGACCACCTTGTTAAATATTATTGGCGGGCTGGATGCACCCAGCCATGGCAGTATTTTGCTCAACGGCACGGAAACCACCACGTTGAAGGAATCACAGCTATCTGATTTTCGGCTGTTCGAGCTGGGTTTTGTATTTCAGGCCTACAATCTGGTGCCGGTGCTAAGTGCGCTGGAGAATGTTGAGCTGGTGATGGTGCTGCAGGGTCGGCATGCCGTTGAACGACGTGAACGAGCCGAGCATTATCTGCAACTGGTGGGGCTGGAAAAAGTCATGCAGCGCCGTCCATCGGCGTTGAGTGGTGGCCAGCAACAACGCGTCGCCGTGGCCCGTGCGCTGGCGGCTGCACCGCGGCTGGTGCTGGCAGATGAACCCACGGCCAATCTGGATTCGGAAAACGCCACCGCCCTGCTCGATATCATGCATAAATTATCCCATGAAGAAAAAACTACTTTTATTTTCTCCACCCATGATGTGCGCGTCATGGAACGGGCAGAGCGCATCATTACTCTGCGTGACGGCGGTATTGTGAGTGATGAAGTGGTGGAACGTCATCAGCATGAGCATGCGACTTAATCCCGCGCTACTATCGGCATTACTGTTGATTGCATCGGTGGTGCTATCAATGGCTCAGGCGACTGAACTGACCGGGCGTTTTTCCATGCTGGCCAGCACGGCACAGGCTGAACCCGGTGACTGGGGCTATATTGATGCAGATAACGATACACTCACCGCCGATCAGCAAAGCCTGCGCCTGATGTTGCAAGGTGTGCAGAACGAAGCCGAATGGTCACTGCATGTTAAAACATTAAGACAGCATCAGAGTGCTTATCCATTGGCAGGGCATCATGCCAGTGAACTGTTTCGCTACCGGGATCTGGCTAACGACTGGCTGGATGAAATCCGCAGCGATAGCCGTACCCGCATAGGTTATGAAATCGACCGGGCAGCCTATAAACACCAGTTCAATAACATAACGCTGAGTCTCGGTCGTCAGCCCATCGACTGGGGCAGTGGCCGCTTCTGGCAGCCGTTAAATATATTCGGCGCTTTTGCGCCAACAGATCTGGATACCGATTTCAAACCGGGTATTGATGCTGCGGTGCTCGATTATTACCCCTCGGCTTTTTCATCATTAACCGCAGTGTATGTGCTGGCACCTGAAGATAACGCCGCTATTGATAACAGTAGTGCGCTGCATTATCGCCGACAGCTAGGTGAAACATCGGAAGTAGCGGTACTGGCTGGTAGCGTGACTAATAATAAAGTGTTTGGTGCGTCTTTTGAAAGCGACTGGCAGGGTTTAGGCTGGCGTGTTGAAGCCGCCCACTACAACTTTGAACAGCCGAATGACAACAGCACTTTCTGGATTGCCGGTATCGACTATCAGTTTGGCGATGGCACACTGGTTGCTGTTGAGTGGTACAACAATAGTCGCGGCGTCAACAACGAAGCCGCGCTGGCCTCTATGCAATCTGACCTCTGGCTGGAATATGGTTTGCAACAGCATACGGGCAAACGCGTGCTGGGATTGCTGCTGGATAGAGACATCACTCCATTGCTGCATGGCAGTTATAATCTGTTACTCAGTGGTCTGAAAGATGCAGACAATCAGTTAGCCAGCTCCATCTTGCACCAGTTTAATCTAGTGTATTCGGTTACCGATGAATCTGATTTATTAGTATCATTGCTGTATGCCAATGGCAAAGGTTTGAATCAACAGGATGAGCCGCAATCTGAATTCGGCCACACACCGATGAATATGACAGTGCGACTGCGTTTTTATTTTTAGTGGGATTTTATCGCGCGTGAAATGCTGTGGATATTAAAGTCGATATATCGCGTCGCTAAAATAAATATTTTAACTGGGAATTCGCCCGAACACTGTCCATCTGTTCTGACCCGGTTATTGATTTATTCTGATCAGCAATAATGACCTGAATCAATACATATATCATTACTCATGCAATAGCAGATAGGTAGGCGTAATATTTTAAGATTGAACACATATTTTCTGCATTGATAATCGAAGCGATTTTGGAATTACTATATAATGAGCAAAGAACAAGGCGATCCACCTAAAGTACAGACTGAAGACAAACTGACTCTGGTTAAGGCTGCTGATCCAGTTGAATCGGATGCAACATCTAAACAAACTAAAAAACTCAGAAATAAAGCCTATCGAAAGTTTCAGCAGGAAGAAGAGCTGAAGCCTTTCCAGGCCGAGCTCATCAAGATGCAGCAGCACCTGGAACAAACTAAAAAGCGCATGATTATTCTGTTTGAAGGCCGTGATGCAGCGGGTAAAGGCGGAACCATACGGCGAGTCACACGCTATATGAATGAAAAACACTATCGTGTGGTGGCTTTGGGTAAGCCAACGGAAAGTGAAAAAACCGAATGGTTTTTTCAGAAATATGTGCGCCAGTTTCCAAGCGGTGGCGAAGTGGTTTTATTTGATCGGAGCTGGTATAACCGGGCGATGGTTGAACCGGTATTTGGTTTTTGTACTGAAGAAGAATACAAAAACTTTAACCGTGGTGTTTCCGGTTTTGAAAAAGATCTGATCCGACAGGGTACTATTCTGGTTAAGCTATATTTTAGTGTAACCCGAGAAGAGCAGGCGCGCAGATTTGAGCGTCGGAAAACAGACCCGCTTAGACAATGGAAGCTGAGTGAGGTTGATGTTCAGGCACAGGAACGCTGGGATGATTTTACCAACGTTAAGTACCAGATGTTAAAAAAAACCCACACCACCCATGCGCCCTGGAAAATTATTCGTTCCAATGATAAACACCTGGCCCGGCTGAATGCCATGAAAGTAATATTGAACTCAGTTCCCTATGAGCGTGGCAATCCGGACCTGGATTTTGTGCCTGACCCGAAAATCGTTATTTCAGGATCAAGGGAGCTGGAAATGATGGAAGCGCAACGCTTACGCAGTGGCAAGTTTCAGGCCTGAGGGCATTTTAATCGCTGGGCGTTTGAGCCATAAAGGGAGTTTGCCTCCCTTTTCTGTTAAAGGCTGCATAAACAGGTTTAAACATGCTAGTTATTTACGAGCTGTTGATTGATTAAAAACCTTGTGTCTTGCTGGTAGCTGAAATGTCTGGCATTGAGCAGCAGCATGTGAATGCTGTCGTACTCTTCATCCTCTGCTTTAACCAGATTGGTGCCGCCGGTGTAGCGTTGACGTAAATTTTTAAGTGCCTTATGGCCGTCCTCGGATAACAGGGCAGCGCGAATTTTTTCTTTCAGGTTGTCCGGTATACGTTTACTCGCCGTAATTGCCTGATTGGGGTAGGGCAGGTGGGTATGTATGGATTTGGTATAAACTTTGTTTTTATCAAATATTTCATGATTCTTTTTGGGTAAAACCCCGGCCACACAGGTTCCGTTTTTTACGTTCTCATAAACATTGTTCCAGCCTTTGACTTCAACATGTATCGGTTGTTTCTCTGGGTCTCTGAAATGACTGAACAGGTTCAACATCCCAAAATTGGGCGAACCGGGCGCACATGTTTTTTCCCCGATCAGGTCATCCAGTTTATTAATGGCGGTATTGCCTGCCTGGGTGATGACTCGCCAACGCAGAAGATGGGGGATTTTTACAATGATATTGTGTTCGATATTATGAATTCGCCAGTCTACAAAATGCGGCCCGTCGAAAACCAGATCGTATTTTCCGGCGCGCATATCTCTGGCATATTCTGCCCAGCTATGCTGGTGTTTGTATATAAACTGCTTGCCTGTCGTTTTAGTTAAAAAGCTGGCGATGGGACTGTAAACTTTATTGCCTTTTTCGGCTGTTTCTCGGGGAGGTGCGGTAAACAGGTAGGCGCTAAACACTGTTTGTGGAATTAGTACAGTCAAAAGAATCAAAACTATTCGTGTTTTTAAAATGCGCATATCAATAGCTCCTTGCATGGTCTTTTTATGTTAATTAAATAAGTGCTTTATTTAAAAAGCGCTTTATTTAAAGTAGAGGCTATAAGCACGACTATTTATATTCAATAGGTGTTTCTCCCGGATGTTCAGAAAACATCCCGCTGGCAGGTGTGCTGTGCAAATTGGGGAAAATATCCTTTGGTTTTTTAATAAAGACTATGTGCAGAGCAACATATCCGTTAATGCCAGTGTTTGTTAAAATCAGCAATAATTACCGAGAGTTTGTTATTTATGTACGAAGGTGAACGCTTCAATAGTATTACGCACCTGATTGGCGCTGTCGCGGCGCTTGCAGGTTGTGCCGTTCTGGTGGTATTTGCTGCGATGCAGGGCGACCCGTGGAAAATCGTCAGTTTCAGTATTTATGGGGCCACGCTGTTTCTGCTTTATCTGTTCTCGGTGCTTTATCATAGCCTGCAGGGTGATGTGAAACAGATATTCCGTCGCCTTGATCATCTGGCCATATATTTATTGATTGCCGGCACCTACACCCCTTTTACCCTGGTCACTCTCAATGGAGCATGGGGCTGGTCAATTTTTGGCATTGTCTGGGGACTGGCATTAATGGGTATGGTAATTGAGTTCATCCCGCAAAAGAAAAGAGTCTTGCCGATTATTATTTATCTGGCGATGGGCTGGATATGTTTAGTTGCGCTCAAGCCATTATTGCAGGTGCTGCCCATGGTTGGTTTCTGGTGGTTACTGGCGGGTGGTTTATTTTATACCTTTGGTGTTATTTTTTATGTGTTCGATAAAAAGGTAAAACATTTTCACGGTATCTGGCATTTGTTTGTGCTGGCGGGAAGTGTTTGCCATTATTTTACGGTGTTATTGTATGTGTTGTGATAAATGACGGCGCAAATCATAGGTGCGGCTGCGCATGGGTTCGATTATTATTGGCAACTGGTGCGGTTTGTATAAATAAAAATGAGACAACCCATAAATAAAATATACCCTCTATACACTTTTCAATTATGGATCCCTGTATTAGCTTAAGCTGATGGTGAGCAATTATTGTCACCTTTAAGTTATTATAAAAATATAAACACCGGTGGCATGGCCGTTCAGGTCGTTGCCGAGTCTGTTACAATTCGTCGCAAGATGTCCAAGTCAAAAAATTCCTTTTCCAGTAATCTGCAAACTGCTCTTGCCTGGCCTGAACGAGAGGCAAAGCAATGGATAGATCATTTGTATCAGTCCATTCGTGCCGATAATCAGCGGGCGGTTCTGCTGCTCACCGGTGACGCAGACTTCTACTTGCCGACCAGCCGTTTTTTTCTGGCAGCGCTTTCCGGTGATTCTGTATTGTGGCTATCGTCAGATATTGCTGATGCCCTGCCTGCGAACAAAGCGCGTACCCAGTTAGGCAAAGAATATGATGCCATTGTATTCGATGCTCGTGCGCAATTTGATGTGGATGCGTTTGGAGCTGTTATCGGTACTTTGCGTGGCGGTGGTCTGTTATTGCTGTTGCTGCCTGAAATAGCAAGTACACCAGAATTCAACACCAGTCGTTTTCTGCAACGGTTATGGTCGTTGCTGCAAAACCAACCGGGTGTTTATTTTCTGCGGCAGGGACAGGCCTTACCTGAGATACAGCAATCTGAGACAAAACCACGAACCGAAATCGCCACCGTCGCACCTTTTTGCACTATCGAGCAGCAACAGGTTGTTGCAGCAATCGAGGACAATGTCAGGCAGCAGCGGCGCTGCCCAATTGTGCTGATATCTGATCGGGGGCGGGGTAAATCATCGGCTTTAGGTCTGGCTGCAGGGCGCTTGTTGCAACAGGGCGTAAAAAAAATAATTGTCACTGCACCGCGACTGAGCACCTGCGATCCGGTTTTTTTTCATGCGGCTCAGCAGTGTCCGCAAGCCAGTTCGGAGCGAGCAAAATTAACTTTGGGTGATGCACAGTTAGTATTTATGGCGCCGGATGCCCTGCTTGAAGCACAACCCGATGCTGACTTGCTACTGGTGGATGAGGCCTCGGCCATTCCCTTGCCCTTGCTGGAACAATTTCTTGCCAGTTATCCGGCCAGTGTGTTTGCCAGCACCATACATGGTTATGAAGGCACTGGCCGTGGTTTTGTGCTGAAATTTAACAAGGTGCTGGATGCATATACCCCGGGGTGGCAACAGTTCAAAATGGAAACTCCGGTACGCTGGCGACAGGGGGATCCGGTGGAGCAGTGGGTTGATAAATTGCTGTGTCTGGATGCGGAATTGCCAGAGGTCTCGGCGGCCAGGGTAATAGATGTCAGTTTGCTAAAGCTGGTATTACTGGATCGAGATGAGCTAATTGCGAATGCCGATAAATTATCTTCGCTATTTGGCCTGCTGGTATATGCGCATTACCGCACCCAGCCGTCTGATTTTCGTCATATGCTGGATGATCCCGGGGTGCGCATTTATACCCTTGAGTGCCAGCAGCAAATTCTGGCGGCGGTGCTGGTGAATGAAGAAGGCGGGCTGGATGAAAAATTATCGAACGAAATATACCGGGGTGCGCGACGCCCGCGTGGGCATTTACTGGCGCAGACGCTGACTTTCCACGCTGGTTGTGAGTCGGCTGCGACACTCAGGTATGCTCGAGTGATGCGCATTGCGGTGCACCCGGAATTGCAGGGACAGGGTCTGGGGTCGTGTTTATTGCAGCAGGTCATAGCGGCGGAAAGACGGCAGGGTGTAGATGCCATAGGCACCAGCTTTGGTGCCACGCCGGATTTATTGCGTTTCTGGCAGCGCTCTGATTTTGCTCTGGTGCGAATGGGATTTACCCGGGATCATGCCAGTGGCAGCCATTCAGCGGTGATGCTCAGGCCGCTCACTGAACAGGGTGAGTTCGTGTTTCAGGCGGTACGTCAGCGTTTTCAGCATTATTTGTCCAGCTGGTTAGCTGGGCCGTTAGCAGGACTGGCCAAAAATATGGCCTCGTTGCTGAGGAATGATCTACGCGAAGATGGGCTGACATTATCCGAATCTGACTGGCAGGATATACGGTCCTTTGCGCAGACCCGACGAGGCTATGAAGCCTGCATGTGGCCGTTGATTAAACTGGTTCGGCGAGCGCCTCGACTGCTTGAGGCGCTTACCGAAGATGAGCGCAAGGTCATAGCGGCGCGTATCCAGAACAACATGGCCTGGCCGGATACTATTAAATACATCAATGTATCGGGAAAAGCGCAAGCGGTAATACGCCTGCGTCAGGCAATTGCCAGCCTGTTGAAGATTTATCAGTTGCGATATATTGAGGACAAACACAGCCTGTTGTGATTACATTAGCTAGTCATCTACTGGCCTGTGTTTAGCAATAATTTTTCAGTGGCCGTTCGGTATTCCTGTGTTATCAGGTGCGATTGCCTGACAGTTTGTTAACAACATTTTTGTATTAGCTGAATTTAATGCACTGGGATAAAGTTCACTGTTCCCCGGCAACAGTGGCATATAATTTATCGCGGTCTAATAAGGATTAAGCAAATGATTGAAAAAGAAACCTCTGAACAAAACCCACCCAGGAAAGCGACGGCAAAAAAAACCGTGGCCAGGAAAGTCGCCAGAAAGAAAACCGCAGCATCCGGCGCGTCTACTGAAGAAACGCTGGCCGGTATCAAGTTCGTGCTGGATGAAATGAAAAAAGAGCGGGAAACGCGGGATGAACAACTGTCATCGTTAATGCAGGGGGTGCGTGAAGGCTTTAGTCGCATTTCAGAACAGGCGGATAGCCGAGAGTCTCACCGTGACCAGGCGATGGCCAGACTATTTGACGGTCTGGATGCCGCCTTTGCCCGAGCTGATGCCGTGAGCAGTGAGCGAGAAGACCAAAGCCTGCGCACCATTAATAAATTAACCGAATCGATCATGCGCGATCATGAAGCCACGCTGAAAGAAGTGCAGGAACAGGAAGTGCTGGTGGATAAAAAAGTCGGCTATCTTTCAAAGGTGCAGGAAGAGCGGTCCACACGCAATAAATGGATTGCGATTCCGGGCGTGATACTGGGTGTGATTGCAGTGATCTATATGTTCTATGTGGTTACAGTCATGGAAACGGCGATGACCAGTATGTCGAAGGACATGCAGCATATCACGCTATCAGTGAATAATATCTCCGGTAAAATGAATACCTTGAGTCAGGATACGCGTGCGCTGAATGCGAATATGGGACAGATGGCGCGGGATATGAACGTGATGACGCATAATGTGGCACCCGCGATGAGCGGCATACGTAATGTCATGCCGTGGGCACCCTAGCGATTATTTTCCGGGTACTAAACCGGCAATGACCTGCCCCAGTGCATGATTGAATATAGAGTGATCATCAATAATGCGCGACTGATTGGCTTCCAGTTCTTCGACAAATTCGGTGGCGTGTTTTTCCAGTACCTTGTTGCCCATGCGATCGACAAATACCAGTTTGGCTTCATCGAACAGGATAATGGATAATTTTAGTCGGCGTAGGGCGCGGTTGTTGCCGGTGTACACTTCAAACCAGACGCCGAGTTTCACATTACTGGGTAAGCGAGAAATCTGTTCTTTGGCCTGTGCTTCTTTTTCCAGTTGTTTTTGCACCAGATCATCTTCTGCTTCTGGAATGATTGCGCCAGCGTCGAATTCAAAGTCCAGTTCTTCATCGACATCAAATTCGGACTCATCAATTCGCTGCTGGTGAATATCGCCAAGTTTGTTGATAATTGCATCAATGGCTTCTCTATTCTGTTTGGTTGAATAAAGGTGTTCTCTTATTTCATCAACTAGCGAGGCAGAATCGTATTTTAAAAGTAAAAACTGGTCTTTGGATTTGACCGGTTGCAGGCTGTAAATAAGTTGTTTGAGCAGATTCACCACTTCATTCCACTCAGCACTTTCTTTGCCGTGGCGGGCAAATTTATGCAGCATCAGGGTCGACCAGTATTTTAAAATTAGTGGTTTGATTTCTTTTGGTAATACTTTGTTCTTTGTCTGGTATTGCAGTTCGGTAAGCACTACATGACGTGCATGCTCTTTAAGAATCTGCTGATGCGTGATTGCTTCCTGCTCATCATTCTTTTCCTTTTCAATTTTTGTCAGTCGATTTAAGGCAATCAGTGCCGTATTGAAGCTGGCAATATTCTGATCAAATGTGTTGAGTAATTGTTCGACGATAAGGCCCATGGTTTTATACAGGGTATTTTCCACATCATCTATGCCTATGCCCAGGTGAGCGATGGTATCCAGAACATGGCGTGCCGGATGTTTGTCGTTGTGGAAAAACTGGTTGTCGAGCATGGCAATTTTTATGGCCGGAATTTGCAGACGTAATAACAAATTTTTGATGGCTGCCGAAATATTGTCATCACGCAGGAAAGCGCCAAATATCATTTCGACAAAATCAATGGTTCTGCCATCAATTTGATTGACTGATTTGGTAACGGCAGAATTACTGATTTTTGCCATGCTGTTTAGCAGGGCGCTTTTAAAACTATCGGTATTGATGTTGACCTGTTGGCCCGCCTGATATTCAGAATGATAGGTGAGTTGCAGGGATGTTAAAGCCTTGATGATGTCTCGGCGATCATGAAACTGTTTGCCTTCAGCCGCCTGAGCCGTTGCTGCTTTTGGAGCATTGGTATTGGTATCGCTATCACCATGAATGAAATTCTTTATGGCCTTGGAAATATATTCAGGATCTTTCAGGTCAGGATTATTTTTATTGTCTGGTGTATCTGAATCGGAGCTCATAAACTGTTCCATATTTACCATTGGTTCCTTAACGAGGAGGCTGAAGCAATTATATACATGACAGGTCTGTATAAACCTGGCGACTCATGCCTTTAATGTGGCTGTGAGTTTATAAGTGTAGCTCAGATGTAAATAAAATAAAGCGACAGCGGGGATAAGCTGGGCTGGATTCCAGATTAAATGCAGTATTTAACTTCAATATTTGATTCAGCATAGTTATTGCCCCGAGCATATTAACCCAGGGCAGTTATCGCGTCCTAAAACACGCCGATATCGAGATAGGACCTGGTTATCTTGGTTATAGAGGCAACATAGCAGGCGGTACGCAAATCATGCACATTTTTTTCACTCTCCAGGGTGTTGCGGATTTGTTGATAAGCCAGACGCATAGTGTCATCCAGGCCGGAGCGTACCAGGTCAAGTTCATCGGCGCCCCGGGTAATATTGTTCCTCATTGATTCCGAAACCCTGGATCCGGTGGCTTCCTCCAGCATGGCTGCCATCTGATGGCCACGTAATTCATCATGACGTTTTTGCATGCGGCCAAATCGAATATGGGAAATATTACGAATCCATTCAAAATATGAAACCGTAACACCGCCGGCGTTGGCATACGCATCAGGTATTATGACGACGCCTTTTTTGGTGAGTATTTCATCAGCACCAAAGGTGACCGGGCCATTGGCGGCTTCGACAATTAATTTTGTTTTTATGCGATCAGCATTTTCCAGATTGATCTGGCTTTCCAGCGCCGCGGGAATCAAAATATCGCATTCTTTTTCCAGTACTGCCTTACCATTTTCTTCAAAACGGGCGGCTGGAAAATTTTTAATGGTACGGTGTTCGGTGATGTGTTGATACAGGTCTTCAATATTGATGCCATCATCAGAGATCAATGCGCCATCGTGTTCGATAACGGCGGTTATTTTTACGCCATTTTCTTCGGATAAAAATTTAGTGGCATGGTAGCCGACATTACCCAGACCCTGAACGATACAGGTTTTGCCATCGAGTTCACCTTCCATGTGGGCCATTTTCACATCCGCAGAATGGCGAAAGAATTCCTGTACAGCAAATTGAACGCCACGGCCTGTGGCTTCGACACGGCCCTGAATACCACCATGATGTACGGGTTTGCCAGTAACGCAGGCAATATAATTGATGTCTTCCGGGTGTAAATGTTTGTAGGTATCAGCAATCCAGGCCATTTCTCTCTGGCCGGTGCCGACGTCGGGAGCGGGCACGTTGGTCGAAGGACTAAGAAAACCTTTGCGTACCAGTTCCAGCGTGAAACGTCGGGTAATTAATTCCAGTTCTTCACGGTTGTACAGACTGGGATCAATCATTAATGCGCCTTTGGAGCCACCGAAAGGCACATCGACAATGGCGCATTTATATGTCATGAGTGCGGCCAGTGCTTCAACTTCATCCTGATCGGCATAGGGTGCGTATCGAATACCTCCCTTGGATGGTAATCGATGTGTGCTGTGAGTCGCACGCCAGCCAGTGAAAACCTCGACTTTGCCACGTATTTTTACCGGGAACTGGACTTGCAATACTGCGTTGCAGGCTTTTATTGCCTGTGCTATTCCGGGATCAAGGTTCATTGCTGTCATCGCTTTATCGACTGAAAGATTGACGCTTTCACGGAAGCTGGGTTCGTTGCTGAATTGTGTCATTTGATTGCCTGTATAATTATTATTAGTCATTAATACAAAAGCACATATTTAACTAAATTCAAGTTAGAATTCCTCGATACATATTAAATACTCTGATTTATCAAATTTTATGGCCTTGCTCTGGCAAAAAAAGACCAAAGGTACCCTGTATGAAGTGCGCAATGCAGGAAATACCCGGCGCCTGTATACCAATGGCGTGTTTCATACGCAGTACAATCCTGCTAATCCAGTAACCGGCCACGTCTGGGATTTGTTAATGCTACCCGCATTTTTTTATAAACCTGGTGAAATTAAACGGGTGCTAGTTTTAGGTGTTGGTGGCGGTGCAGTTATTCAATTGCTGAGGCATTTTGTTAAACCAGAAATAATCATTGGTGTTGAACTGGATAAAACGCATATACACATCGCAAAAAAATTCTTCAATGTTAAAGGAAGTGGCATCAGGCTTTATCAGGGCGATGCTGTCCACTGGTTACAAAACTACCAGGGGGAAAAGTTTGATCTGATAATTGAAGATTTGTTTGCAGAAGAAAAGGGTGAGCCTGTGCCGGTTGTAAAGGCAAATGGTGTCTGGTTTGCAGAAATGCTGAAGCATTTATCAGAACAGGGCGTACTGGTAAGAAATTTTATCGATAAACAGGAGCTGAATAATGCGGCAGGCCTGGTTCATAAATCTATTAGTAAAAGATTTAAATCGGTATTTAGATTTACCAGTACCTATGATGAAAATTTCGTCGCGGCATTTTTAAAAAAACAGGTTAGCAATACGGAATTAAGACAACGACTGTCTGCAACGCCCGGATTGAATCCGAGCTTGAAGTCCAGTCGTTTGCGTTATCGAATACGCAGACTCAAATAATTCGATTAGAGAATTATTAATGTTCGCAAGAGTGGCCGTGGCTGTGAACGTGACCATGGCTGAGTTCTTCTTCTGTCGCGTCACGTATATCTGCAACATGAACTTCATAGTGCAAAGTCACACCGGCTAATGGATGGTTGCCATCGATGGTGATATCGTCACCGTCCACTTTGCTGATGGTAATCATAACCATGCCGCCATCTTCAGCCTGTGCATGAAATTGCTGGCCAACAGCTACTTCTTCTTCACCGAACATGGCGCGATCCACAACCTGGGTAATGGCTGAATTGTACTCGCCATAGGCATCTTTGGGATCAATGACGATATTAAACTTATCGTCTTTTGTTTTTCCGGTTAGAGCGTCTTCCAGGCCTGGAATGATATTACTGGCACCATGTAAATAGCAGAAACTGCCGTCATTGGAGGCGTCTATTAGCTTGCCTTCGTCGTCTTTAAGAGTGTAATTAATAGTAACTACTTTTTGATTTTCAATTGTCATATTAGATTCGCTTAGTTCTCGGTGGGCATATTATAGGCTGTAAAGTCTGTTATGGCTAAAAATCCGAGGATGATGTTATGCGGGGAATTAAAAAAAAGCCCCGGAGACCGGGGCAATTTGACTGTAGGGAGTCAGCTATGACAATTGTTTCCGCTGTATGGCTTGACCACAAGCCGTTCAGTTATAACTAAGAACCAGTCATTTTCAATAAGTTCATTCCGCCGATATTTTTATTTTGTGTCTGAATATCGACAGAGCCAGGCCTTAAAGCTGCGCCTGGATGCCTGCTCCAGTAACGCTGGTGGCGACATGCTCAATATTACTACGTTGTATTTCAGCGCAGTGTTTAAACAGCTTGTGTGTCCATTGGATGCAGGGCCCGGTGGCATGCTGGGGCGGGGTAATCAGTTCGGCCAGTTTTTCAAGCTCATTGGCAGCCCATTTAATTTCACTGGTACTTCCGGTTTGCTTAAACTTCTGATTGAGTTCAGTAAAGCGCCCGTCGAGGTAGCTGCTGAACAGGTTGCAGGCGTTCTGAAAGTCTGCGTCGGCAGGATTGTCGTTATAGGCGATAACATCTCCGAAATCGACGATTTCCTGGATCAGTTCATTTAGTTCGTTCATTGTCTTCAGCTTTTTGTTATCTATATCATCAACTGATAGTTTACCGCTAATAACTATGTGATGTCTGTCACAAAAAGCTGAAATTCTTGTCAGATTATTCCTACAGGTTACTCAGGGCCGAGATAAAGCAGGCATTTTCGCTAATCAGCACCTGTTGTGGTGATTTTCAGGCCATCTTCAAGCAGCATTTCCGCCATACGGGCAAGATTATCTTCATGGGCAAAGACTTTGTCGCCATGACCTTCAACTTTGAGGATGACTTTTCGAGTTTTGGGGTTTTCTACTGTTAGCTGCCAGGTGTCATGATCGATTTTCTGTCTTTTTACCTTGAGCGCTGAACCCGAAAACCCCCAGTTTCTGCTCTGCTGGTTCATCAGTGACACGGTGGCCTGCTGCAGTCCGGACAGCCCTTCCGGTGCTTTTGCTGGAAGCAGTGCTCGCCTGGCTAATGGGGGCGTTGTACGGATTCTATGTTTCTGCGATGTTATGTTTTTCATATTATTTTATCTCGATATAACTATGGTCTGCGATTCCTGTATATAGGGTTGTTGGCGCAGCCAGGTATACTGGGGGGTACAGTGTATGCCATTAAAATTAAATTTCTGTGAAAATTATCAGAAAATATAAAAAATGTGAAGAAATAGAAGAGACCAGAGTAATGATGGTATATTCAGTGTGGTTTTATAGGGTGTTGGTGTTTTATCTTAACTATTGATTTTTATAGTAAAATTATAAAAATAAATAGTATTTTTCTAGGTTTAGGATGAAATTTAAAAATCCTCAATATATGGCCTTAAAAATTAAAGATTAGGCCAAATATCCAATTTATATGGTTTATGCCACCGATTGTAGCAAGTCAGCCAGACCATTCTTTAAGGATGTGTCGGCTACCAGCTTCAGTTCTCTGTTCATGCGAGAAGGATTGGCAAGGGAATGGACTATATCGCCATCTCGTGGCGGTCCAAAATCTACTTCCGCGGGATTGCCGGTTAGCTCTGACAGCGTTTCAATTAAATCCAGCAATGATGTTTTCTTGCCAGTAGCGATATTGCAGGCGCCCTGGTAGTCACTATGTAGCGCTGCCACGTTGGCCCGGGCTACATCGCCAACATATATAAAATCACGCGTGTGCTGGCCATCGCCGTTGACGGTTATCGCCTGTTTGTTTTTTATGCGATCAACAAACAGGGCGATGACACCTGCATAAGGGGATTTGGGATCCTGCCGCGGGCCATACACATTGAAAAATCGCATGCCTAGTGAAGATAATTGATGTAATCGGTGATAGAGGTCAGCATATTCTTCGTTGATCTGTTTTTCCAGTGCATAGGGCGAAAGCTGTTTTACGGGTACGTCTTCGTCCAGGGGCAGTGAGGGAGGTTCACCATAGATAGCCGCCGAAGATGCATAAACCATGCGTTTCACGCCGGTTTTTTGCGCGCTGTCGAGAATATTGAGATAGCCCATAATATTTTGCTGGGCTGAGAATATGGGGTTTTCCAGCGAGGCGACGACAGATACCTGGGCGGCCAGGTGCAAAACCCGGGTAACATCCTGCATGGCTTCGTTTACGCGCTCAGGATCGCAGATATCGCCTTCAATAAATTCCAGTAACGGATGCTGGCTGGGGAGGTTGTTTCTATGGCCTGATGAGAGATTGTCCAGTACTCTGACAGCAATGCCCTGTTGCATCAGTAAATCGGCAGTATGGGAACCGATAAATCCGGCGCCACCAGTAATGAGTACTTTTTCCATGATATTCTCTATGTTTATCTGTCTGGTGCATTCTATTCGATTTGTTCTGTAGCATCATCCGGTTCGTAAAAAAAATCCGTTTCATATAAAATACGCGGTTTTCTCGCGGATACTAAGGTTAAAGGCGACGACATGGCAAACATGAAAGTGGGTGTGGTGATGGGGAGCAATAGCGATTGGCCTGTCATGCAGCATGCGGTACAGCAGCTAGAAGCCTTTGGGGTGGAGTATGAGGCAAGAGTTGTTTCTGCGCATCGAACCCCCGACCTGCTGTTTGAATATGCGGCTACCGCGCGTGAGCGTGGCCTGGCCTGTATCATTGCCGGCGCGGGGGGCGCTGCGCATCTGCCGGGCATGCTGGCGGCTAAAACTACACTGCCTGTCCTTGGTGTGCCGGTGAATTCGCGATATTTGAAAGGTATGGATTCATTGCTATCCATCGTGCAAATGCCCAGGGGTGTTCCTGTCGCCACCTTTGCCATTGGTGAAGCCGGTGCAGCAAATGCCGGGCTATATGCGGTTTCAATACTGGCCAACCAGAATGATGAACTGGCAGAAAAACTGGCCGATTTCAGGGCTGATCAACAGGATGCCGTGCTAGCCATGGAATTACCACCAGAAGAATAAATGCTATGTTATTACCGGGTGCAACCTTAGGTGTTTTAGGTGGCGGCCAACTGGGCCGCATGTTTTGTGTGGCTGCGCGCACCATGGGATATTTGACAGTTGTGCTGGATCCCGATGCAAAAAGTCCAGCCGGCCGGATTGCCGATCAGCATGTGCAGGCGTCTTATACCGATCAGTCTGCGCTGGATCGTATGATCGAATTGTGTGATGCCATCACCACTGAATTTGAAAATGTTCCTGCGGCCAGCCTTAAATATCTGGCAGAAAAAAAACCGGTATATCCATCAGCGTCAGCGGTGGAAATTGCTCAGAACAGAATCCATGAAAAAAACTTTGCCTTAAAAGCTGGATTAGAGCCTGCGCTATTTGCTGCAATTTATAGCGAAGAAGATCTGGCTCCTGCAATCGTCTCCATTGGTACGCCAGCTATTTTAAAAACCGCAACCCTGGGTTATGACGGTAAAGGCCAGCATGTTGTGGAAAACCTGCAACAGGCGATAGATGCTTTTCGCAGTATGCAGGGTGTTGAATGTGTACTGGAAACAAGAATACAGCTTAAATGTGAAATTTCTGCTCTGTTGGCGCGCAATAAAAGAGGTGAAGTTAACTGTTATTTACCGGCTGAAAATGAGCATCGAAATGGTGTGTTGCATCAATCAATCATACCGGCTCGCATCAGTGAACAGCTCGCACAGGAAGCACAGGACAAAGCGATAAAGCTCGCCGAAGCAATGGATTATGTGGGAGTGCTTGCAGTTGAATTTTTTGTTACTAAAGATGATCGACTCATTTTTAATGAGATGGCGCCAAGACCTCACAATAGTGGTCATTACACCAAAGATGCGGCTGTTACTTCGCAATTTGAACAACAGGTTCGGGTCATGAGTGATTTAACGCCTGGTGATACCCGTCTTATTTCTCCTGTAGTAATGATTAATCTTCTCGGTGATCTCTGGCAGCCTGACTGGAAATCATTGTTTGCAGAACCGACTGTAAAGTTGCATCTCTATGGTAAAGAGGAGGCGCGCCCAGGGCGGAAGATGGGGCACTATAACGTTTTAAATGAAGACATTGACCAGGCTATTGCCATCGCTGCTCGTGTATTTGATCAGTTGGCCTGAGTTTTTTTAATCGTTCCTAATCTATTGATAAACCTCTCATTTGCATTAATCGACGATTGATGTTTCCAGTACCTGACGCCATAATCGGGGGATAATTATATATTGTCCCTGCCAGGAGTTGCATAGAATGAGTCTGTCTGATCCGGTAAGAGAGTTTGAAGGTCAATTAAGCCGATCTGAAAACCAGAGTATTATTGAATTTTTAAAACTGCATCAACCATCAGCACATTCTGATATTGTTCAATTGCTGGTGAAATCTACAGAAGAATTGCCGGATATTAAATTTTATTGTCCAGATACGGATAATCATGCCTATTATCTTGTGCACACCAAAGAAGGCGTGATGTTTGGTGCTGCTATTGGACTCAGTGCTTTAATGTATCGCCTGCCAAAACAGGCGGTATCGGGTGCTCTGGTAAAAGGCGGCGAAATTATTAAAGAAATTGGCAACGAATGGGTGAGTTTCAATCCATTCTGGCCCGAAGAAGAAAATAAAAATCTGCTGCAGGAAATGCAACACTGGTGCAAACTGGCTTACCATCACGCGGCTTCATTTGATAAATAGATTTTAACAGCGGATTAACCTGAGATTTCCTATGCCCACAGCTATGCGCTTTTACAGGATTTGCGCCATCCTTGGTACGCTCATTATTTTTTCAGTCGTTAGCCTGTCCTGGCTTCGTATAAATCAATTCGAAGAAAATGTGTCCATTATTTTTGAAGGTATCGTAACTTCAAATCTTGAAATCGATGGTTTAAAACAGGAAATGCAGCACATAGACAAAGTATTGCAAATGTCTAGTGAGCAGAAAAATAATAAAGATGTTATTGCTGTAGATGAGATCGCGTACACTGATTATGAGGTTGAGCGATTAAAAAATGATAAGAGCAACATCCTGCTGCATATAAAAGAAAAAGAATTAGATTTAGTTGCCAGCACAAGCCAGAAACGGCATGTTATGAATGAAGTGCGCATATTGTTTGTTATAAGTTTGTTGTTTCTTGTGCTTGGGACATTGCTGGCAGCATTTGGTTATCTTGCCTGGTATTTCAGATTTGAATTATTTGAAGATCGCAGAAAAAAACCTCGTTAGATTTTTATTATCCAGCAAAAGCTGTAATGATTGTCTGTCTTTAACAGATATATTGTGGCTCTAATTTGTTACAGAATACAAAAATTAAGCAGAAAAAAGACGTGATTTATTCAATAGCGGCCTTTCAAAATATCACTGCCAATAAATAGAGTAAAGATATTTTTATTTAAATTAAAAAATTATTTTAATTTCTTGACGCTGCAGTTTTAATCCACTATAACTTTTTCAAACCACAAAATGAAAAGGAGGTGGTCTCCGCCATAAAACATCGGTAATACATCACTTAATATTGTTTGTTAAATATTTAAAAAGGTATTCGTATGGCTAGAAGATCCGCTGCACAGAAAAGAGCTCAACGACAGGCCCGCAAGCGAGGGTCGGCTGATTCCGTTGTCGTTGATATAAACTCACATAATCCTTACATCGAAGCACATATTACTCCCAAAGCTGCTCCGCCCCTACAGGCAAAAAATCAATCACAGGGTCAATATATTGCAGCAATAAAAGCGCATAAACTAACCTTTGGTACTGGGCCTGCGGGTACAGGAAAAAGTTATTGTGCTGGTGCAATTGCTGCAGAAGAGCTGGAAAGTCGACGTATAGATAAAATTGTTATATCGCGACCGGCAGTAGAAGCCGGGGAAAATATGGGATTTTTGCCCGGTGATTTGCAGGAAAAATTTGATCCTTATTTTGATGCTTTTCGTGATTGCCTGAATGATCGACTAGGTAAAGGTGTCGTTGATTGTGGATTAAAAAATGGTCGCATCGTTGTATCGCCGCTGGCCTATTTACGGGGTAAAACATTTAACAATTCCTTTGTTGTACTGGACGAAGCGCAAAATTGTACTCGCGGACAGTTAAAAATGTTTTTAACCCGTATCGGTGAAAATTGCAGGGTCGTTGTGAATGGTGACATCAAACAGTCGGATATTGGTAATCAGTCTGGCTTACAGGATGCTATTGACAGACTGGGTGATCTTGATTCAGTATACGTTCACCAGTTTGAACATAACGATATTGTTCGTAGCGGTTTGGTAAAAGATATTATACAGCGCTACGAATTTTAGAATCATACTGATCAGAAAAGGTTTAATGATCAGTTAATCGGATAACAATAATAAACCAGTGTTTTATTATTGCAAGGGCGCTTCGGCGTCCTTTTTTCTTTTAAACCAAAAAATATTTTAAAAAATTATGGGTAGATATCGGCCGCCAGCTCCCAGCAGCTCCAGTTATATTACCGCAGATGGTAAAGCTCGACTGGATCAGGAACTGGATGTTTTATGGAACCAAAGACGCCCGGAAGTCGTGAAGGCATTATCGGCCGCCGCTGCTGAAGGTGATCGCTCTGAAAATGCTGAATACATTTATCGAAAGAAAGAGCTGGGGGAGATTGATCGCCGTGTTCGCTACCTGTCCAGGCGGGTGGATGAATTAAAAGTTGTCGATACGCATCAAGATGACAAGTCAAAGATATATTTTGGTGCCTGGGTTGAACTGGAAGATGAACATGGTGAAATGCTTCGCTACCGCATCGTTGGCCCGGATGAGTTTGATTCGAGCAGAGGGTATATCAGTATGGATTCTCCGATGGCTAACGCGTTGATGCGAAAAATGGCGGGCGATGATGTAACGGTAAGTAGTCCCAGTGGAGAATTTGTTTATAACATAGTCGAAGTTAGGTACATGCCTTTTGAAGATGATAATTCAGCATAGTCAGAAAATTCCAGATTTGGATTAAAGTTTGAAATGCTAGTGACGCTATAGTGTAAAAGAGCGCTCGGATATTGAAAAATAAAACCATGATTTGTCGCCTTCTATCTATATTAATATGTGTACTAGTATCATCCCTGGCAACGGCTAGCCAACGCTATCAGGCATCGCTTGAACAATCTCAATGGCAGTTGAAAACTTCGCCTGTCCGCTGTGAGCTAGTGCACCCCATACCACGCTACGGACAGGGCCTGTTCGTCCATTCTGCCGGGGGCGAGCTGGCCTTTGAGATTCATGTCTTACAGCCATCAATGCGAGATAGTGCTGCCAGTGTTTTATCCGTGCCGCCGTTCTGGAAGCCGGGCAATGAAGTTGAGCTAGGGCAATTGTCGATCTTTAAAGGCGATATGCCAATTTATATGAGCCAGGATATGGCGCTTAAAATGCTATATGAGCTGGACAAGGGCATGATGCCGACCTTTCAGTATAAAGACTGGGCGACGCAGGAAGATGATGTTTCAGTGGTGCTGTCTTCAGCCAATTTTTACGATGCCTTGCCTCAATTTCAGCAATGTATCAGCCAGCTACTGCCCTACAATATCGATCAGGCCAGTGACGCGATTATTCACTTCAGTAAGAACAAATTTCGTCTGAATGGACGAGCCAGGCAGTCGCTGGATGAAATAGCCATGTTTGCGATCAATTATCCTGAGAGTCGGATCAAGATTGAAGGCCATGCAGATAGTCGTGGTACTCGCAGATATAATCGCAGTCTGTCTCTGCGTCGAGCACAGACCATGCAGCAGTATCTGGTCAATAAGGGGGTGAAACCCCATCAGATCAGTATTTCTGGCAAGGGTGAACGCTATCCCGTAGCTAGTAACTGGACCCCTGATGGTCGCGCAAAAAATCGCCGGGTAATCGTTTCCATCAGTCGTCACTGATTTTAGTGGCCTTTAAAATAAGCTCTTTTCTCCGGTTACCGGGTTGTTCCTGTGCTGAACATTCAGCAAATGCTGATTTTTAGAACTGCCCTCCAGGCGCAAGCTCCGGTATAATGCGCAGCCCAGATTATTCTCGAAATTCACCGGAGCATGTGCATGTCCAAGGTCAACAAAGTCGTACTCGCCTATTCTGGCGGTCTTGATACCTCCATTATTCTCAAATGGCTGGAAGATACCTACGGTTGTGAAGTAGTTACTTTTACGGCAGATATTGGCCAGGGTGAAGAAGTCGAGCCGGCGCGAGCCAAGGCACAGGCTATGGGTATTAAAGAAATCTATATCGAGGATCTGCGTGAAGAGTTTGTGCGCGACTATGTGTTCCCGATGTTCCGGGCCAATGCCATTTATGAAGGCGAGTACCTGCTGGGTACTTCTATTGCCCGTCCGCTGATTGCGAAACGTCTGATCGAAATTGCCAATGAAACCGGTGCTGATGCTATTTCCCATGGCGCCACCGGCAAAGGCAATGACCAGGTGCGGTTCGAATTGGGGGCTTATGCATTGAAACCCGGCGTACAGGTGATTGCACCCTGGCGTGAATGGGATCTGAATTCCCGGGAAAAACTCATGGCCTATGCTGAAGAGCATGGCATTGACGTGGACTTTGCCAAAAACAGTAAAAAATCACCCTATTCGATGGATGCCAATCTACTACATATCTCCTATGAAGGCGGCATTCTGGAAGATCCGTGGGCCGAAGCAGAGGATGACATGTGGCGCTGGTCCGTTTCGCCGGAAGCCGCACCGGATAAGCCGACCTATGTAGAGCTGAGTTATGAAAAGGGTGACATTGTTGCCATCGATGGTCAGCGTATGACACCGGCCGAAGTGCTGACGCAGTTGAACAAACTGGGTGGTGAGAATGGTATCGGTCGTCTCGATATTGTAGAGAATCGTTATGTGGGTATGAAATCACGGGGCTGTTATGAAACCCCCGGCGGTACCATTATGCTGAAAGCACATCGTGCCATGGAGTCGTTGACGCTGGACCGTGAAGTGGCCCACCTGAAAGACTCCCTGATGCCGAAATACGCTGAACTAATATACAACGGCTACTGGTGGAGTCCGGAACGCGAAATGCTGCAGGAAATGATTGATGCGTCACAGCAAAACGTCAATGGTGAGGTGCGCATTAAGTTGTATAAAGGGGCTGTAACCGCGGTTGGTCGCCGTTCGGCAACCGATTCACTGTTCGATGAGAAAATTGCTACTTTCGAGGATGATGAAGGTGCCTACAATCAGCAGGATGCGGAAGGCTTTATTAAATTGAATGCCCTGCGCTTACGGATTCAGGCACAACGCCGCAAGTAGCTGAAAACAAATCTCCCTGCAGTTAACGCTGCGCGGGAAATCATTCAGGCCCGCCAGGTTTCTGGTGGGCCTTTCTTTTGCTAGCTGTTTTTCCTCAGATTTCTCCCGTTTTTATTTTAATCTAACCACGTCGGTTGAAATTATTTGCTGCAGTTAACCTGTACGGGGGATTTTATCCCGGCGTCCAGGTTTTATAATTTAGTATAAATGAATATACCAATTGATAAATCGATATGAAAAATACACTAATAAGTACTTTGGCGGGACTGGTTTCATTACTGATTCTATCCACAGCCGCAGAAGCCAATCTGCTGGCTGATGATGCAGCGGCTTATAATATGAATCAGCAGATAGCCTGGACGAGTTCGCCTGCTGATGAGTATCTGAATCACGATAATTTTTTTCAGCTATCACATACAGATGAAATATCTGGCCTATGGTCATTTGATATGTTGACGGCCGGATCGCATGACACCCTGAGTGGTGTTAGTTTTTTCTCGGCTGCTTTATCGGAAACAAATATGGCCAGGGTGCCAGTACCTACGGCAGCCTGGTTATTTGCCTCGGGCTTGATTGGGCTGATTGGTATTTCCAGAAGAAAGAGCAAACCAGGGCAAAGTCGGGCATAAAAAAATAGCAGCTTAGAGCTGCTATTTTTTTATGGCTCAAGTTTTTCTGTAAACAGAAATTTCTGAGACCTTATAAAAAAGCCAGAATCTCTGCTTCGATATTTTCTTTCTCAATAATGGATTTCTGTGCGATATCTTTATCAAACAGCGCACTAATAATGACAGGAATTTCAATATTCGCTTCTTTGGCAATGGATTGCAGCGCATCAATATCGTGCGCGTCTACCTCACCGGTTAGTGCATTGGCGATAACGGGTGAAAACTTGGTCCATTCTGCAGTTGAATAAACAATTGTTTTTAAGGCTTTGTCTCGGCAAGTATCGTATGCCTTGAAGCAGGTCGCGGTATGCGGGTCCATCAGGTAGCCTTTGGCAAAGGTGTTTTTGATATATTTTTTACCTTCATCATCGTCGCAGAAATCAGCCGCAAAAATAGCCTGTAACTGTGCCAGCTCTGTTGGCGTTAATTCATAATATTTTTCATTATCCAGTTGCAGCATCAAGTCTCTGGTGCGTTCGGAACCAAATAAATCAAATAACACGCGTTCTATATTGGATGATTTTAATATATCCATAGCGGGTGAGGTGGTGGCAACAACTGATAGCTGGCGCAGGTCATACTTGCCGGTATTAATAAATTGAGTGAGTATATTATTGCGATTCGATGCGATAAGAATTTTTTCGACTGGCAGGCACATTTTCATGGCGTAGTATCCGCCCAGCGCATTGCCGAAGTTGCCGCTGGGAACATTCAGGTATACCTTGTCACCCAGTTCAATGGCGTTTTGTCTGACCAGTTCCAGGTAGGAATGAATGTGATAAATAATCTGGAAAATTATGCGACCAAAGTTAACCGAATTGGCAGCAGACAAATGAATGTTTTTTTCTTTTAACCTGGCTTTGAAGGTGGCGGAACCGAGTAAACGTTTCAGAGCGTTCTGAGCATCGTCAAAATCACCTTTGATGCCAATGACTTTTAAGTTGGCCGCATCTTCTGTCACCATCTGTAAACGTTGCACATCGGATGTGCCGCCGTCAGGATACATGCAGGCAACCTGAACATTATCGCGATTCTTAAAGGTTTCCAGTGCCGCAGGCCCGGTATCACCAGAGGTGGCGGCCAGGATTAAATAGTTTTCCTGACGTTTTTGAGCCATTGCCGATAAGATCACACCAAAGGGCTGCAGCGCCATGTCTTTAAACGCTCGCGTCGGGCCATGGTAAAGCTCACTGACATATAAATCGTCATCCACTTTAGTCACAGGAACGGGATTGCTGCTGTCGTCGAATGCATCGTACAGGCTCAGCGCTTTATCGATGACCGCCTGATCAATGTCGATTTCGAAAGCGCCAAGTATGGCCCTGGCGAGTGTTTTGTAATTTGAATTTAGATGTTGTTGAAGAAAATCGATACCCAGATCTGGCAGATGCTCAGGTGAATAAATGCCGCCATATGATGAGATGGGGGCGAGAATTGCCTCAGAAAAACTGACTTTTTCAGGATGCTGGCCGTCATTGCCGCGGGTTTCGATAAAATTCATTATTGGTCCAAAGATTAATTCTGGCAAAAGTTGCCCAAAACAGGCTGGGATTATATCGAATTAGCGCCCGCTCTTCCTTAGAATTTTACAGCAGGAAAACGGTTGCCAGACCAAGGAAGGCCAGCAGGCCGACAATATCGGTAATGGTGGTCAGGATGACGCTGCCGGCAATGGCCGGGTCAATACCCAGCTTGCGCAACATAATTGGAATGATGACGCCCGAGCTGGCGGCAAACACCAGATTGATTATTAATGCAGCGGCAATTACCAGGCCGATGGAAAAATCATTAAACCAGAGTGTGGCAATGGCGGCGACGACGACAGCCCACAGCGCGCCGTTAAGCAGGCTGACGATAACTTCCTTATTGAATATCCAGCGTCGATTGCTGCGGCTCACCTGGCCCAGCGCCAGGCCACGAATCACCAGGGTAATAGTCTGGCTGCCGGCAATGCCGCCCATGCTGGCGACCACGTTCATTAAAATGGCCACGGTCACCACTTTTTCCAGCGTGGTTTCAAAATTACTCACCACCCAGGAGGCCATGAATGCGGTAATCAGATTGATGCCCAGCCAGATGGCACGCCGCTGGCTGCTGGGAATGACGGGAGCAAACAGGTCTTCTTCATCGATCAGGCCGGCCATACTCAATACCGAGTGATCGGCTTCATCACGGATAACATCAACCACGTCATCGATAGTGATTCGGCCGAGTAAAACATTGTTGCCATCAATGACCGGTGCGGAAATTAAATCCAGTGTCTCAAATAATTTTGCCACTTCATTGTCCTGCATATCCGATGGAATGGCTTCGCTTTCATTATCCATGATTTCTGCGACAGTTTTGCCGGGCTGATTAACCAGCAGTTGTGACAGCGGCAACATGCCGAGATAGTGATTTTCATGATCGACCACGATCAGGTTATCGGTTAGATCCGGGATGTCGCCAAGCAATCGCAGGTAACGTAACACCACATCGATTGTTACTTCGGGGCGCACGGTGATAGTGTCGGTATTCATCAAACCGCCGGCGCTGTCTTCCGGGAAAGACAAAACCGATTCCAGGTGTTTGCGGTGCTGGCTATCGAGGGAATGTAATACGCGATCAATGACGGCATCAGGCAACGACTGTACGAAATCTGCCGAATCATCGACGGCCAGACCTTCCGCAACCGATACCAGTTCTTCTGGCGACATGTCCTTGATTAAATGGCTGCGGATTTCTTCGCCGACATTGATCAGAACTTCACCTTCATTTTCCTTGCCAACCAGATCCCAGATGACTATGCGCTCTCGGGGTGGCAGGGATTCGAGTAAATGGGCTATTTCGGCTGGATGCAGGGCGTTGAGCATACCCTGGGCGTGATGTAATGTACCGGACTCCAGGGCTTCAGCCAGCACCTGCAGGTTCTGTTCGGTTTTTTCTGCAGTGTCTGTTGTTTCTGCCATTGGAGTGAGCCCGGAATTTATTGTTTTTACTGTCTCGGTTCAGTGCCGAGTTGACAGGTAGTTCAGTAACTTACGTTAACAAAACAGATTTTACCTTAGTTTAGCAGGAAAGTGTCGACAGGGTTTTTATCGAAGGACTGAATAATGTGTTTAACTAAATTCTCGATTTAATGCATCGACACCACATTCGATATCATTAACGTGGGCCAGCTTGAGTAATTCGCTAACTTTTGGAACCAGTTTATTCAGGTTGCTATGGTTAATAATATGTTTAATGTCGAGCAAGCTGTTTGCCTGCACGCTAAAACATTTTAAGCCCATACCCAGTAGCAAACGGGTGTATTGAGAATCACTGGCCATTTCCCCGCACATGGAGACAGGAATACCCGCACTGGTACCCGCCTGTAAGGTAAGGTCAATGAGTTTAAGCACCGAGGGATGTAGTGGTTTGTATAAATAACTCACTTCGTCATCGATGCGATCCAGTGCCAGAGTATATTGAATTAAATCGTTGGTGCCGATGGAAAGAAAATCGAGTTTTTCTGCGAAAGTGTGTGCCGATAAAGCGGCGGCTGGTACTTCAATCATGGCTCCGATTTGCAGATTTGGGTCGAAACGAATTTTTTGTTTTTTTAATTCATTTTTTGCCTGCTCGATTAATTCAAAAGTCTGATCCAGTTCCGATACGCAGGTTAACATCGGAATCATCATGCATACCGGGCCATATGCGCCGGCACGTAAGATGGCGCGCAATTGACGCATAAATTGCCGCGGTTCTTTCAGGCAACGACGAATAGCGCGTAAACCCATCGCTGGATTATGAGCCAGCGGACCATGCTGCAGGGAATCCTCCAGTTCTTTATCGGCGCCCAGGTCACTGGTGCGAATGGTTAGCGGGTGACCTTTTAATGCGCGTAATGCACGTCGATAAGTGTCGAACTGTTCTTCTTCTGTCGGGTATTCGTTGCGATGAATAAACAGCATTTCTGTGCGATACAGTCCCACGCCGGTATGGTCGAATTGTCGCAGTGTGCGTACATCTGCCGGGCGATCTATATTGCCCAGTAAAATAATTTTGTGTTTATCTGTTGTGATGGTGGGTTTGTTTTTTAAATCAAACAGATTTTTGCGGCGTAATTTTTCATCTTTTTTCAGGCCGCGGAAATGACTGATCGTTCTGCGGTCGGCATTAGCGATAATCATGCCGCGATGGCCATCCAGAACCAGTTTCTCACTGGCCTGGATTAACTGCTTGGCATTGTGTACACCGATAATTGCCGGTATACCCAGGTTACGTGCGAGGATTGCGGTATGTGATAAGGGGCCGCCGTACTCGGTAATAAACCCGGCAATTTTCTGGTGCTGCATTAGCAGAGTATCTGCGGGCGTTAAATCATCGGCAATAATGATGCGCCCCTTGAGTTGCTCTTCCTCGCTAACCGGCATGTCTTCGTTATCGCTAGCCAGGCATCGCTGGATGCGTTGTACAACATGAATGATGTCGTCTTTACGTGTTTTAAGATAGGGGTCGTCCATGTCGTCAAATATTTTAACCAGACGATCACATTGTGCCTGTAGTGCCCATTCAGCATTGCATGAACGCTGTTTCAGATGTTTGATTGTATCCTCACAAAGGATAGGATCATCCAGCATCAACAGATTGGTGTCGATAAACTGGGTAATGTCCTGCGGGACGTCAGAAGATATTTTTTCCTTGATGTCTACCAGTTGCTGTTGTGCCCGATTGCGCGCCCGATAGAAGCGTTCGATTTCATTATCCAGACGACTTTCATCAATTGTGTATTCAGGTACTTCCGGTTGTTCACGGTAGAACAAATAAGCTTGCCCGATGGCAATGCCTTTTGATACACCTATACCGTTGAACATTATTGACATGAGTTACTCGTCTTCGTCGAATTTATTGTTAATCAGTGTTTGTAACGCCGCTAAACATTGTTCGGCATCGTCACCGTTTATATGCAAAATAATTTGTGTGCCCATGGCTGCTGCCAGCATCATAACACCCATGATGCTTTTGCCATTTACCCGTTGGCCATTGCGCTCCACATCAACATGACTGGAAAAGCCGGACGCCGTATTGACAAACTTCGCTGCTGCCCGGGCGTGCATTCCCAGTTTGTTGGTGATATCGATAGTTTGGCTTAACTCAGGCATAGCTATCTCCATAATCACACAGGCGTATTCCATCGTGTCCACCGCTCAGCGCCTTGAGTGTCATGTCTTGCAGATTCAATTGTGGGTAATTGAGTATACGGACCAGCATCGGAAGATTGAGTCCAGAAACCAGTTTGATGTCGGCCTGATTAATTAATTGGTGGCAGATATTGCTGGGCGTGCTGCCATATAAATCAGTCAGCATTAACACGCCATGATCTTTATTTAAAATATCAATATAATTGATCGCCTGTTGTTGAATAATATCCGTTTCAATGTCCAGCGGTACTTCCAGCGCTCTGGTGGCTAGCGGGCAGACACCGAGTATTTTTTTTGCCGTGTCTAACATGTTCTGTGCTATGCCTTCATGGGTGACCAGTAATAATCCAACACTCACTATTTATTTCCCTTAATTCATTTCCCGGTGGCGCAATGAAACATTGGCGTATTTGCCTTTGAAATAATTGCATAACTGTTCGGCAATATACACAGAACGATGCTGGCCACCGGTGCAGCCAATGGAAACTGTTAAATAATAACGGTTTTGCTGAGCAAAATGTGGAATCCAGAAATCCATAAAATTTCGAATGTGACTATACATGTCGATAACATCTTGCTGATCCTGCAAAAATGCCTGGACTTCCGGATCCTGTCCGGTCAGTGGCCGTAATTTAGCTTCCCAGTGTGGATTGGGTAAACAGCGTACATCGAATACGAAATCGGAATCGGTGGGTACGCTATGTTTGAAGCCAAAAGACTGGAAGAGAACTGAGAGTTCGGCTTCCGGGCGTGACAAAATGCGTTGTTTTATCAGTTCCCGCAGTTGGTGGACATTGGTGTGGGTAGTGTCCAGGCAAAGGTCGGCATCTACAGCGATAGGCGACAGCAGGTTGCGTTCTATATCGATAGCTTCAGCCAGTGGGATGCCTTTTTTTGCCAGCGGATGACGGCGACGTGTATCACTGAAGCGCTTGATAAGGGCATTGATTTCAGCCTGAAAATAAATAATTTCAACTTCGATGCCAGAGGCTTTTATCTGTTTTATGATTTCACTGAATCGGCGCATGTCGTTAACGCCGCTGCGTGCATCAATGCCGACAGCAACTTCATTATAGATGTGCATTTGATGATTCATGATCTGTTTGGCAAATTCGGCCAATAGACCAAGCGGCAAATTGTCTACGCAATAGAAGCCTTCATCTTCCAGGGTATGCAGGGCAACTGTTTTTCCTGAACCGGAGAGTCCGCTAATAATGACAAGTTTCATATTTGACTTTTTTCATTTATCAGTACAAACCAAATTACCGTTTGTGTGTTGAGTAAAAATTAATTCATGAACTGACTTTGTCGCTGTATAAATTCTTCACTGGCATTGTGTCCATGTTCCATCAGTATATGGTTGCGCACAGCCGCTTCCACCATAACGGCCAGGTTGCGACCACTGGCAACGGGCAGCATAATTTCAGGTACACCGACATCCAGTATAGTGTGCATGGTGCGCGTACCGTAAAGTCGATCAAGTTGTTGCTGGTCTTCAATCGACATATGTTCCATACGAATGATTAAACGCAAATATTTGTTTTTCTTGATGGCGTTTTCACCATACATGGCACGTATGTTTAATACGCCCAGCCCCCGCACTTCCATAAAATCAGTCAATACTTCGGGGCAGCTACCAATAAGTACGCCGGGGCCAACCCGGGTAAAAATGGCAGCGTCATCGGCAATTAAGCGATGCCCGCGAGTAATAAGTTCCAGCGCGAGTTCGCTTTTACCAATACTGCTTTCTCCGGTGATAAGGACACCGGTGCCCATAACCTCCATAAAAACGCCGTGGACGGTTATTTTGTCAGCCAGCACGTTTGACAGGTAGAAGCGCACTGATTCAATTAAGTCACTGCTGCTCAGGCTACTTAACAGCAGTGGTGTTTGATGTGCGTTGGCCAGTTCAATAAATTCTTCGGGAACCTGGATGTTATCAGAAATAATAATGGCAGCCGTACGGCGGGAGAAAATCTGCTTATGGGTATCTTCTCTGGAATTTTTTTTCAGATTATCCAGATAATTCCATTCTGTTTTGCCAATAACCTGTATGCGATTGGGATGAATCAGGTTGAGATGACCAATCAGGGTTGCTTTCTGATTTAGATGGAGATTACGGTTGATGGTGCGGGTGGCGTGCTGGGTGCCGGCAACCCAGTGTAAATCGATGCTTTCCTGCAGGTGTTCAAACAGATTCTGGGGTGTGAGCTTGTCAATCATGATAGATGGATAAGCCAGCTAACTGGCTTCTGACCAGCCAGAGATATATTTGAACAGTTCTTCATCGGAATGGCATTTTCTTAATGCGGCACAAAATTCAGCATCGCTAAACATGCCGGCCAGTGATGCCAGCATCTGCAAATGTTCGCTGGTGTGATGTTCGGGAACCAGCAGGGCGAAATGTAAATCGGCGGGCTGGTTGTCGGGGCTGTCAAAATCGACGCCTGTATCCAGTTTGATAAAGGCGCCGATAGTCGTATCGTTTTCGCCCAGTCGGCCATGGGGCAGGGCAACCCCATGACCGAGGCCGGTTGAGCCGAGTCGTTCTCGTTCAATAAGCTTGTTGAAGATATCAGCAGGGTCATAGCCTGGCGCACCCAGTGCCAGTAACTGGCTGAGTTTTTCCAGTAAACGTTTTTTGCTACTGATTTCGTCCAGGCAAATAACGCGTTCGGGAGCTATTAACCGACTGATATCCATGGTGCTCTACTATTCGCTCATGTCCACGTTAGGAATAGGCGCTCTTTTGTGGTGATTGGTGATTTTCTCCTTATGTTTCTTCACCTGGCGATCCAGTTTATCAATCAGACCATCGATAGCAGCGTACATATTGTCTTCAGTGTTTTCTGCAAACACATCGTTGCCGCTCATATGGATAGTGGCTTCCGCCTTGTGTCGTACATTCTCTACGGTCAGTATGACGTGGGAATTGGTCACTTTGTCAAAATGGCGTTCAACCCGTTCCATTTTTTCCTGCACATAATTACGCAGTGAATCGGTGATTTCTATATGGTGTCCAGTGAGATTGAGTTGCATAAGGACTCCTTCGTCTCATTTAGGCCTCAGGTGAGGCGTTTACGCTCGTTGGATGGCGGTATCATCATGGCTTCTCTATATTTTGCCACAGTTCTACGCGCCACGTTTATGCCCTGATCAACCAGTAAGCCGGCAAGTTTATTGTCGCTCATTGGTTTTTTGGGGTCCTCTTTATTGATCAGCTTTTTAATCATGGCTCTGATGGCCGTGGCTGAACATTCTCCGCCATCGGAAGTGCCGACATGGCTGGAGAAGAAATACTTGAATTCGAACACACCCGCCGGTGTATGCATATATTTCTGGGTGGTCACCCGCGAAATAGTTGATTCATGCAGTTCCAGTTCTTCGGCAATATCCCTGAGAACCAGTGGTTTCATGCCTTCATCACCGTATTCCAGGAAGGTGCGCTGGTGTTCTACGATAGATGTCGCTACCCGCATTAAAGTTTCGTTGCGACTTTGCAGGCTTTTGATAAACCAGCGTGCTTCCTGCATGTTATTTTTCATGAAGGTGTTGTCATCGCTCTGATTGCCGCGTTTGATGAAGCTGGCATAAAGCGGATTGACGCGTAATTTAGGCGCTGTATCCGGATTTAATTCTACCACCCAGCGGCCTTTTTCTTTACGTACAAATACGTCGGGTACCACATACTGGGTGGATGATTTAGCGATTAGTGCGCCGGGCCGGGGATTGAGTGTCTGGATAAAGCTAATGACTGCGGCCAGCTCTTCTTCGCTCATCCGGGTATAGCGTTTTAATTTTGCATAATCATGGCTGCCGAGCAGGTCCAGATGATCCTGAATAATGCTGCGAATTTTTTTCAGTCTGGGGATGTCGTTTTCGGTGAAGTTTTCCAGTTGCAGTAACAGGCATTCTTTCAGGTCACGGGCACCGACACCCAGTGGGTCAAAGCGCTGGATTCGGTGTATTACCGCTTCAACCTCGTCCATCTCGATTTCCAGCTCATTTACCAGTCCATTGAAGATATCTTCGGCGCTTTCTTTCAGGTAGCCATCATCGTCTATACCATCAATGACTGTCATGGCAATCGCGCGATCAGTGTCGCTCATTGGCGTAAGCTGCAGTTGCCACAGCAGATGATCTATCAATGCATCGCCATCATTGCTCTGGTTTTCCAGGAATTCCCGGGCCTTGTCGTCATCGCCACCGGCAGCACTGCTGACGGGAGGAATGTCATAAATATCATCCCAGTTGCTGTCTACCGGCAGATCATCAGGAATTTCCTGATTGTCGTTGATATCGACATTGGCCGCTTCTATTTCAATGTTTTCGGTGGCCTTGTCCGACAGGCTATCCAGCTCGGTGTTGTTGTGTTCCTTGTTATTGAGTTCATCCTGTTTTTGCTCATTCTGGGAGGCATTAAGAGGATCGTCGTTCTGGCCTTCTTCCTCCACTTCCAGCATGGGATTGGATTCGAGGGCTTCCTGGATTTCGGTTTGTAATTCCAGTGTGGATAGCTGCAGCAGACGAATAGCTTGTTGCAACTGGGGGGTCATGGTCAGTGACTGACCGATACGTAATTGTAAGGACTGCTTCATTCTTATTGTGATGAACTATCTATCAAGCTGTTACCTGTGAGTGTACTCTAAATCCCTTCGACATGCAGAGGTTGTGCCACATTTCTTTTTCCATGATCAAAGCATAGCACCGATTACAGCCGAAAGTTTTGACCTAGGTAAACATCTTTTACCTGCTGGTCTTCCAGCACGGTTTCCGGGCTGCCCTCCGCAATCACCTGGCCGGCGCTTAAAATATAGGCCCGCTGGCAAATACCCAGGGTTTCACGCACGTTGTGGTCGGTGATCAGTACGCCGATGTCTTTCTGTGTCAGTTGGCGAATAATGCGCTGGATTTCCAGTACTGAAATAGGGTCGACGCCAGCAAAAGGCTCGTCGAGCAGGATAAACCGCGGCTCAGCGGCCAGCGCACGGGCAATTTCAACTCGCCGGCGCTCGCCACCGGACAGGCTGATGCCGGTATTGTCACGAATATGATCGATCTGCAATTCGTCGAGCAAGTCCTGTAAGCCCAACTGGCGCTGTTTGTTGTCCAGCCCGGGACGTGTTTCCAGTATGGCCATAATATTTTCGGCCACCGTGAGTTTGCGAAACACCGACGCTTCCTGCGGCAGGTAGCCAATGCCCAGCCGAGCCCGTGAATGCATGGGCAAATGGGTGATGTCCAGATCGTTGAACAGGATTTTACCCCTGTTGGCCGGGATCAGTCCGACCATCATATAAAAACTGGTGGTTTTGCCCGCGCCATTAGGTCCAAGCAGGCCAACAACTTCGCCACTTTGTACGCGGATAGAAACATCGTCGACAACGGTGCGAGAGCGAAAATTTTTGACCAGGTGATCGGCGCGAAGAATATCCATTATTATTGTGGGCTGTCGGTTTTGTTTTCAGTTTGTTCTGTCTGGTTTTTCTCCGGATGAATGGTGATGGTTACCCGCTCCGGTTTACTGTCAGTCGCGTTGTCGCCATTATTGCGTTCACCCGCCTGTACGATGTCTTTTTTAGTGTCGTAGATAATATGTTCACTGGCAAAACGATTCTGTTTCTGAATTAACAGGGCTTTTTCTTTCAAGATAAGTACGCCGTCGTTTGCCTGGTATTCCATTTCATGGCTCTGGGCGCTGATTTCTTCATCCAGATCATTTAGCTGTCTGAATTTGGCGGGAGTGCCTACCACGCGGATTTTTTTTAATTTATTTTCTGTGGTATGAATGTAAATCAGTTCACCCAGTATCTGCATACTGCCACGGGAAATTTTGACATGTCCGCGGTAGATGCTGACGCCTTCCTGTTCGCGCATTTCAACGGCATCTGCTTCTATATTCAGCGGTTGTTCAGCATCGGCGGTTTTTGCCTGTGCAAATTGACTGCATGTTACCAGGCTGAGAAAAAGTAATAACACTGGTGGTTTAAAATTATTTGGCAACTGCATAAGTGCCTCTTACCCGGGATAATAGTTTAAGTATACCTTGCCTGTTATCAAAGACCATGCCCACGGTATCCAGTTCGGAATCCCGGGTTTTGATATGTGCGGGTTTATCGGTTTGTGCTATCTGGCTGTCTGCGTTTATCACCAGGTAATTTGTTTCAATGCTCAATGGGCTTCTGGTGTTACTACCGGCACGAATGATGTGCACTTTTTCGTACAGATGAATAATGTTTTGCTGGCCCAGGAAATGAGCGCGTTCTGCAGAAATTGTCCAGTCGCCTTTCCTGTCTTTAAATTCAATGAATGGCTCGATTATTTCGGCGCTGTTATCGTCGGCAAAGTGCTCAAGTTTTTTTGCCTGGATGCTGTATGCCACCTGGCCATTTTCATCCATGTTGGTGATGGTGAAGTTTTCCATGAAATAATCTGGGAAGTGTTCATCTTTTTCAGGTTGTACGATGGGCGTTTTTTGAAATGCGTCCTGTAACCAGATACTTAGCAGGGCAAGTATGAATACGATGATCAGGCTGATAGAGGTTCGCATTGCAGGTCGGAATTACTGGCTAATGTACGCTTCCAGCATGGCATCCAGCTTGCCTTTTGCTTCCAGCAATAATTCGCAGACATCGCGACCGGCACCGCGGCCGCCGGCATGTTCGGTTATCCAGTGGGAATGGCGTTTTACATAGGGGTGGGCATCCTGTACGCAGATTGCCAGACCCACGCGACTCATCACCGGCAGGTCCACCACGTCGTCGCCGACATAGGCTACTTCACTTTCAGTAAAACCTACTTTTTCCAGTAGCTCTAAAAATGCGGGCAGTTTTTCACGCTTACCCTGGTAGACATGTTTGATGCCCAGTTCTCTGGTGCGATGCGCCACTACATTGGAAACACGACCGGTGATAATGGCAACTTCAACACCGCCATCTTGCAACATGCGCAGGCCATGACCATCTTTGGAGTTAAATGCTTTGTATTCTTCGCCGTCGTCGCCAATAAATAACGAGCCATCGGTGAGTACACCGTCTACGTCAAAGATGACCAGTTTGATTTTTGCAGCTTTTTCCAGAATGTCTTGCATGTTGCTTATCCCGTTAATTTTTAAACGACGCCGGCGCGTAATAAATCGTGCATATTCAGTGCGCCAGTCAGTTTGTTGTTCTCATCGGTTACCAGGATGGCGTTGATTTTCTTATCCTGCATAATTTTGAGCGCTTCAGCGGCCAGTACATTACTGGTGGTTGTGGTGCCGCCTCGAGTCATGACATCTTTGATCACGGCTGTGTGGACGTCGACATTTTTATCCAGGGTGCGGCGTAAATCACCATCAGTGTAAATACCGAGCAAATTATTTTCCTTATCAATGATTGCGGTCATGCCCAGTTTTTTACGCGTCATTTCCAGCAGTGCATCGCGCAGGCTGGCATTTTCGTAAACCGTCGGGATGGTGTCACCGGTGTGCATGATGTCATTCACATGTAATAGCAGGCGTCGGCCCAGGCTGCCGCCGGGGTGGGACAGGGCAAAATCTTCTTCGGTAAAGCCGCGGGTTTCCAGCAGGGCCACCGCCAGCGCATCGCCCATGACCAGCGCAACTGTCGTGCTGGAAGTGGGTGCCAGTCCTAATGGACAGGCTTCTTTTTCAACGCCGACATCAAGGTTAATACTGGCTTCACTGGACAGGGTTGATGCAGGTTTTCCGGTCATGCTAATCAGCGGTACACCGAGACGTTTGATAATGGGAACGATGGTCAGGATTTCATTGGTTTCACCCGAATTGGATAAGGCGATGACCACATCCTTTTCCGTGATCATACCCAGGTCGCCATGGCTGGCTTCGCCGGGGTGGACAAAAAAGGCCGGTGTGCCCGTGCTCGCCAGGGTCGCTGCAATCTTGTTGCCAATATGACCAGATTTGCCCATGCCAGTAACCACGACGCGGCCCTCACAGGCCAGCATTAGCTCACAGGCTTTGGCAAAGTCATCATTGATTCTGGGCTTTAGGGCTGCAATGGAAGCAAGCTCCGTTTCAATGACCGCCAGGCCGAGTTTTTTTAAATGATCTTGATTCATGTTTGCTACGCTGTGGCGTTGAAGTAGAGCAGAATTTCATAGCCAATAAAGATGGCTAATAAGGTTGCGCCTTCAAAGCGATTAATTGTTCCATGGCCACGAAAGCCAAAGGCCATAATAAACATTAATATAGTAAGAATAAACATTAGTGGCAGGTCGCGGGTCAGTACGCCTTCTGCCAGTTCGGCCGGTTTTATCAGGCCGGTGACACCGAGCACGCCCAGTGTATTAAACATATTGGAGCCAATAACATTACCCAGCGCAATATCGTGCTCGCCCTTACGTGCGCTTATAATGGATGCGGCGAGTTCAGGCAGACTGGTGCCAATGGCAACAATGGTCAGACCAATAATCAGGTCGCTGATGCCTAGTGTGGTGGCAACATTAATGGCACCCCAGACCAGTAGCCGGGAACTGATCAGTAGCACAATGATCCCCATGAGCAGGATCAGCAACGCCTTTTTCATTGGCATGTGTTGCGGAATTTCCTGTGCATACCCGGCTTCGATGGGGTCATGGTCGCGATATTTTAATGCTTTGTGCACCACCAGGCTCATGATGGCGAGCAGGGCAATGGAAAAAATCAGTCCATCGATCCAGCCGAGATGATTGTCAATGGCCAGGCAAAAAGTTGCCAGCAGGGTGGCCAGTAACAGCAGCGGGTATTCGCGTTTGAGAATATCGGAATGTACGCCCAGAGGAATCAGCAGTGCAGTTGCACCCAGCACCAGAGCGATATTGGTAATATTCGAACCCAGGGCATTACCCACGGCGAGGCCGGGATTGCCGCCATAGGCGGCAAAGCTTGCAACCAGTATTTCCGGTGCTGAGGTGCCAAAGCCGACAATGGTCAGACCAATTACCAGCGGGGACACTCCAAGATTACGTGCGGTCGCCGAGGCGCCGGTAACAAAATGATCGGCGCTCCAGATGAGTAAACCAAAACCTGCCAGTATGGCGAGAATGTCGATTAGAATATCCACTGTGTTACATCTAGGTATTAAAGAGCGGGCAATGATACACGATTCTGATGAACAGACCGAACAGTCGACTGGAAGTTTAAATAATTTGCAGGTTGGGGCCTATGGCTGGCGTCATGAACGCTGGTTGAATAATTTTTATCCCGATGATCTGCCACCAGACTGGCAACTGGGATTTTATGCTAACGAGTTTTCTGCCGTGCTGATTCCCGCACACTACTGGCTGGATGATGATTGTGATGCGGAACAGTGGCTGAATGAGGTGTATGAACAGTTTCGTTTTTATGTGGAATGTCCTGACGATGCTACGGCTGAAAAAATAAAACAGCAGGCCGCGCTGCTGGGTGATCAAATGGCGGGCTTTTTGAACAGAAAAACGTTTAATGCAGTGGATGGGATAGATCAGGATTCCGCCATCGCACTGATTAATCCGCAGGCTAAAAATACCCGTGAATGGAAAAACTGGTTGCAGGCATTTGCACAACACCATCCTGCAGGGAATTTACAGGCGGTTTTTCTGTCCGATGAAATTCATGGGGTGGATCAGTTAAGTGTTGAACAGGTGAAAGAATTTAAAACCCTGGTTGAACTGATGGGCCTGTAAAAAAGACCTATATAATGTGAAACCATCGGGTGACAAATGGCGAAGAACCCATACAATAGCCTGTCATATTGAAGCGCAAGGACAAGAATAATTAATACTGCAGCAGACAACGAATCGGAAGTGCTGGTTAAAATTCGTGGCATGAGTTTTTCCCGTGGTCATCGGCCCATTTTTGATAATGTCGATATGGATATCCATCGCGGCAAAGTGACCGCCATCATGGGCCCCAGCGGTACCGGTAAAACCACCTTGCTGAAATTGATCGGCGGTCAGCTAAAGCCGGATGCGGGTACAATTTATGTTGATGGCCATGATGTGCACCGCCTGAGTGTGAAAGAGCTGTATAAATTGCGCCGGCGCTTAATGGGCATGCTGTTCCAGAGTGGTGCCCTGCTTACCGATTTGAACGTGTTCGACAATGTCGCCTTCCCGTTGCGAGAGCACACCAAACTGCCGGAATCGGTGATACGGCATCTGGTGTTACTGAAATTACAGGCTGTCGGTCTGCGCGGCGCGCGCGATTTAATGCCCGGAGAACTCTCTGGCGGCATGGCGCGACGGGTCGCCCTGGCACGTGCCATCGCGCTTGATCCACAGATGATTATGTATGATGAGCCGTTCACCGGTCAGGACCCGATTTCCATGGGGGTGCTGGTCAAGTTAATTCACGATATGAATGATGCGCTGGGATTAACCAGTATTGTGGTGTCCCATGATGTACACGAAACGGCGTCGATTTCCGATTACATTTATGTGATTTCCGCCGGTAAGGTCGTCGAGCATGGTTCACCAGACAAACTCAAGCTATCCGGTTCAGCATGGGTCAAACAGTTTATGAACGGTCTGGCCGATGGGCCGGTGCCTTTTCATTATCAGGCTGAACCGCTGCTGAATGATTTAATGGGGTTTAAGTCGTGATCATGTCGATCTTTCAAAAACTGGGGCAGTTTACTCTCGACGCATTTGCCCGTACCGGCCGTGGTACCCAGTTCCTGTCGCAGGTATTGTTGGGCTTACCCAGCGTATTGATGCGACCGACGTTGTTGATACGCCAGTTGTTTATGGTGGGTGTGCAAACCCTGCTGATCATTCTGGTTGCCGGTTTGTTTGTCGGCATGGTGCTGGCATTGCAGGCCTATATCGTGCTGGTGGATTTTGGCGCCGAAGAATCCATCAGCCTGATGGTATCGCTAAGTATTTTGCGTGAGCTGGGGCCGGTGTTTACCGGCTTGTTGTTTGCCGGTCGGGCAGGCTCCGCGTTGACGGCTGAAATTGGTCTGATGAAAAGCACGGAGCAGTTGTCTGGTATGGAAATGATGGCGGTAAATCCGATGAAATATGTTATCGGTCCGCGTTTTCTTGCCGGGGTTATATCGGTGCCATTACTGACGCTTATTTTTATGGCGATTGCTATTCTGGGTGGCTATTTTGTGGCGACTGAATTGCTGGGCCTGTATGAAGGTGTTTTCTGGTCACAGATGCAGGCCAAGGTGGATTTTTATGAAGACCTGGTCAATGGCATTATCAAGAGTCTGGTATTCGGTTTTGTCGTGGTCTGGATTTCAGTATTCGAAGGTTACGATTGCGTGCCGACTTCAGAAGGCCTGGGGCAGGCAACCACGCGCTCAGTGGTGCATGGTTCGCTGGCTGTGTTAGGGCTGGATTTTGTGCTGACTGCGATTATGTTTAATGTTTGATCGCTTTTATTGAAAATTGGACACTGAGATTACAAAGACACATCGTGCCTTTGAGTCTCCGCGTCAATGCTTATGAGATATTCAGGAATATAATATGAACACAAGAACAATAGAAATCATGGTGGGCCTGTTCGTGGCGGGCGCTATGGCGGCGCTGTTTATGTTGTCGATGAAAGTCAGTAACCTGGCCAGTTATGGCGGCGATGAAGGTTATGTGGTGAAGGCGCAGTTTGATAATATTGGTGGCCTGAAAGTGCGTTCCCCGGTGAGTGCCGGTGGTGTCAGGGTTGGCAAGGTGTCCGAGATAGCCTATGACAACGAATCTTATGCCGCCGTGGTAAGTATGGATATAGAACCCCAGTATAAATTTCCCAAAGATACCGCGGCCAGTATTTACACGGCGGGGCTGCTGGGCGAACAATTTGTCGGGCTTGAGCCCGGTGGCGATGAAGATTTTTTAAAGGCGGGTGATGTGATTGATTTAACCCAGTCTGCACTGGTGCTGGAACAGGTTATCGGGCAGTTCCTGTATTCCAAAGCACAGGAAGATTAAATCCGGAGAAAACTGGTAATGAAAAACATATTTCAAATACATGCGCTGTTGTTATCGGTTGCTTTGCTGTTTGTCAGCTCAGTGGCTGCCAGCGAGGGTGGGCCGGATGAGCTGATCAAAACGACTTCCGAGAAGGTGCTGAAAATTCTGGAAGACAACAAGGCTGTCTATGAAAAAGATCCGGACCAGATATATGTCCTGGTCAACGACATTATTTTGCCACACCTGGATTTTGTGGCGATGAGCAAACTGGCCCTCGGTGCGAACTGGCGTAAAGCCAATAAAGAGCAGCAACGGCAGTTTGTCGATGCTTTTAAAAGCATGTTGATTCGCACCTATAGTAAATCGTTAACCGAATACACCGGCCAGAAAATCGAGTTTCTGCCTTACCGGCCACCGGCGGAGGGTAAGATCACCGTGACGGTAAAAACCGAGATCAAACAGGATAATGGCCCCTCCATTCCGATTGATTACCGGCTGCGCATCAAAGATGACATCTGGAAGGTATATGACATCAAGATCGATGGCATCAGTCTGGTGACAAATTATCGTAACAGCTTTGCCTCGGATATTCGTAAGGTCGGCATGGATGGTTTGATCACCAAGCTGCAGGCCAAGAACAGGAAATCATCTTCATGACCGCCGCGTTCAAGCAACAGGATGGTCAGCTAAAACTGGCCGGTGTGCTGGATTTTCATTCGGTCGCTGATTTGCTGAAAGGCGATCAGAGCTGGTTGCAAGGCGATCAAATCAGCATCGATTTGACCGAGATTACACAGACCAATAGCGCTGGACTGGCTCTTTTGCTGGAATGGATGAAAATGGCACAGCAAAAAGGTCTGCAAATCAAGTATCATAGCGTCCCAGAACAATTGCTGGTCATCGCCCGGGCTTATGGGGTCGATCAGGATTTGCCCATAGTTTAATAACATAAAGTAGTTCATGAACAAGCTGTTAATCCAGGGTGGCGCAACCCTTGAAGGTGAGATTCGCATCTCCGGCGCAAAAAATGCGGTACTCCCTATTCTGGCCGCAACCCTGCTGGCGGAAGGGGTGGCTGTGGTTGAAAATGTGCCCCATCTGCAGGATGTCACCACCACCGTTGCGCTGCTCGGTAGCATGGGGGTTACGGTTGTTATCGATGAAACCATGAGTATCGAAGTGGATAATTCCACTATTACCACTCAGGTTGCACCCTATGATCTGGTGCGAACCATGCGTTCGTCGATCCTGGTGCTGGGACCCTTGCTGGCGCGTTATGGCCATGCTGAGGTTTCCCTGCCCGGCGGTTGTGCCATCGGTTCCCGTCCGGTGAATATCCATATCAAGGGTTTACAGGATATGGGCGCAGACATCGAAGTGAAAAACGGTTACATCCTGGCCAGAGCAGAGCGGCTTAAAGGCGCTCGGATTGTTATGGATATGGTTACCGTGACCGGCACAGAAAACCTGATGATGGCCGCGGCCCTGGCCGATGGTATCAGCGTGCTTGAAAATGCGGCCCGTGAACCGGAAGTCATTGATCTGGCAAATTTTCTTAATAAAATGGGGGCAAAAATTTCCGGGGCGGGCACCGATACCATCACCATTGAAGGTGTTGAGAGTTTGCAGGGTTGTCGCTACAAGGTGGTTCCCGACCGAATTGAAACCGGCACTTTCCTGGTGGCTGCAGCTATCACAGGGGGCAGGGTCAAGGTGAAAGATACCGATCCCACCTTGCTGGACGCGGTACTGGATAAACTGCGCGAAGCCGGTGCGGATATCACCAGTGGCGACGACTGGATCGAACTGGACATGCATGGCAAGCGGCCGAAAGCGGTTAATGTGCGCACTGCACCTTATCCGGCTTTCCCAACTGATATGCAGGCGCAGTTTACCGCGCTGAATGTAGTCGCGGAGGGAACCGGTACCATCGTCGAAACCGTATTTGAGAACCGCTTCATGCATGTGCAGGAATTGCAGCGTATGGGGGCCGATATTGAAGTCGAAGGCAACACGGCTATCGTCCGCGGTGTTGAGGGGCTGAATGCGGCGCCGATTATGGCAACAGATTTACGTGCCTCGGCCAGTCTGATTCTGGCAGGTCTGGTGGCGGAAGGCGAAACTGTCGTGCAACGCATTTATCATATTGACCGTGGTTATGAACTGATTGAAGAAAAACTGGCGTATCTGGGTGCAAAAATTCGCCGAGTAGCAGATTAAACTAGATGAGCTTGCCAGCTCGTAGAGAATTATGAATAACACAATTACCATTGCCTTATCGAAAGGCCGCATATTTAAAGAAACCCTGCCGCTACTGGCAGCCGCAGGCATCACACCGAAAGATGATCCGGAAAAAAGCCGTAAGCTGATTCTGGACACCAATCATGACGACGTAAAACTGGTGATCATTCGTGCCACCGATGTGCCGACTTATGTACAGTATGGAGCGGCAGATCTCGGTGTGGCCGGCAAAGATGTGCTGATGGAGCATGGCGGTGACGGATTATATGAACTGGTGGATCTGGAAATTGCCAAATGTAAATTAATGACCGCTGGCCTGAACGATTTTCAGCCGGGTGAAGGTCGGTTACGAGTGGCGACAAAATTTGTCAACGTGACGCGCCGCTATTTTGCCGAACAGGGTAAGCAGGTTGAAGTGATCAAGCTGTATGGTTCGATGGAACTGGGGCCGATTGTTGGTTTATCTGATTTAATTGTCGATGTGGTTGATACTGGCAACACGCTGAAAGCCAATGGCCTCAAACCCATTGATCATATTGCGGACATCAGTTCGCGTCTGGTGGTGAACAAGGCATCGTTAAAAATGAAACATGATCGCATTCAGACCATGATCGAAGCCATGCGCAATGCGGTAGGTAATCAGTAATGACAGATATAAAACAGTTAAATACACAGGACGAAAACTTCTGGTCGCAACTGGATGATTTACTCGCCTGGGAATCGGTATCCGATGATCAGGTTTTCAACACGGTAAATAACATTTTAAAAGATGTTAGAAAACGTGGTGATGCGGCTGTTATCGAATATACAAACAAATTTGATCGCATGTCTGCAAAAAATATGGCCGAGCTGGAAATTCCACAGTCGCGTCTTGATGAAGCTTTAACTAAAATTCCTGCCGACCAGAAACGGGCACTGGAAAAAGCTGCGGAACGGGTGCGTTTGTACGCGGAACATCAGAAGCTTGAATCCTGGTCTTACACCGAAGCCGATGGCACAGTATTGGGTCAGCAGGTTATGCCGATGGACCGTGCCGGTTTATACGTACCAGGAGGTAAGGCGGCGTATCCTTCGTCAGTATTAATGAACGCAATTCCGGCCAAAGTGGCAGGGGTGCGCGAATTGATTATGGTGGTGCCAACACCCGACGGTGAATTAAATGAGCTGGTGTTATCCGCAGCAGCTATTGCCGGTGTCGATAAAGTATTTGCGATCGGTGGTGCGCAGGCGGTTGCTGCTATGGCTTATGGTACCGAGACGGTACCTAAAGTTGATAAAATTGTTGGCCCGGGGAATATTTTTGTTGCTACCGCCAAAGGCATGGTGTTTGGCGCCGTCGGTATCGACATGATTGCCGGACCTTCTGAAATTTGTGTGGTCTGTGATGGTAAAACTGATCCGGACTGGATCGCCATGGATTTGTTCTCCCAGGCAGAACACGATGAAGATGCACAATCAATTCTGGTTTGTCCTGATGCAGATTATGTAGCCCAGGTAAAAGCCAGTATCGAAAAACTGATTCAGGACATGCCACGGGCAGAAATCATAAACAAATCACTCAATGATCGTGGTGTGTTGATTACTGTAAAAGATATGGATCAGGCCATCGAAGTCGCAAATTATATTGCGCCCGAGCATCTTGAACTGTCCATGGATGATCCAGATCAATGGGCGAAAAAAATTCGCCACGCCGGCGCAATTTTTATGGGGCGCTACACGGCGGAAGCGCTGGGTGATTATTGCGCCGGCCCCAATCATGTGTTGCCCACTTCAAGAACAGCGCGGTTTTCATCGCCACTGGGGGTGTATGATTTTCAGAAGCGTTCCAGTCTGATTAACTGTTCTGCTGAAGGCGCATCTGAGCTGGCAAAAACTGCTTCAATCCTGGCGCGTGGCGAAGGCCTGGTGGCGCATGCGCGTTCGGCTGAATATCGGATGAAAAAATAACACCGCGATCATGGGTGATGTAGTTCAGTTCAGAAAAAAGAAAGCCGCAGAAAAACATAAAGGCAATACTTTATGTAAACGCGGGTTTCATAAATGGGAAATTGATAAACAACAGCAGTTTGATACCAAACAGGGAAAGCTGGTGACTGTTTATAAATGTGCGCGCTGCGGAAAAATCAAATCCGAAGCCAGATAAAAGCCAAAAATTTCGAATTCTCAAAAAGTTAATTCACTATTCAACTCATAGCCCACATCCATGTGGTTTCTGTTGTCGATGCAGACTAGCTGTTTTTTAATGCAGCTATACGCGCTTCCAGTGGCGGATGTGTCATCAGCAGAGCCGCAATACCATGTTTCAGGCCACCGCTTATACCGAACGCTGCCAATTCGCCAGGCATGTCAGATTGTTCCTGCTGGTATTGTTGTAAGCGTTGCAGGGATGCGATCATTTTTTGTTTGCCCGCCAGTTCTGCGCCACCGGCATCAGCTCGGAATTCACGATGCCGTGAAAACCAGGCAGCAATCATGGCTGCGAATACTCCGAGAATTAATTCGGCAATAATACTCACCACAAAATAACCTATGCCAAAGCCGCGCTCATTTTTAAAAATCACCCGGTCTACAAATGTACCAATGACGCGGGAAATAAATATTACAAAGGTATTCAATACACCCTGAATTAATCCCATGGTGATCATGTCGCCATTTGCTACATGGCTGATTTCATGGCCCAGTACCGCTTCCACTTCATCCTGGGTCATGCTTTGCAGCAGGCCAGTGCTCACCGCAACCAGCGCATTGTTCCGGTTCATCCCTGTTGCGAAGGCATTGGGTTGAGCAGAATCGAATATGCCGACTTCCGGCATGCCTATGCGCGCCCGTTCAGCCTGTCGGCGCACGGTTTCAACTAACCAGCGTTCACGACTGTTGGCAGGCTGCTCAATCAACTGAACGCCCATAGAACGTTTGGCCATCCATTTCGATATTGCCAGCGAAATAAATGAACCGGCAAATCCTATCACCGCTGCCATGATTAGCAGGCCTGTTAAATTAATACCTATACCATCAGCCGCCAGCATCTGGTCAATGCCCAGCACGCGCATTGAAATACTCAATACGGCCAGAATGGCAATGTTTGTCATCAGGAACAGGGTAATTCGTGTAAACATAGTTGGCTTCTCAATAATCGGGTGATTGTTAGATAGGGATGGCTAGCGATGGTTTCAAGAGAGAATAACTAATTAGTTGCATTTTTGGGGAGCTACTGTAAAAAAAATAGTGGGGGCATGTTAAAGGGCTTAGTAAATTTTAAGTGTGTTTGTGATAACAGGTTTCATGTGCACTGGTGATGAAATAGAGATGACTGGAAGCAGAAATATAGTGATCTTCGGCAGCTTGCTATTTAAATGCAGGCAGGTATTAAAATTTAACTGTTATAACATCAGCATATAATTGATATAGTCATCAGGGGCGACCAAAAAACATTGAGCCTTTCTTTAATAATGAATTGAATTAAAATAATTTTCGTTAATGCTATCCAAAATATTATCAATCTATTCACTATTGCTTGCTATTGGCATATTGCTAATTGGTAACGGCCTGCTGGGTACCGCGCTGGGTATTCATGCGAGCATGGTTGCTTTTCCTGATACTGTGACGGGTATCGTGATGTCGGCGTTTTTTATAGGGTTTGTCATTGGTTCTTATCTTTGTCCGCGCCTTATTAGTGAAGTTGGACATATTCGCGCATTTTCTGTGTTGGCCGCACTTGGAACCGCTTCGGTTATCGTTCACGGTTTGATAGTTGATCCCTGGGTGTGGTGGGTTTTGCGTATTATTTCAGGCATCGCTATGGTTGGTCTTTATCTGGTGATCGAAAGCTGGCTTAATATCCTGATTCCCAAACAACATCGAGGCCGGATTTTTTCCATTTATGTTACGGTGAATTTGCTGGCTCTGGGGAGCGGGCAATACCTCATATTAGTTTATGGAGCAGGTGAGCTGGCAACCTATGCTTTGTGCGCCATATTTTTTGTGCTGGCATTGATCCCGATTGCTGTCACACGTATCCCGCAACCCACACAGGTGGCTGTGCCAAAATTAATTATTCGTCGGCTGATGACTATTTCTCCGCTGGGCGTGGCTGGGGCACTGGTCACTGGTCTGGGCAATGGTGCTTTCTGGGGACTGGGGCCATTATATGCGCACAATATTGGTTATTCAGAAACCGATATTGCGCTCTTCATGAGTGCCATAATATTTGGTGGCGCATTATTACAGGTGCCTATTGGGCATCAATCAGATCGATATGATCGGCGTAAAGTATTGATGTTCGTCTGTTTGTTTGCAGCACTCGCTGCCAGCGGCATGTTTATATTCGCTGAGATGTCACGCGCAGGCGTTATGTTAAGCGCGATTATTTACGGCGGCTTTTCTTTTGCTGTGTACTCGTTATCAGTTGCCCACACCAACGATCATATAGAGCCGGCTGAAATAATGGATGCAACTCGTGGTTTGTTGTTACTCAATGGTATTGGTGCCGCTATTGGCCCCGTTATCGCGGGAGCATTGATGCAGTTAATTAATGCTCAGGCCCTGATGATTTATTTTACGCTGGTATTTGGTTTACTGGCCCTGTTTGCCTTTATTCGTATGGGCGTAAGTGCACCAGTGCCGACTGAAGAACAGAGTGATTTTGTGGCCATGTCGCGTACCGGGACGGAGGCGGTAGAAATGGACCCTCGTGTAGAAAACGTGTGAAGCACTGAATCATGATTGTGGGTATTTGCTTATAAGAATAACAGCAGTTGAAACGCCACAGACGTTTGCCAGAAAATCATAAAAATCAAAATCTCTTCCAGCTACAAATAGTTGCTGCAATTCATCACATATACCGATTAATAACGCCAGAGCAAATGCTGTCAACAGGCTGCGATAACATTCCTGCTGATGCCACAAGTTGCGACCGAGAATATACAGGCTAATTACCAGTAACAGATGAAATATAAAATGTGCGGCTTTGTCTATACCGGGATATTGCAGGCCAATGGACAGGATGTATTCCGCATTGAAATCGGCGACTAGAAAAAACCTATTGCACCCAGTATGATCAGTCCATGGAATCTGATGCTTTTTGTTGCGCTATTAAAAAGCAGATTTGTGATAACGGATTTGTGGGACCGGTATCTCACGGTCGGTGAGTTCGCGATGAGGATGTTTCAGGAGGCTTCATGCTGATTCCTCGGCGGTGTCATTTATCCCGGGAATATCCGGGTTGAAAGCATATTCAATGGGTGGATAATTACAATCAGCTAATTGCTGATTTTATTGTAGGGAATTGCCGCTGCCGAAGATCTATTACGGTCAATCAGCATTGAAACATGATTGGAGATATTTGTCTCACGGCAATGCGTAATTGATTGCCGGGTATCGAATTGTCTTTCGGGCATAAAAAACTCGCAAGATCATGAAATCCTGCGAGTTTTGTTTTTACCTTGCTGCAGGTTTTTGTTAGCTAACTGTAATTTTCCGAGGTTTGACTTCTTCCTGCTTGGGAATGGTGACTGTCAAAACACCCTTGTCAGTTTTTGCTTCAATACCATCGGCATTGACCCCTTCGGGCATGGTGAATCGGCGATAGAAAATACCATGTTCACGTTCAATGCGTTTGTAGCCTTCACGTTCGGTTTTCTTTTCCGATTCGCGTTCGCCTTTAATGGTTAGAATGCCGTTTTCCATGTGGACTTCAATTTCTTTTGGATCAACGCCTGGAATATCGGCCACCAGTAAAAACTGGCTGTCTTCCTCTTTAATATCAACCGCAGGTGCCCAGTCGCTGGTGACGACATCACCGCTATCTTCATTTTTTCTGGGTAGACCATTCATGCGGCCCATTTCATGCTGTAGTTGATCTAACAGACTCCAGGGATTGTGGCGTATCAGACTCATTTCATTTACCTCCATAAGGTACACGATTCGTTGCTTACTCAATAAATGTGGCTGCTTGTTTTAATTTCAAGTCGTGTTTTTGAAATATTTTTATCACTCTTTATCTGTTAATATCCGGGCTTTAAGAGTTAGCAAGCAACTGAAAATGTCAGATCTTATTCGTTCAAAAATCAAGGCCTTATCTGCCTATCATGTACCGGATTCAGGTGCTCTCATCAAACTGGATGCGATGGAAAATCCCTATCATTTACCCGATGAGCTGATAAAAAAATGGCTGGAAGTGATACGGCATGCACCATTGAATCGTTATCCCGATCCCGCGGCGACCGAATTAACGCAAAAGTTGCGTGACTATATGCAGATTCCGGCGGATCAGGCTATTTTGCTGGGTAATGGTTCCGATGAGCTGATCCAGATGATGGCGATGGCGGTGGCTAAAAAACGCGCCAAAATTCTTGCGCCAGAACCGGGCTTTGTGATGTATAGCATGATCGCTACTTTTGTCGGTATGCACTATGTTGGCGTGCCATTGAAAGAAGACTTCTCCCTCGATTTGCCCGCCATGCTGTATGCGGTCAAGCAGCATGAACCTGCCATCATCTTTCTGGCGTATCCTAATAACCCCACCGGCAATTTGTTCGATGAAGAAGCCATCGTTGAAATTATAAAAACCGCTGATGGACTGGTGGTTGTTGACGAGGCGTATCAGCCATTTGCCGGTAGCAGTTTTATGTCGCGACTGGGTGAGTTTGATAATTTGCTGGTGATGCGTACCGTTTCAAAAATGGGTCTGGCGGGCTTGCGTCTGGGTTTGCTGGCTGGGCCGAAACAATGGATTGGTGAATTTGATAAAGTTCGTTTGCCCTACAATATAAATGTGCTGACCCAGTTGAGCGCCGGTTTTGCGCTTGATCATGTTGATGTGTTTGAGCAGCAGGCAGCAAGAATCCGTGACCAGCGTGAGCTGATGCTTAATGAATTATCGGGTTTTGAGCAACTGGAAGTATATCCGAGCCGGGCGAATTTTATTCTGGTGCGACTCAGGCAGGGTGATGCAAATAAAGTATTTGCCAGCCTGAAAGAGCAGGGTGTATTGATCAAGAATCTGCATCCCGCCGGCGGCATGCTGGCGCAGTGTTTGCGGATAACCGTGGGTACGCCGGAAGAAAATCAGGCGTTTATTACAGCGCTAAAAAACGCCCTGTAGGAGCGAACTTCAGCTCGCGAAATACTGCGAAGAATATCGCGAGCTGAAGCTCGCTCCTACAAATTACTGGATTGCGGTCGTTGATCCAGCGTGGCGGTGGTCATAAAGCTTTGCCGTTGACGAATGCCTGCGATGAGAATCTTATCACCGGGCTTGCCCTGGGCCACAATGTTCAATACGTCGCGGGTATCGCGAATACTGGTCTGGTTTATCTGGGTAATAATATCGCCCACTTCTAGTCCTGCCAGATCCGCCGGGCCATTAGTGAATACATCGGTTATCAGTACGCCCTGGATGTTTTGCAGACCAAATTGCTGCAGCATCTGTGGATTGATGTCGCCGCCTTCTACGCCCAGCCAGCCGCGAATCACGCCGCCATGCTTAAACATTTGCTGGACCACATCGAGTGCCATATCAATGGGAATCGCGAAGCTGATGCCGCTTTGCGTTAACGTTGCCGAATTAATGCCGACGATTTCGCCATAGGCATTGATTAACGCCCCCCCGGAATTACCGGGGTTGATGGCGGCATCGGTCTGGATAAAGTTTTCATAGGTGTTGAGGCCAACCCGGTCGCGACCGGTGGCGCTGATAATGCCCTGGGTTACTGTCTGGCCAATGCCAAAAGGATTACCAATGGCCAGCACCACGTCGCCCACATGAATTTTGTTGCTGTCGGCAAATCGAATTTCCGGTAGCTGCTGGAGCTGGATGGCAAGCACGGCGAGATCGGTATCCGGGTCCGAGCCAAGAATATTGGCTTCAGCCTGCCGGCCATCATTTAATGTCACCAGAATTTTATCGGCGTCGGCGATGACGTGGTAATTGGTGAGAATAAATCCTCTGTCACTCATAATAACGCCCGAGCCTCGATTCGGTTTGAGTGGCGGTGTTTCGATGACGTTTTTTAAGGGGTCAGGCAAGCCGCTGTTATTTTTTGCAAAACGCAGTGCCTTGATGCTGACCACGGCCGAAGCGGCTTTGTTGACGGCTGCAGCATAGGATACCGGTCCCATATTGTGTAAGCTAAACGGGTTCTGGTCGTCGCCGTTTTTTGTCAAACTTGGCCACAGGGTAAGCACCAGACCGCCAATAATTAGTCCAAGCAGCGCCCATCCAAATAGAAAGTGTGTAGAATTGTTTTTAATCGGCATTTGATTTTTTTGTAATATTTAACAGGAGTTTATCGTGGCCCAGCTTAAGCAGATAGTGGACTATTGTAATGAACTGCTACAGTCGCAGGACTTCAGGGATTATTGCCCAAATGGTCTCCAGGTTGAAGGGAATTCTCAGGTGAATAAAATTATTTGCGGTGTGACTGCCTGTCAGCAGCTAATTGATGCTGCGATTGCCAAGAATGCGGATGCGATTCTGGTACATCACGGCTATTTCTGGAAAGGTGAAGAGGCCTCCATTACTGGCATTAAGAAAAAGCGCATTGCAGGATTACTGCAGCACAATATCAGCCTGCTGGCTTACCATTTGCCGCTGGATGCGCATTGGGACTATGGCAACAATGTCGAACTGGCGCGCCGCCTGGGTATCAAGATTGATGCCTGCGTGACCGAGGGGGTGGCAAAAGGACTGCTCTGGTATGGTGAATTGAATGAAGCCATGACAGCCGCGCAGCTTGCCGAGCACATTGCCAGTTGCCTGAATCGTCAGCCCCAGCATTTGCCGTCCGTATCGAATCAGATGATTAAGCGTATCGGCTGGTGCAGCGGCGGCGCCCAGGGCTATATCGTACAGGCGGCCGATCTGGGGCTGGATGCCTATATCAGTGGCGAGGTTTCCGAGCAGACCTTTCATCTGGCTCACGAGCTGGATATTCATTATTTTGCTGCCGGCCACCATGCAACAGAATCCTATGGTGTGCAGGCATTAGGCGGCCATATTGCCGGTCATTTTGATGTAAATTGCGAATTTATTGATATTTTTAATCCCATATAGCGGTCAGGATATTGCGATTTCGCAATAAATTATTGATATCCATAGAAAAAATTAAATAAGACTTGGCTAAAATACCCAAATCGGCTATGATGCTGCGCGGTTTTTCTCGCCTTTTATATTTTTTTTGGCGGTGTTTTTTACGGAAAAACAACAACCCTTTTCGTGTTCCAGGATGACGTTATTTAACGGATGTGTCGGGAACAAAGTTTTTAACTACTTATGTTTAAGTGAGGTACTCATGGCTACAGAAGGCGTAGATCAAGGTAAACGCCGTTTTCTGACTGCTAGTACTACTGTGGTAGGTGCTGTAGGAGCAGGTTTTGTTGCTGTTCCTTTCCTGGCATCATGGTCGCCCAGTGAACGTGCTAAAACTGCAGGTGCTCCTGTTGAAGTCGATATCAGCAAGCTGCAGGATGGTCAGAAGGTTACTGTTGAATGGCGCGGTAAACCCGTGTGGATTGTAAAACGTTCTCAGGCAACACTGGATGCATTGCCAACTCTTGATGATAACTTGCGTGATCCCGCATCGGAAGCCGGTCAGCAGCCAGCATACGCGCAGAATCCTGGCCGTTCTATCAAACCGGAAATACTGGTGACTGTGGGTATCTGTACGCATCTGGGCTGTTCGCCTACCTATCGCCCTGAATTGGGTGCTGCCGATTTAGGCGCCGACTGGATAGGTGGCTTCTTCTGTCCCTGTCACGGTTCCAAGTTTGATATGGCGGGCCGTGTTTATTCGGGTGTGCCTGCACCACTGAATCTGGAAGTGCCACCTCACTACTACAAGAGTGATCGTGTAATTCTCATCGGCGAAGACGGAGGAGCAGCATAATGCAGAAATTATTAGGCTGGGTTGATGATCGCTTCCCACTTACCAAGATGTGGAATGAGCATCTTGCTGAATATTATGCACCAAAGAATTTCAATTTCTGGTATTTCTTTGGTTCGCTGGCCCTGTTAGTTCTGGTTATCCAGATCGTTTCAGGCATTTTTCTGACCATGCACTACAAGCCTGATGGCGCGATGGCCTTTGCCTCCGTTGAATACATCATGCGTGATGTGCCTTACGGCTGGTTGATTCGTTATATTCATTCGACCGGTGCAACGGCTTTCTTCGTGGTGGTTTATCTGCACATGTTCCGTGGCCTGATGTACGGTTCATTCAAGAAACCTCGCGAACTGGTATGGCTGTTTGGTATGTTCATCTACCTGGCATTAATGGCGGAAGCTTTCATGGGCTACCTGTTGCCATGGGGACAGATGTCATACTGGGGTGCGCAGGTTATCATTTCCCTGTTCGGTGCCTTACCTATTATTGGTGATCCGCTGACCCTGTGGATTCGTGGTGACTATGTTATCTCCGATGCTACGCTGAACCGTTTCTTCGCACTGCACGTTATTGCATTGCCCATCGTTCTGTTAGGCCTGGTTGTGGCGCACATCATTGCATTGCATGAAGTGGGTTCTAACAATCCTGACGGTGTTGAGATCAAGAAAAACAAAGATGCCAATGGCATTCCTTTAGACGGTATTCCATTCCACCCTTACTACTCTGTTAAAGATATCGTAGGCGTGATTGTGTTCCTGATGTTCTTCAGCGTAATTATCTTTTTCATGCCTGAAGGCGGCGGTTATCTGCTGGAGCACGCGAACTTCATTCCGGCTGATCCATTGAAAACACCTGAGCATATTGCACCGGTCTGGTACTTCACACCGTTCTACGCAATTTTGCGCGCGGTTCCAGACAAGCTGATGGGTGTTATTGCGATGGGCGCAGCGATTGTTGTGTTGTTCCTGTTGCCATGGATTGATCAGTGTAAAGTGAAATCGATTCGCTATCGTGGCACCAGCTTTAAAATCTTGCTGTCTGCTTTCGTAGTGTCTTTCGTAGCACTGGGTTACCTGGGCATGCTGCCTGCAACACCGGGTAAAACGATTGCGGCGCAGATTTTCAGTCTGATCTATTTTGGTTTCTTCGTGGGCCTGTATTTCACCTCGAAGAATGAGAAAACCAGGCCAGTTCCAGAGAGGGTTACAGGATGAAGAAATTATTAATTGCATTTTTCATGACCTTTCCGGTTTTGGCTATGGCTGCTGGTGGTGGTTTTCCACTGGATAAAGCACCCATTAACCTGGAAGACAATGAATCACTGAAACGTGGCGCCAGGGCATTTGCCAATTACTGTCTGAGCTGTCATAGCGCTGAATACATGCGCTATAACCGTATCGGTCGTGACATTGGCATGACTGACGTTGAAGTAGCCCAGGAACTTATTTTCACCCGCGATAAAAAAGGTGAAAAAACCAAAGTGGGTGAGTTAATGAAAGTGGCCATGACGGAAGACTATTCCAAGGAAGCTTTCGGTACCAAGATTCCTGGCTTAACCGTTATTGCTCGTGCCAGGGGTGCTGACTGGTTGTACACCTACCTGCGTACGTTCTATCTGGATGATTCACGTCCTACGGGTATGAACAACATGGCTTTCCCGGATGTGGGTATGCCACATGTACTGTGGGAATTACAGGGTCTGCAAAAAGCCAATTTCAAAACTGAAATGGGTGAAGACGGTAACGAAAAGCACATCTTTGAAAACATGGAAATTGTTAAACCAGGCAAAATGAACGTCGAGGAATATGATGTTTTTGTTGCTGACCTGGTTAATTTCATGGTCTACATGGGTGAGCCTATGCAGCTGGAACGTAAGAGCCTGGGTATCAAGGTTCTGATCTTCCTGTTCTTCTTTGCGATTATTGCGTATCTGCTGAAGAAGGAATACTGGAAAGACGTTCACTAAATCGTAGCAATCAGCTTCTTCCAACAGGGAGAAGCTGATTAGCTGCATTACTGAATCAGTTTGACGCACAGTGATGTGCTGATCTGATTCTACCTTATATCCAAACGAGGCAAACCCTATGGCGTCGAGTACTCTCGCCAATCGTAGATCTGTAATGAACCTGTTTTCTTCACCGGAGTGTCCTTACTGCCATCGTGCACGTATAGTGCTGGCGGAGAAAGATATCACTTTTGAAACCATTGATGTCAATGCAGATAAGTTGCCAGAAGATCTATCTGAGTTGAATCCATACAACACCGTGCCCACACTGATTGACCGTGACCTGGTGCTGTATGATTCAAGAGTTATTGTTGAATACCTTGATGAGCGATTCCCTCATCCACCATTGATGCCTGTTGATCCAGTGTCGCGCGCAAAAACGCGGCTGGCTTTACATCGTGTTGAAGCCGACTGGTATCCGCTCATGCATGACATACTAACGCGTGGTGAAAAAGCGGTGGCTAAAGCACGTAAAATGTTGCGCGAAAGTATCACTGCTTCATCAGATGTGTTTGCAGCTATGCCCTATTTTCTGAGTCAGGAATTCAGTCTGGTCGACGCAACCATTGCCCCTCTGTTATGGCGTTTGCCAAAACTGGGCATTGAATTGCCGAAAGAAGCCAGGCCGGTGCTTGATTACGCGGAACGCGTGTTTGCCAGAGAGGCTTTCCTGGAAAGCCTGTCTGAAGCAGAGCGTGAAATGCGTCTGTAATTTTCTCTCAACCGCCGGACTTCGTGTTCGGTGGCCTGATTGAAATAAATGTGATCAAATATCTGCATGACATCCAGTCGCCCATATCTTATTCGAGCACTGTATCAATGGATTGTTGATAATGGTGTAACACCGTATATTCTGGTCGATGCCGCATTTCCTGGTGTCGATGTACCACCCCAGTACATCCAGGACAATAAAATCGTGTTGAATATTGCCCCCATGGCTGTGCAGACTCTAACCCTGGGCGATAATGAAATTAGCTTCAATGCACGTTTCAGTGGCAAACCAACGGATTTATATGTGCCCATCGAAGCGGTGTTAGCCATTTATGCCAAGGAAAATGGCCAGGGTATGATGTTCACCGAAGAGCCGCAAAGTCCTGAGCCGCCGGATGGTGGACCGGATGACACCGAACCAAAAGATAAACCGAAATTACGCGTTGTTAAATAAGCGGCAAGCTCTTATCCGAATTCAAGATATTATTTGGATCGAACTGCTGTTTAATACCACGCATTAAATCGATTTCGTTTTTGCCCAGTTCTTTATAAATAAAATCCCGTTTTTCCAGGCCAACACCGTGTTCCCCGGACAGCGTACCGTCGAGTGATAACACCAGATCAAACACCTGATCCAGGCATTGTTCGGCTTTTTTCATTTCGTCTGCATCGTCTGGGTTGGTGAGTAGATTGACGTGAATGTTGCCGTTGCCCGCATGACCAAAATTCACAATAGGAATGCCATATTCTTTGCTGAGTTTATCGAGTCCGGTTATTAAAGCCGCCATTTTAGACACCGGTACCACCACGTCTTCATTAATTTTTTTCGGGGCAATTTTACGCAGGCTGGGTGACAGCACTTTACGGGTTTGCCAGAGGGCGGCAATTTCTGCTGCGGTTTTTGCATATTGAGTTTCAATAAACCCCTCGACCTGGGCGGCTTTTTCAACCGCATGGGCGGCATGCTGGATATGATCTTCGCTGCCATCGACTTCAATCATTAGCATGGCGCCGGCCTGTTCGGGCAAGTCTGCCGTTGAGTAATCGCGCACCATGTTTAAGGCATTGGCATCCATAAATTCCAGGGCGCAGGGCGTGGTAGGTTGCGCCATGATGTTGGATACGGCTCTGGCGGCGGCTTCCATGGTGTGGTAAGTGGCTTTCAGGGTGTGTTTGATTTCTGCTTTGGGCAGTAGCTTTAAGGTGGCTTCGGTGATGATGGCGAGTGTGCCTTCAGAACCGATAATCAGCCGGGTCAGATCATAGCCGACGACGCCCTTGGTGGTGCTCACGCCACATTTAATCAATTTGCCATTGCCGGTGACTGCACGTAAGCCCAGCGTATTCTCGCGGCAGCTACCGTATTTTACTGCGCGCGGGCCGGCCGAGTTGTAGGCCAGGTTGCCGCCGATGGTGCAGAAGGCGGCACTGGTGGGGTCCGGTGCCCAGAAAAACCCATGTTCGGCAGCGGCCTGTTGCACTTCCTGGTTGGTGACGCCGGGCTGTACACGAATAAGGCGATCATCTGGATTGATTTCAATAATGTTATTCATCTGTTCGAATGACATCACCAGTCCACCCTGCGTAGGTACTGTGGCGCCGGTGGTGCCGGTGCCGCGACCACGGGCTACAATGGGAATACGATGTTCATTACATAGCTGTATCAGCTCAATGACCTGCTGTTCGTTTTGTGGAAATACCACGACATCGGGAATAGCCTGTCGGCGGCTGTTGTCATAGCCATAAGCCAGGCAGTCTGCTGTTTCTGTGAGTATGCTGCTGGCGGGCAAGATTTTTTGAATAGTTTGCAGAAATGATGATTGCATAATGTTTATAGCTTTGGGTTTTTTACTGGCCGATTAACTGATGATCGATCAGATCGCACAGACAATGTATCACCAGTTGATGTACTTCCTGTGTGCGTGCCGTCGATTCGCTAGGTACGCGTATTTCAATATCGTCCGGTTGTAAACGTGCCGCCATTTCGCCGCCTGATTTTCCAGTCAGCGCAACCACATGCAGGCCGCGATCGTGAGCAGCATCAATTGCATTGACCACATTGCCAGAATTTCCACTGGTACTAATGGCCAGCAAAATATCATCGCTATGCCCCAGCGCCATGATCTGTTTGGCAAAAACCTGCTCAAAACTGTCGTCATTGGCAATGGAGCTCAGGGTTGAGGTGTCGGTGGTTAAGGCGATCGTCGGCAGACCCGGACGTTCCAGTTCAAAACCGTTCATCATTAACGCAGAAAAGTGCTGACTGGTGCTGGCGGAGCCACCGTTGCCGCAACAGAGTACTTTACCGCCGGCAAGCAGGCTATGGGTGATTAATTGTGCAGCCAGGGCAACTGGATTCTGTAATTCCGACAGTGCTGCCTGTTTCACCGCGATACTGTCGATAAAGCTGGATTCGATTCGATCAAGTAAATTCATGTTAGTTAAGCTTTAAAGCGTTTATTTTGTCCGCGACCGAGAGCTAAAGCGGCGACTATGGCATAGTTTCAAAAAGCATTTTGAATCCATTCGAGCTGCTGCTGTTTGCCTTCTCCGGTAATCGCAATGACATCAAAACGCGCATTGACGTTTTTATTGTGGCGCTGCATGTAATGCAAAGCGGTTATGTGTATTTTTTTCTGTTTTGCTCGTGTAATACTTTCTTTAGCGCCACCGTAGTCATTATTTTTTCGGTAGCGAACTTCGATAAATATCAGGCTGTCATTTTGCGTCATAATCAGATCAATTTCACCCTGACGACAGTGGTAATTTTTTTCAATCAGCACCAGACCCTGTTGCAACAGGTGATTGCAGGCTAGCTGTTCTGCCCGTTTTCCTTTGCTTAAATGACTGCTGTCCATGTGTGCAGCACCTTATTAATTGTATTTACTGTTTTGGGGGTTCTGCCTGATCCAGCGTGATGGTTTCTGGCAATTTGTTCAGGTCGACTAACGTAGGCACGCCACGGATAAACTGTGCCCACAGCAATTCACGATGCAGGCGTTTAAACGGATCGAGATACAGGTTGCCCGTCTGGCCGGAAAAACGTTCATAGGATTTTGCCTGCAGGCGGCCCATAAACGGAATCAGATTATAGGCATCGGTACCCAGTGCAAAAAACCGCGTATAGCGTTCCTGTTCAGGCCAGTAATTGATGAGCGATTGTTTCAGGCGATTCGGTGGGCTGAGAATCCAGGGCATGTCGCAGTAATACAGTTCATCTATATCGCGGTCAGCCTGGCTGTCTAATTTGCCGGTGTAGGCATGGGAAGTGGCAAATACCGGTAGTTCGCCCGCATAGTGGAATTTGAACTGGGGTTTTAGCTGACGTGCATCTTTGGGTGTAGCGGCAATGAAAATCATGTCCACATCCTGGCGACGATAGGGGGTAAACTTCAGATCTGTTTTTAGCAGGTTTTTCAGTTTGCGGTGCCGAGCGTGACTCTGGCTAATATTCAGCAGGCTCTGGATAGGGCGTTTGAAATCATTTGTACCCGGGGTGTAGGTTTGCCTGTTGATAACCGTGCCGCCCAGTTCTTCAAAGCGCTGTTGAAATGCGGTGCTCAGGCGCTGTCCCCAGGTGCCTTCAGGAACCAGCACGGCGGCGTGGATATTACCCTGGCGGTAGGCCATTTCAGCGGATTGTCGCGCTTCATCTTCCGGCAGCAGGCCAAACTGGAACAGGTTCTGGGTCATGCTGTCCTGTTCGCTGGCATAGTTTAAGGTCAGGGTTGGCAGCTCCAGCCGGGTGGAGCGTGACAAGCTGTTGACCGCAGATTTCATAAACGGACCCACAATAAAATCGGCGCCATCGTCAACCGCCTGTCGATAATGATTCCAGATGGCGGTGGGATTGTTGCTGGTGTCGATAAAGCTGATTTTAGGGCGTAGTGTTTTGTCCGGATGCTGGTAATAGGCCGCCATAAAGCCATCGCGAATGGCGCTCGCAACCTGGCTATACTGGCCCGAAAATGGCAGCAGTACGGCGATGTGGCCTGGGCGATCCATGAGTTCGATCTGTTTACTGCCCAGTTCCTGAATAAATATTTTGGCAGCGGGATGTTCCGGGTAGCGTTTGCGCCAGTTGTAAATGCCATCCTGCAGGTGTTGCCAGTCAATCTGCCCCCGTTTGGCAACCTTGGCCAGTTCTACCCAGCCCAGAAATTCTACATGCAGGGGTGCCAGACTTAGCTGGTTAAGGGTGGTTTCGGGCAACAGTGACAGGGCTTCCCAGATGGCCTGATGATTGCGTTGGGAATCGAATTCATCGCTAATCAGCTTGTCTAGCTGGACGCGGGTTTTGGCGGATTCCAGTGGATAGCCGGCATCCAGAAAAGCGCGCGCCCGAATTTCGTAAACCTGCATCTGGAGCTGCGGCGGCAGAATGGTGGACAAAGGCAACAGTTTGAGCGCCTGGCGGGGATCACCTTTGCCCAGGGCGATGTGGGCCGACAGAATCTGCATTTTGCCGAGCACGTCGCTGTCGGTAGTTTCAGCATCTATCCCCTGCAGTTGCATCTGGGCAGCATCAAAGTCGCCGGTTTCTATATAAAGTTCAGCGGCCCGGATCAGGTGCTGATCTCGCTCGATGCCGAATGTCTGGCTGGCCAGCTCGACAAATTGCCGGGGTGTTTCCTGGGCAGGCAGGGCATCGGTTGGTGCGGCTGTTACGCCATCATCCGCTGGCGTGGTATCAACGCTTTGGGTAGGAATGCCGGTACAGGCGCTTATGAATAGTGCAAGGGTAGCGTAGAGCGAAAAGCGATTTATCAGATTCATTATTTAAGGGATGTAAGCTGGTGTTATTATGGCGCCACAAAGTATCTTGTCTGGAGCTGCGAGTGTCAATGAAACATGGCGTACTTTATATTGTTGCGACCCCAATTGGAAATAGATCTGACATGGGGCAGCGGGCCATCGAAATATTATCCGAGGTTAAGCTAATTGCCGCGGAAGATACACGACATAGTCGACATTTATTACAGCATTTTAATATCGACACCCATATGTGGGCCTACCACGATCACAATGAGCAACAGCAAACACCAGTATTGATTGAACGCATGCTGTCCGGCGATGATATTGCGCTGATTTCCGATGCCGGTACGCCACTATTGAGTGACCCGGGGTATCGGCTGGTAAAGGCGGCCCATGAGGCGGGGATAAAAGTCAGCCCGGTGCCGGGTCCCTGTGCGGCCATCGCAGCGCTATCTGCTTCTGGGCTGGCGACCGATCAGTTCTGTTTTGCCGGCTTTCCGCCAAATAAGTCCTCGGCGCGCATCGCTTTTTTTGAAGCGCTGACAAAAAGTCGTGCCACCCAGGTATTTTATGAGTCCAGTCATCGTGTCGCCGCATCCCTAGCGGATATGGTGACTGTGTTTGGCGGAGAGCGCGAAGCGGTGCTGGCGCGTGAAATCAGTAAAACATTTGAAACTATTCATAAAGCGACGGTAGCTGAATTGAGTCAATGGGTGCAGGAGGACGAAAATCAGCGCAAGGGCGAGTTTGTTCTGGTGGTGCAGGGCAATACGCAACAGCAGGCGTCAACTACTGTTGAGCTGGAGCAGATGCTGGCTATTTTAATGGATGAGTTGCCGCTGAAGCAGGCAAGTGGACTGGCGGCAAAGATAACCGGGCGCAAGAAGAATCAGGTCTATAAGCTGGCGCTTGATTTACAGGCTAAATGATTGATTTTATAGGGTTAATAAGTTCTGTTGTTGCAAGTTGCATGATTCTGTCGAAATTTATTACATAAATATTACCGGGATAAACCTTTGATTCACGATGGAATTTCAAATAGATTTTTAAAAAATAATTTAAACGGGGGATAATCATCTGTCGGAAAAAATTACAGATAGCTATTGATATTGTTTGCAACTTTTCCCGGTCTCGAGTTATATCTTTGATTTTATTGCGAAATAAAGTTTAGGCACGGGGCGTGCTATTTATCACACAACACTTGCAGTCATACCACTAGACAGAATTCGAATAAATAAATTTCAGTGGCTGGAAAACTGAACTGTAAGGCACCCAAATGTTAAAAGCGTGTTACAGGAAGCCTGATATATCGAATCATCAGATTTGTTTTCAGGGTTGTATCAGTTTTCAGGTGGAGTTTTGAGATGGCACCATTGCAGGCAGTTTATGAAGATTTCAGCTCATGCTGCGACGATTTCGTGGCAGGCGTAGAGCATCTAAAAGAACGCTCTATACCCAGGGCAGTACAAAGCTTTCAGCAGGCTTATGATTCTGTAGCGCGTGCTGACATATATCACAATAAGTATGAGTCCTATTGTGGATTAGCCCGGGTACTTTCAGGTGATCATAGCGCGATTGAATTATGTCGAGATGCCGCCAGAAGTGAAATTCATGATGGTGATGTGTTTCTGAATCTGGCACGTGCCGAATGGTTTCTGGATAATCGAAAGAATACAATTATTACGCTGAAAAAAGGACTGCAGATAGATAATCGTCATCCAGGTTTGCGTCAGATGCGAGAACAGTTAGGTATCAGGCAGCGTAGCGCGTTACCCTTTTTGCCACGTAGTCATCCGCTCAATCATGCATTGGGTAAACTAATGCGGCACTATGACCACAAATAGTAATACTAATAAAGAAGTGGGAGGATACCTGCAATATAATAATCATTAGCGTGGTTGGCCACAGAGGTAAACTCTGTGGCTTTTTTTTCACGCAATTATTATCTGAAAGTTTGTTTCAGTTTTTAACAGGATAGCAGGAAAGAGGAATTCACGGTGTCGTTAAAAGAAGTTACTTATCAGGATTACAGCGCCTGTTGTGCTGATTTTATTAATGGAATTGAGTGCATTCGCTGGAACCTGATTCCACAGGCAGTCAAGAGCTTTCAGCTCGCTTATGAATCCGTTGGTCAATACGATATATATCATAACAAGTATGCCTCTTTCTGTGGCTATGCCCGAGTTCTAAACAATGATCGCGGAGGGCTTGAATTATGCCGGGATGTGGCACGCAATGAAATCCATGACGGCGATGTGTTGCTGAATCTGGCACGTGTGGAATGGCATTACCGAAATCGTAAAAAAGCCGTAATGGCCCTGCAACAGGGTTTGAAAATCGATAACCGGCATCCCGGTCTTGGCAGAATGCGAGAGAAAATAGGCTATCGTTCACGCCAGCCGTTGTCTTTTTTGCCCAGGCAGCATTCGTTAAATAACATGATTGGCAAACTGTTTAGAAAAGAAGTCAGTTAAACCCATTCAAATCATCATAAATCAACTAAAAATGGAATAATTACAGCTTTCTGTGCATCTGGATATAAGGCGGTATCAGGTTCTGTGGAAATTAGTGCTGCTAGTAAGTGATATCAATCCAGAATAGCAACAGGAGATCAATCTGTTTGCCAGTGTAAATATCAATCATCTTAAAAAATTGCATTCAAAAAATATACTGGATAAGTATATTATTTATACCCATAACAAGCTTGAGCTAATGGTTGCCAAAGGTAATCCTGAAAATATAACCAGCGCTATGGATCTGGCTCGTGACGACCTTGTTCAGTCTCACCCTAATCCTTTAACCGAAGGGATATTTAAATTTTATGGCAGTGGAATGCTTAAGGATCTGGGTATATATGAGCAGGTAACAGCGGATAAGATGTGTAAACAGTGTTGGGCAAAGCCTGGCAAGACATGGTTTACCGCTCGCCATCATCGCGAGACACCCCATCGTATTGAAAATAACCAGGCGGACGTTGGTATTGTCTGGACCACGGAGGTGGCGTATGCAAAAGCAGAAGGTCGTAAATGTCGCCATCAAGGCGCCGCTTAATAAGCAGGACAAGGTGGCTTATGCAATCGGCGAGCTGAATCAAGGCAGGAATAAAATAATGCACGGCTGTTTCTTGAATACCTGGCGACAGCCAAAGCACAAACTATTTATCAGCACTATGGATTCGTTCCAGCTACTCCCGCTGAATTGGTAATTAAAAGTTTTTAATAGATATAAGCCTGATATGGAAAAAACGATGTCATGGAAGGTGTCGTTTTTTTGTCTTGTTTTCAGGTGTCTAACATGATAAAAAATGGAATTGTAAATTTGTAGCAGGTATAGAAATATCTGAAAAGTGAGCAACCGGATTTGCTCTTGATAATTCGAAAAGGAGGTCGAAGACTATGTCTTATTTAAAGGCAAGTTATACCGATCACAGTTCATGCTGTGTGGAATTCATTGATGGTATTCAATATCTTGAAAATCGCCTGATTCACGAAGCGGTTTATAGCTTTAAAAAAGCCTGTGACTCAGCAGGCAAGCATGATCTTAATTTAAATAAATATAAATCCTATTATGGCTTTTCTCGATTTCTTAAAGGCGATCCAGATGGCCTTAGATTATGTCGAGATGTAACTGTTTCTGCATGTCATGATGGCGATGTGTTTTTTAATCTGGCCAGAGCGGAATATTTCAATGAAAATAGAAAGCAAATGGTGCTGGCCTTAATTAAAGGTCGTCAGATTGATCGGCAACATGAGGGTTTAAAGCTATTGCAGCAGCAGGTTGGTGTTAGAAAGCGAAAGCCGCTGCCGTTTTTACCAAGAGAGAATATGTTAAGCGATATGGTTGGTAAATGTTTACGCAATACCAGGCGTTAGCTATTGTCTGACTTTTTTTGTTTTGCAGCATTTGTGTTTTTTCTGTTATCGCTGAAAATAAATTTACCCGCAAGTACGCAGCCTTTCATGCCAGGATCGCATGTCTGGTTTTCGACACGTTGGCATTTACCGCTGGAATCATGGGGGCAGCCCCAGCCGCTACTCATGATGGATCTCCCGATATTAGTGAAATTACAGATGTTAAATTATATCAAAATGTAAAAACTAGTCAGCTATTCAGTAATTAGATATTTGTCAGGTAAGTATTTTTAACTTGATGCATGTCAACTGGTCATCAATATAAAGCGAATACTCTGTGCGTCCTTTCTGGTTGCGGATGTTGCCTGTGTTTGCCCCATTTAATATTGATAGCGATAAAGATTACCTGATCTGGCGAGAACAAAAACTGGCGGGATATCCTGAAAAGCTCGAAGATTTAGTGGTGGAAATAAATAATCCAAAAAGGTTAAGCTCGGCAGAACATTTGGCCATGCATGAGCTATGCGCTAAAACCAATATGGTCATATATGCCGGGCAGTTAACAGGAGCGGATAAGGAAATACCCATTATTATGGGTGAGCAATTTGGCCTGCTGCGTTTAAATAATAACTGGCTGGCGGATGAAGATGCAGTAACTTCATTGACAGTGAATAATGAAGGGGATCATGCGCAGTATATTCCCTATACGAATCGTCCAATAAAATGGCATACCGACGGATATTATAATAGTGCGAATCAGCAAATATGGGGTTTGTTGTTGCATTGTGTTCAGTCGGCGCAGGAAGGTGGTGAGAACCAGTTACTGGATCATGAAATAGCCTATATATATCTGCGCGATGAAAATCCTGACTATATCCGCGTTTTTATGGAAGCTGATGTTATGACAATCCCGGAAAGAATGGATGCGAACGGTGGCGTGGCTCGAACAGCGGAGGCGGGACCAGTATTTTCAATTCATCCTGAAACGGGGAATTTGCATATGCGATATACCGCGCGCTCCCGCAGCATTGTCTGGAAAGATACGCCACTGGTCAAACAGGCAGTTAGCTATCTTGTCGAACTGCTGGGGTCTGATCTACCCTATATTTTCAAAGGTATTTTACAGCCCGGTATGGGGCTGGTGAGCAATAATGTGCTGCATGACCGGTCTGGCTTTAATGATAAGGATGCCAGTCAACGACTGCTGTATAGAGCAAGGTACTTTGATCGTATTTTTGGCACCGGGGTTAGAGAGCTCTATCGTAGGTAATTATTCCGTCCCCCTGCTTTTTCTATCGCCTAAGTCACTGATTTCTGGACAGTGATTTCTCCCGCCCCTGCTGGCAAGTCCGATTTCTAACAAAATCAAGATAGTTATTTGAATTCTTTAGTCTGTTTCGCTGCAAATGGCATGATGCTGAGCTATCTTTAAAGGCGGTTCTGCGATTTGAAAAACCATGCTGAATACCCTCTTAATCTACAGGGTAGTGGTTTGTTGCTGGGTATTTGTCGTCGTACAACTGATCTATACGTCAATTAAAGATATAAAGTAGGTCGACCAGGATTCTGATAAATGAGCGAAGTGTTTCAAAATAGAAAATCTACATTAACACTGATAATTGTGCTCAGTTTATTTCTTCTTGTTATCGATGCTTTTGTTTATTTTCACCAGCAGAATTACCTGCATCAGCGCTTGCAGGAACATTTTGAAGATCAGGTTGCGCTCTTTTTTGAGTTAGGGCATAAATCATTTGTCAATGATGATCACACGGCCATCAAAAATATCCTTGATCTATGGAACAGTGATGAACCGGAAATTTTTGCGGTTAGAGTTTCTGCAGAGAACGGTGCTGTAATTGCAGAGAATGCAAATGAAAGACCGGTGGATTACTCAAAAGCATATCGTACTAAACGGCAGTATGATGAATCTACAGTTATATTCTTTGATCTGGTTGCTGATTATTCTGAAATAAATAGTGAGATGTTAAAGCTTTTAATAAGGCTTTTGGGTTTTTCTATTCTGCTGGTCGGCATTATGTCGTATCTACTTCACCGGCTGGCAATTATCCCTATTGTCAGTGAAAGCAAAGGTCGTTTCGCTTCATTCGTGGACAACCTCCCTGTCGTTATTTATATGAAAAATTTGCAGGGCCAGTACATTTTATCGAATAAATATCTTAATCAACAACTTGATCTTGCGAATAGTCAGGTGCTTGGTAAAACAGATAAAGATATCTTCAAGGAAGATTTCGCTCAAAAAATAATGCAGGATGACAAACTTGTCCTGGCTGAGAAAAGAGCTATGGAGTTTGAAGATTATTTGTTAGACGAAACAAATGACTTAATATTTTATACAACAAAATTCCCTATTGTCTCAAAGCATGGCGACATTGAGGCTATTGGCGGAATATCAGTTGATATTACAGCTTATAAAAAAGCTTCAGAAAAACTGGTAAAAATTAGCCGGGCATTAAAAGTTCTTTCCGAAGTAGATGCTTCGATGATTCACACATGTAATGAGCGGCAGTGGCTCAATGATGTGTGTCAGTATCTGGTTGATATTGGCGGCTACAGGTTTGCGTGGATCGGTCTTGCCCAGGAAGGGAATGCGAAAAGTATTTTGCCTGTTGCTGATGCGGGGTATGAAGATGGTTATTTGTCTACTCTAAATTTGACATGGTCCGATACTGTTCGGGGCCAGGGTCCTGCGGGCACTGCGGTCAGAGAAAAAATAGCCTGTGTAATTTCGAATACGCAAATAGATCCTCGCTTTGAGCCATGGAGAGATGATGCTTTGAAGAGGGGCTATAACTCTGTGTGCAGCGTACCCATTGTTATAGGCGACAGTATGGGTTTATTGTCGCTGTATTCATCTGAGCATGATGCGTTTGATAGTGAAGAAATTAATTTGATTGAAGATATTGCTGAGGATATAGGCTTCGGTATATTGAATTTTAGAACTCGAGCTGAGAATAAAAAAACACAGGATGCATTGTCATCGGAAAAACAAAAATTTGAACAAATCGTCGAAGGTATTGATGCCGGTGTTATATTGCTTAATTCCGAGTTAAGAATTATCTGGGCCAATACTACATTTCAGTCATGGTTTGGCTCACTGGACAGTATAAAAGGTAATCATTGTTATTCTGTTTTTGGCTATGCAGATAAGACTGACAATTGTTCAACCTGTGTGGCGGAAAAAACGCAACAAGTTGAAAAAGTAGTTGTAGCTATAAAAATGCCTGATGGTATTGAAAAGTATTTTGAGCTGGTCACTGCGCCGCTTTTTGAGAATGATCGCATTATTCAATATGTACAAATGGTTCTAGATGTAACCGAGCGTAAGGTGCTTGAGAATAAACGTATAGAAATAGAACAAAGATTAAATGAAGCACAGCATATTGCGAAATTAGGTAGTTGGCAGCTAGATATAAAAAACAACAAATTTAGCTGGTCTGACGAAGTATTTAATATCTTCGAATTAGATCCCAAAGCATCGGAGGCCACTTACGATACATTTTTTAATGTAGTGCATCCCGATGAAAGAGAGAAGGTGAAAAAAGCATATAGAGAATCTCTGCTTAGTAAGCAGCCCTATGAGATAGTACATAGGGTTCTGCTGGGTGGAGGAGAAATAAAATTTGTTCATGAGCGATGCGAAACGAGTTTTGATGAGCAAGGTGAGCCTCTAATATCAATTGGTACTATTCAGGATATAACAGATCAGGTTCAGGTTGAGCAGGCGCTGAATGAGAGTCAGGATCATTATCGCCGTTTAATAGAATCTACTACAGCCATACCCTGGGAAATGGACTTAAAAGCAAACAGGTTTATTTTTGTCGGTCCGCAGGCAGTTAAAGTGCTTGGATACAAGGTGGCTGACTGGTACCAGGAAAATTTTTGGCAAGATCATATTCATCCCGATGATAAAAATGAAACGATTAAAGCATTTGAGGCTGCAACCCAAAGCGGTATAGATCATGAATTCGAATATCGAATAATATCTTCAGATGGTCGTGTAGTGTGGGTTCATGATAACGTTAAAGTTGTCAAAGAAAATGATGTGCCCATACGTTTGCAGGGTTTTATGTTTGACGTGACAGATCGACGACATGCAGAAGAGGTTTTGCGTCGCACGCAAAAAATGGATGCTGTTGGAAAGTTGACTGGTGGTATTGCACATGATTTCAATAACCAGTTAGGCGTTGTCCAGGGATACCTGGATTTTCTTGATGCTTATACTGAGAATTCTGAAAAGCCTCATCGCTGGGTTATGTCTGCTTCTCGAGCGACCCGACGTTGTATCGATTTATCTAAAAGATTACTCAATTTCTCCCGCCAGCAACAGATTGAAGCGGAGCCAGTAAATATAAATCAGGCACTGGAGAAAATGCATGAACTGATAGCTCGTTCATTAACGCCCAGGATAGAGGTTAAATATGATCTCGATCAGAAGTTGTGGCCGGTTAATATAAATCCAGGAGAACTGGAAGATGTTTTTCTAAACCTGGCAATAAATTCTCGTGATGCAATGCCAGCCGGCGGTTGCTTCTCCATCCGAACTAAAAATCATAGTTTGAGGGATGACGAGGGTTTAATAATATCGGGTATGGAGCCCGGTGATTATATTGAAATTCGTATTACAGATACGGGTACTGGTATCAAACAGGAAAATCTTGATCGAGTATTTGAACCATTCTTTACTACTAAAGAAGAAGGTAAGGGAACGGGGCTTGGGCTTTCGATGGTTTATAGTTTTGTACAGCGTGCAAATGGCGTTATTCATATGGATTCAGGCGCGGGGGAGGGAACCTCGTTTTATATTTATTTGCCAAGATTATTACAGGACTCAGACGCTGTCGAAGTGGTTTCAAAAGATGAAAGTGTTATATCGGTATCGGGCAAAGGTGAAATTATTCTGGTTGTTGATGACGAAGATGAATTGCGAAATCTCGCTGTGGTTTTCCTTGAAATGTTTGGCTATAAAACCCTGGAGGCTGGAAACGCAGCACAGGCAATGAATATACTCACATCGGATGCCCGAGTCGATTTACTGTTCACTGATATTATTATGCCGGGTGGTACCAATGGCTATGAGTTGGCAGAAAAGGCCAGGGGAATACGTCCAGATATAAAGGTGTTGCTAACATCAGGGTTTACTGGCGATATATCTCAGTATCAAAGATCTACAGATGTTCTGCTTAATAAGCCGTATAGTAAACAGGAATTGTTACAGCATATAAATGATGTGCTTGTTTTTAATGATGATGCTGAAAAAGATGAGCAAGTTATAGATGAGCAAGTTAAAGAGCAGGAAACTGCGCAAACAGATGTATTTGAATGGGATATAAATCTAAGTACTGGTCATGAAGTTATTGATAAGGATCATCAGTATTTATTTAAATTATTGCAGGATTATTCCGTGGCTCTTGATAATCATACGATCAATCAAAAAGCGCCAGAAATTTTCGACGAACTAATAAATTATACTGATTATCATTTTGCCAGAGAGGAGGCATTAATGCAGGCCTGTGATTATCCGCATTATGAAAATCATCGGCAGGTGCATAAAATGCTGGTAACCATGGTTAATGACCTGGTAAAAGTTTATCGTCAGGATGTAGATGTTTTTGATCATAATTCAACAGTTAGATTTTTAAAGCACTGGTTAACGGGGCATATATTAGGAATGGACAAGGCCTACGTTGAATATATTCAGGGGAATGAATTGCAAATAGAGCAGGCAATAGCTGAAGTGAGTGGTGCTGAAAATATAGATAAGCCGCAAACAGAAAAAATAAAACTTGCAGTAGTTGATGATGAAATAAGTATGGGTGAATTTGTTTGTGATGTGGCAGAAAGCTGTGATTTTAATACTGTGAATTACACCCATGCGGCAGATTTCATTGCGCATCATGATGATGAATTTAATGTGATAGTGCTTGATTTGCTAATGCCCGATTTTGACGGTATTGAAATGATTCGATTGCTGGCGGGTATGGATAGTGGCGCAGCGTTGATATTGATTTCTGGTGTTGATGAAAGCGTATTGCATTCAGCGCAGGAATTGGCTCATGAGCATGGTTTAAATATAGCCGGCACGTTGCAGAAACCCTTCCATGCCCATGAATTGAAAAAACTGCTGGAGGTAGTGAGGGCTAAAGTCAAAAAAGAAAAGCCAGTAGTGGTGACTTCAAGTTCAGTAGAGAATGCAGAGTTTGAAATTGCCGACTTGCAGGAGGCGCTTCATTTGCATCAGTTCATTGGTTATTTTCAGCCACAAATATCAATTGCTACCCATCAGGTTATTGGTTTTGAAGTGCTCATGCGCTGGAATCATCCTGAACAGGGTTTGATTCCACCATTTAGATTTATTCCTCTGGCAGAATCGTCAGGACTGATTGATGAAATGACATGGCAGTTGTTGGAGCAGGTCACCAGGGAGTGGCAGGCTCGTCAGCTAGAGCAGACGATTTCAGTGAATATGACTGCAGGTATGTTTAAGACACTTGATTTGCCGGAAAAACTTCATGCGATCGGAGAAAAAAATGGTTTCACTGATTCATCTCGGTTGATGCTGGAAGTAACAGAATCGGCGTTGATGGAGGAGTTGACCAAATCACTGGACAGTCTCACCCGCTTACGAATGAAAGGCTTTAAATTATCTATTGATGATTTCGGTACCGGTTATTCTTCCATGATTCAGCTATATAGAGCGCCATTTTCCGAGCTTAAAGTAGATCAGTCGTTTGTTATGCGAATGGAGAAAGAATCTGAAGCGCGGGCTATTGTTGAGTCGACGATTGATCTGGGCCACAACTTAAACATGAAAGTGGTGGCTGAGGGTGTTGAAAGCGCATCGATTTTGCACAGACTCAGTGAGCTGGGTTGCGATATAGCGCAGGGTTATCATATAGCGAAACCCATGCCGATCGAGGCGGTGCCTGGATGGCTGGAAGAGTGGAATGGAAAATACAATTAATCAGAGACGTCTTAAATAATTATCGAGTAATGAAAATCTGGGCGCTTGTGCTATAGTCGCACTCGAAGTCGGCCAGGCAATCGCCTGTTGTTTTTACAACGGGAGGAAAGTCCGGGCTCCACAGGGCAGGGTGCCAGGTAACGCCTGGGAGGCGTGAGCCTACGGCCAGTGCAACAGAAAGTATACCGCCCGATTATCTTCGGATGATCAGGTAAGGGTGAAATGGTGCGGTAAGAGCGCACCGCGCAACAGGTAACTGTTGTGGCAGGGTAAACCCCACCCGGAGCAAGACCAAATAGAGGAACAAAGGCTCGGCCCGAGCTGTTCCTGGGTAGGTTGCTAGAGGTGCGCAGCGATGTGCATCCCAGATGAATGATTGCCCCAGTTTCGACTGGACAGAACCCGGCTTATCGGCCGACTTCATTTTTTTATTCTCTCTTTATTCTCCTTTATATTCTCAATAGAAATCCAACAAACTTAAAGTAAATTATTAAGTTTCATTTGCAACTGATTGAGTTGTTTGTTTTTCTCCCGTTCGTCTCCATGCAATGTCCAGGGTTTTTCCTCTAAGTTACTGTCATATAAGGTTTTTTTTCCCTGTTTCTGGGAGGTTTTTGCTTGACAGTGGCGGGTAGTGGTACCTATAGTTCAACAAAGTGGGGAAAAGTGGGTGAGTGTGGGTATAGTTTGGTTCGAGCTTTCTTTTTCTGGCATGGTTCGGTGCGGGATTTAAGGATCAAAAAAACGGCCTTAGGGCAAAAAATAAAAACTGGCAGGTAAAAATAAACAATGGTATTCCGCGGTATTAACAATCTGGCTCTGGATGCAAAAGGTCGTATGGCCGTGCCTGCTCGCTATCGCGAAAAGCTGGCGGACTCCTGTGGTGGCCGATTAATTGTTACCGTGGATCGTGATCGTTGCCTGCTGCTTTACCCGCAACATGAATGGGAAATTATTGAGGCTCAACTGGCGGCGTTGCCCAGTTTTAATAAACAGGCCAGGCATTTGCAGCGTTTATTGATTGGTCATGCGACCGAAGTGGATCTGGATTCCCAGGGTCGAATTTTGCTGCCGACTATTTTGCGCGAATATGCCAGTCTGGAGAAAAAATGTGTACTGATTGGCCAGGGTAAAAAATTTGAAATCTGGGATGAGCAAAGCTGGAACGAAAATCAGAGTGCCTGGCTTGAAGATGCTAATGCTGAAGAAGGTGAAATGCCGTCAGCGCTGGAAAGTCTCTCTCTGTAATGGAGACGGGAGAGCAGCCACCAGCAAAACAGAATAAATACGCGCACCAACCTGTTTTGTTGCAGGAAGTGCTGGAGGGGTTGGCGATAAAGCCAGATGGAGTCTATCTGGATGGCACCTTTGGACGCGGTGGTCATGCAGAAAAGATACTGGAGCAGTTGGGTGAAGGCGGCCGTTTGTTGGCAATTGATCAGGACCCGCAGGCGGTTGCAGTAGCTGAACAACGATTTGGACAGGAGCCACGATTTGAAATTGTCCGTGCGAACTTTGAGTCACTGGCAGATGTGGTAGCAGAGCGTGGACTTAAGCAGAAAATTGATGGTGTATTGCTGGATATCGGAGTGTCATCACCGCAACTGGATGATGCCTCTCGAGGATTCAGTTTTCTTAAGCCGGGGCCATTGGATATGCGCATGAATCCAGAAGTCGGTCAGTCAGCAGCAGAGTGGTTGGCTGAAGTTGAGGAAAATGATTTGACCATGGTTTTGAAGCGTTACGGTGAAGAACGCTTTGCTCGCCGAATTGCTCGTGCTGTTATCACAACGCGCCAGGAAAAAGAAATTACAGATACCGTTCAGTTTGCAGAACTGATCAGCGCTGCGGTGCCAATAAAAGAAAAACATAAACATCCTGCCACCAGGAGTTTTCAGGCAATTCGAATTTATATTAATCGTGAACTCGAAGTGCTGGAGCAGGCATTGAAAGATGCGGTTGATGTGCTGGCAGTAGGCGGGCGTCTGGTGGTGATTAGTTTTCATTCACTGGAGGATCGTATTGTAAAGCGTTTCATGCGTGATCTGGCGCGCGGTCCTCAATTGCCAAAAGATTTACCGATTATGAATAGTGATATTGAAATTCCGTTTAAATTGGTTGGTAAAGCAATTAAACCAGATGCAGAAGAAATTGAACAAAATCCCCGTTCACGCAGTTCGGTTTTGCGAATTTTGGAGCGAGTGCATTGAAAATATTAGTCGGTATAGCAACGCTGTTGTTAGTGCTGGTTATGAGTTCTGCGTTTGGAATGATTTATAGCAAACATCAAAGTCGAAAGCTGTTTGTTGAATTGCAGCAGTTACACAAACAGATAGATGAATTGAATATTGAGTGGGGGCGTTTACAGCTTGAGCAAAGCGCCTGGTCGGCGCATGGTCGAGTTGAGCGTATCGCACGTAAAAAACTGAATATGAAATTACCCGATGCAAATGAGATTGTTTACATACAGCAATGAGTAAAACTAACCGCAAGCCACATTATCAGGTACGTCGCTTCATCGTATTGTCGGTGTTCTCGCTGGCGATTGTGGGTTTGTTGTGGCGCGCGCTGGATATGCAGGTGTTAAATCAGGAGTTTTTCAAGCAGCAGGGTGATGCGCGTCACTTGCGAGTTGTTGCTATTCCTGCGCATCGTGGTGATATTTATGATCGGAATGGTGAGCCGCTCGCAATTAGTACGCCCGTGGATACGGTGTGGGCGAATCCGGGTGAATTAATCGAATCAATAGCGCGCGTACCTGAGTTGGCAAAAACTCTGTCAATGGATGCTGCGGCGCTAAAGAAAAAAATAAAACAAAATGCGCATCGTGAATTTTTATATGTGCGCCGACATGTCGAGCCAGGTATTGGCAGGCAGGTGCGTCAACTTGGTTTGCCTGGTATTTATTTACGCCGCGAGTATAAGCGTTATTATCCTGCCGGCGAAGTAACCTCCCATGTGCTGGGTTTTTCTAATGTTGATGATCGAGGACAGGAAGGTCTGGAGCTGGCATACGATGACTGGTTAACCGGCAAGGAAGGCGCTAAACGGATCATTCGTGATCGGCTTGGCAGAGCCATTGATGATGTCGAGCGCTTAAGCGCAGAGGAGCCCGGGCAATCAGTTTATTTAAGTATTGATCGTCGCTTACAGTATCTCGCCTATCGAGAGTTAAAGTCGGCGGTCAAGGAGCATCGAGCAATTGCGGGGTCTGCAGTTGTGATGGACGCACAAAATGGTGAAGTGCTGGCCATGGTGAATCAGCCTTCATTCAATGCCAATGATCGTAGTCAGTTGCGTCCGGGGGTATATCGGAATCGTGGGTTAACCGATGTGTTCGAGCCGGGCTCAACGATGAAGCCATTCACCATTGCGGCGGCACTGGAAACGGGGCGCTGGCATCCCCGGGACAATGTTCATACTGAGCCGGGTTATTACCAGGTGCAGGGTAGTACGATTAAAGATGTACGCAATTATGGAAAAATAAACCTGGAAGAAATAATTCTTAAGTCCAGCAATGTGGGTGTGAGTAAAGTTGCTCTGTCCCTGGAGCAGGAGCAGCAGTTGGACATGTATACCAAACTGGGTTTTGGTATTGACACGGGGAGTGGCTTCCCGGGTGAACGTGCCGGTAGTTTGCGTACCGGCAACCTGAGTGAATTTGAACGCGCCACCATGGCGTTTGGTTACAGTATTTCGGTGACGCCATTGCAGCTTGCGCGTGCCTATGCTGTGCTGGCCGCCGGTGGCGTGATTTATCCAGCCAGTTTTTTGCGTCGCGATGAACCGACTCAGGGCGAGCGGGTGATGAGTAAAAAAACAGCGCAGCAGGTTGTTCGAATGATGGAGCGCGTTGTGAGTCCTGAGGGTACGGCTAATAAAGCCAGTATTGCAAATTATCGGGTGGCTGGAAAAACTGGCACGGTGCACAAATTTATTTCCGGTGGTTATGCGGATGACCGTTATCTTTCTGTGTTTGCCGGGATGGCACCGGCATCGAATCCACGACTGGTTATGGTAGTCATGTTAAATGAACCACGAAATGGAGAGCATTTTGGCGGCAAGGTTGCAGGGCCGGTGTTCTCGAATGTTATGTCGGGTGCCTTGCGTTTACTTGATATTCCGCCTGATGATTTGAAGATTGCGTCAAAGAAATCTGCGAGGGAAAACGTATGATGGCGGCGATGAAATTCGAAGATCAACAGATGACGCTGAAACAATTATTGAGTGACTTTGTCAGTATTAATTGCCTGCCGGATATTCCAGTTACTGGCTTATCTCTTGATAGCAGGCAAATTAAACCGGGCAATATTTTTGTGGCCCTTGAAGGACAAATTGAGCATGGCCTGGCATTTGCGGAAGCGGCACTTAATAAAGGTGCGGTTGCCGTCTTATGTGATCGTAAATTTGATCAATACTGCCAGCAGATACTGTCTTCTCTGATGACACGCATCGTCTGTGTGCCGATCAATAAACTGGAGCAGCATCTGGGTGAAATTGCCAGTCGTTATTATGCGCATCCATCACACAATATGTTTGCGGTTGGTGTTACCGGCACCGATGGTAAAACTTCGGTCAGTCATTTCATCGCGCAGGCGCTTGATGATGCATCTGAACGCTGTGCGGTACTCGGCACTATCGGTAATGGATTGATCGGGCAGCTCGAACCAGCAAGTCACACAACACCGGATGTTGTCAGGGTGCATCAGCTATTTAGTGAGTATCAGCAGCAGGGTGCGTCACAGTTAGTAATGGAAGTTTCCTCGCATGGTCTTGATCAGGGCAGGGTAGATGCGGTTGATTTCGATGTTGCAGTACTGACTAATCTTGGTCGTGATCACCTGGATTATCATGGTGATCTGGATGCCTATCGGAATGCCAAGCGGCGCTTATTTGAACAGCCGCAATTAAAAGCCATTGTATTAAATATTGATGATGAATTCGGTCGCCAGTTGGCGACCGAGTTGCACAAGCGTATACAGGTATGGACTTATCGTACCCAGGGTGATGCTTTGCCAGGAATTGCAAACCAGCTGAGTGCCAGTGTTATCGGTGCGGATGAAAGTGGTTTAAAAATTGAAATAAAATCACCCTTTGGTGCAGCACCTGCACACCTGTCGTTATTGGGTGAGTTTAATGTGTCAAATGCACTGGCGACTTTATCTGTATTGCTGATCAGGGGAATACAGTTTGATGAAGCAATACAGCGACTGGAAAAACTTAAAACAGTTTCCGGTCGGATGGAATCGTTTCATCGTCAGGGAAAACCACTGGTGGTTGTTGATTATGCACATACACCGCAAGCGCTGGCGTCGGCCCTGTTTTCCCTGCGCAAGCATTGTACGGGTGAGCTGTATTGTGTGTTTGGTTGCGGCGGTGACCGGGATCAGGGTAAGCGACCATTAATGGCGCAAGCGGCCGAAAAATATGCCGATAAAATTTTTATTACTGATGATAATCCGCGCACAGAAAATGCGGACGATATTGTTCAGGCAATTTTAAGCGGATTCAAAAAAACAACAGCATGCAATGTTGTCCATGATCGCAAACAGGCCATAGCTGATGTAATTAGTCAGGCGGGTGAGCATGATGTTGTACTGGTTGCCGGTAAAGGTCACGAAGACTATCAGATTATCGGTTCACAGAAATATGCGTTTAGTGATGTGGCAGTCGTCCAGGAATTTTTAGGAGTTGCTGAATGATGAGTTTGCAACAGACCTCACAAATACTGGACGGTGCCTTGCACGGCAATGATGTCATGTTTGATAGCGTGTCTACAGACACCCGCAGTTTGCAAAAAGGCGCATTATATTTTGCATTAAAGGGCGATCGATTTGATGGTCATGATTATCTACAGCAGGCGCAACAGTCAGGTGCGGTAGCAGCGGTAGTAAGTGAATACAAAGAACTGGATTTGCCACAGATACAGGTGGTGGATACACGTAAGGCTTTAGGGAGGCTGGCGGCGGCTTGGCGGCAAAAATTTCAGGGGACTGTAATAGGAGTTACCGGTAGTAATGGTAAAACAACAGTAAAAGAAATGATTGCTGCCATATTAGCGGAGCGGGGTGAGGTGTTGGCAACACTGGGAAATTTTAATAATGATATTGGGCTGCCACTCACCCTGTTACGCATGGAATCTGCATTAATGGCAAATAAAAATAATTATGCCGTAATTGAAATGGGGGCAAATCATCAGGGGGAAATTTTTGAGTTGACGCAAATCACGCGGCCAGATGTGGCAGTGATAACTAATGCGGGACCGGCACATCTGGAAGGTTTTGGATCAGTCAAAAAAGTAGCTAAAGCCAAAGGCGAAATTTATTCTGGATTAACAGATGCAGGCGTGGCGATTATCAATGCAGATGATAAATATTTTGATTACTGGCAGTCATTATGTGACAGCAGAAAGATATCAAGTTTCGGCTTAAATAATGAACAGGCAGATGTTAAAGGCAAATGGCAGCCAACGACCACAGGTGGCAAATTAAGTATTCATACTGCACAGGGTGAGTGTAAAATAAATCTTTCGGTGCCGGGGCGGCATAATGCAATGAATGCGCTGGCAGCATGCGCGGCGAGTCTGGCTGCTGGTGCAAGCATTGAAAATATTCAAACAGCACTGGCAAACTTCAGTGCTGTAAAAGGTCGCTTGAATATTTGTAAAGCAGCCTGTGATGCAGAAATTATTGATGATACTTATAACGCTAATCCTGCTTCACTAAAGGCAGGGCTTGAAGTATTGAGTGACATGCCGGGAGAACGCTGGCTGATATTAGGTGATATGGGCGAGCTTGGTGAAAACTCTGAAAGATTGCATTTTGATGTGGGTGTAAAAGCCAGCGAATCAGGAGTGAATCGTTTATTGGCTACCGGGCCAAATAGTAAATCAGCAGTAAAAGCGTTTGGTGAATATGGACAGCATTTTGAGACACAAGACGAATTAATTACTTTTCTACAACAGCATTTGCATGCTGATATGAGTGTGTTGGTCAAGGGATCGCGATTCATGCAGATGGATAAAGTGGTTGCTGCTATCGTAGAAAATAAACAGAAGGGGTCTGCCTGATGTTGTTACTACTGGCTGATTATCTACAGCAATATCACAGCGGATTTAACGTTTTTCGTTACCTGACTTTTCGCGCGATTATGGGGACCTTAACGGCGCTGATGATTTCTTTGTGGATAGGCCCAACCATGATTCGTCGTTTGACCAGTTATAAAATTGGTCAGAATGTACGTGATGACGGCCCCGAGTCTCATTTGTCAAAAGCTGGTACGCCGACTATGGGTGGCGCTTTGATTCTGGTCGCTGTTGCTATCAGTACCCTGTTATGGAGTGATTTGCAAAATAAACAGATGCTGATTGCATTGTCGGTAACCATGCTGTTTGGCGCCATCGGTTTTATTGATGATTTTAAAAAGTTAACGGCGGGTAACAGCAAAGGCCTGTCTGCAAAAGCCAAATATTTCTGGCAGACCGTGTTTGGTCTGGGAGCTGCCGTCGTTATGTATCGCTACGCGGTGCAGCCAATAGAAACAGCATTGATTATACCTTTTGTAAAAGACGTCATGATCCCGCTTGGTTGGGGTTTCATTGTATTAGCTTATCTGGTCATAGTTGGCAGCAGTAATTCGGTAAATCTCACTGATGGTCTGGATGGACTGGCTATTTTGCCAACGGTCATGGTAGCCGGTGCGCTTGGCGTGTTTGCCTATGTCACCGGTCATGTAAATTTCGCGACCTATCTGGCTATCCCTTATGTATCGGGTGTTGGCGAACTGGCCATTTTCTGTGGCACGCTGGTAGGTGCCGGGCTTGGCTTTTTATGGTTCAACACTTATCCGGCGCAGGTATTTATGGGTGATGTGGGTGCACTTGCCCTGGGTGCGGCATTAGGTGTGGTCGCGGTGCTGGTTCGTCAGGAACTGGTTTTGTTAATAATGGGTGGTGTATTCGTTATGGAAACTGTGTCCGTTATTTTACAGGTTGCATCTTTCAAATTAACCGGTAGACGTATATTTCGGATGGCGCCATTACACCACCATTTTGAATTAAAGGGCTGGCCAGAGCCTCGAGTAATTGTTCGATTCTGGATTATCACCGTGGTGCTGGTGTTAATTGGTTTAGCTTCATTGAAGATTAGATAGCAAAGGTTTTTATACAAATGACGGCGACTGCAGAAACATTGGCAAGTGTATCAGTAGCAGCTTTGGTAACAGCAATGGTTTCAACTGAAAACAATAAGCAGGAATACACGCTGGTAGTCGGACTCGGCATTACCGGCTTGTCTGTCGTGCGTCATTTGAAAAATCAAAATCAGGAAGTGGTGGTCGTTGATAGTCGAGAGCAGCCACCAGGACTTGATGAATTGCATAAGCTTTATCCTGAGATAAGTGTTTATGCCGGTGAATTTGATCAGGCGCTGTTTATGGGAGCGAGCAAGTTAATTGTCAGCCCTGGTGTTTCTATTGCCGAGCCAGTTATTCAGCATGCAGTAGCTCAGGGTGTGGAGGTGGTTGGTGATGTGGAGCTGTTTGCGCAACAGGTAACAGCGCCTGTCATTGCGATTACCGGTTCAAATGGTAAAAGCACGGTCACTACTCTGGTTGGCGAGATGGCAAAAGCGGCTGGATTAAATGTGGCCGTAGGCGGGAATATTGGTGTACCCGTTCTGGATTTGTTAAATAGCCAGGCAGATTTGTACGTGCTTGAATTGTCCAGTTTTCAGCTAGAAACTCTGCATAGCTTGCAACCGGTTTCCGCTACTGTATTGAATATCAGTCCTGATCACATGGATCGTTATGAAAATTTTGAACACTATACAAAAGTAAAACAGAGTATTTATCAGAATTGCAAAGTAGCGGTTATCAATCGAGATGATCCATGTGTAAAGGATATGACTAGTGGCCAGAAATTTATCAGTGGATTTACCCTGGGTGAACCTGCTGTCGGTGATTTTGGGTTGCGAGAATTTGATGGCGAGACATGGTTATGTAAAGGCGGAAAAAAACTCATTGCTGAAAATGCGCTGAATCTTGGCGGGCGACATAATACAGCAAATGTGCTGGCGGCACTGGCTTTAGGCGAAGCGGCAAATTTATCAATAGATGACATGTCGAAAGCATTAGTAAGCTTTACCGGATTGCCACATAGGACACAGTGGGTTGCGGAAATAGATGGTGTTGCCTGGTATAACGATTCCAAAGGTACCAATGTAGGGGCGACGCTGGCGGCGATTGATGGTTTACGAGTAGAAAATAAACTGATTTTAATTGCGGGTGGTCTGGCCAAAGATGCAGATTTTTCAGCACTGCGAAATGCGGTTGAAGATAGAGTGCGACTGGTTGTTCTGCTTGGTCAGGATGCACCAAAAATCGAACAGTCACTGGAAAATATTGTGCCTGTTTTCTATGCAAAAAATATGGATGATGCTGTTCATATCGCAGCTGATCTGGCTCATGTTGGAGATAGTGTTCTGTTATCGCCGGCATGTGCAAGTTTTGACATGTTTCAGGGGTTTGCACATAGAGGCGAAGTATTTATGAAGGCAGTGGAGGATTTGAAATGAATCTAACCATGCCGCTATATAATTTCAGAGCAAAAATTTCAGGTGAAAAAATATCTGCAAAAAACATTTTTGCGGAAGGCCTGGATCCCGTGTTAATTGGAATTGTTCTGGCTCTGTTATGTCTTGGTCTGGTGATGATGGCATCGGCTTCAATTACTGTAGCTGATCGACAGATTGCTTCTCCATTTTATTATTTGCAGCGCCAGGCGATAGCCGTTGGGCTGGGATTTTTGGCTATTTTATTTATGCTCAAAATCAGACTGGTTTACTGGGAAAAATCTGGAATGATTTTATTAGGCGTGGCATTTGCTCTGGTTGTTCTGGTGCTGATACCCGGTATTGGTAAAACGGTTAATGGCTCAACCCGCTGGATACCCATTGGTGTTTTAAATTTACAGGTTTCAGAAGTTGTAAAATTATTTTTAATGATTTATGTCGCCGGCTATCTAGTACGACATGGTGAACAGGTGCGGTCTACCCTATGGGGCTTTTTAAAGCCCATGATTATGGTTGGACTGGTCTGTATGTTTTTGCTACTTGAGCCCGATTTTGGTGCGTCGGTGGTAATAATGGCGACAGTGCTGGGCATGACATTTTTAGGCGGTGCACGCTTTATTCAGTTTTTAAGTATGCTGGCATTGTTTGGTAGTGCAGCGACCTTGCTAATAATATCTTCGCCTTATCGTTTACAGCGGCTGACAACATTTGTTAATCCGTGGGCAGATCCATTTGATAGTGGTTTCCAGTTAACGCAATCCCTGATAGCCATCGGCTCGGGTGGATGGACGGGTACCGGTCTGGGTGGCAGTGTACAGAAATTATTTTATCTGCCTGAAGCGCATACCGATTTTGTGTTTGCTGTGTTAGCCGAAGAACTGGGTTTGCTAGGCGTGGTCACTGTAATTGGATTATTTGCTGCACTGGTATTCCGCAGCTTTATGATTGCGCGCAAAGCAGAACAGCACGGTAATCAATTTTCATCCTATCTCGCTTATGGCATTGGTATCTGGTTAGGCCTGCAGGCTTTTATAAATATGGGTGTCAACATGGGGGTATTGCCCACCAAGGGTCTGACCTTGCCATTGATGAGTTATGGGGGCAGTAGTTTAATTGTGGTTTGTGCCGCTATTGGTCTGCTGCTGCGCATTCATTATGAATGCAGCACGGGTCAGGCCATGCCCCGTTCATCACGAAATAATTCTGCCGGCAGACAGAAAAAAACCAGTCGATCTTCCAGAGAATACAGTGCAAAAACATTGCGCGAAACTTTCGAGGAGGCGGCATGAGTCAGTCAATGGACAGGCACCCAGTTATGATTATGGCGGGCGGTACCGGTGGACATGTGTATCCAGCGCTCGCGGTTGCTGATGAACTGCGTTCGCGTGGTGTGCCTGTCGTCTGGTTGGGAACGCGTAAAGGCATCGAGGCGCGACTGGTGCCTGATGCCGGGATTGAAGTTGACTGGCTGGGTGTTAGTGGACTGCGTGGTAAAGGTGTTTTTGCCTTATTAATGGCACCACTGAATTTGACCATCGCCTGTGTCCAGGCAATGCGAATTTTAATGCGGCGTAAGCCTGGGGTCGTTCTGGGAATGGGCGGTTTTGTATCGGGGCCGGGCGGCTTAATGGCCTGGGTATTGAGACGGCCGTTATTAATTCATGAACAAAATGCTGTGCCCGGTCTGACTAATCGATTGTTATCAAAACTGGCTAATAAAGTGATGGAGGCGTTTCCACATAGTTTTAAGACAGAATCAATGCATGTCGGTAATCCTGTGCGTCGTGCAATAGCATCATTGCCATCACCAGAACAGCGTCTGAAAAATCGCGAAGGGCCGTTGCGATTGCTGGTGTTTGGCGGAAGTCTGGGTGCCGCACGTTTGAATGAAATTGTGCCACAGGCAATTGCCAGGCTGGAGCTTGATCAAAGACCAGAAGTGCACCATCAGGCGGGGCCAAATAATCTTGAACAGGCAAGAGTTAACTATAGCGATTTGAATGTTGAGGCAAAAATAGAGGCTTATATCGATGACATGGCTGCTGCCTATGCATGGGCGGATCTGGTTTTATGTCGCGCAGGTGCGATGACCATAGCAGAACTGGCGGCAGCGGGTGTCGCTTCAATTCTTGTGCCATATCCTTATGCTGTGGATGACCATCAAACGGCCAATGCGCATTATCTTGTAGACTCAGGCGCTGCTGAATTATTGCCGCAACAGGATCTGGATGCTGAGAATTTATTGAAAATATTGTCAGCTATGACACGCGAAAAAGTGCTTGATATGGCGAACAAGGCTCGGCGTTTAGGTATGCCGGAATCCACCAGTTTAGTCGCTGAACAATGCTTATTAGCAGGAGGGTTATATGTTAATTGAAACCCATCCAATGCGACGCATTCGGCGAGTGCATTTTGTTGGTATCGGCGGTGCCGGTATGAGTGGTATTGCAGAAGTGTTGCTTAATCTTGGCTATGACGTCAGTGGTTCTGATCTGGGTTCAAATGCTGCAACACAAAGACTGGCGGCGCAGGGCGCGCAGATTTTTAAAGGCCATAGCGCTGAAAATGTTGCAACGGCAGAAGTTGTGGTGACATCAACGGCAGTTCCCCAGGATAATGCAGAAGTGCTGGCTGCACGGGAGCATCGAATTCCTGTCGTTCGTCGTGCTGAAATGCTGGCTGAAATCATGCGGTTTAGATATGGCATTGCGATTGCTGGAACCCATGGCAAAACAACCACTACCAGTTTGACGGCAAGTTTGCTGACCGAAGGAAATCTCGATCCAACCTATGTGATTGGTGGCAAATTAAATAGTGCGGCGACTAATGCCAAGCTGGGTGACAGTCGTTACCTGGTTGCCGAGGCCGATGAAAGCGATGCTTCGTTTTTATCGCTGCAGCCGATGATATCCGTGGTAACAAATGTAGATGCTGATCATCTGGAAACACATGACGGTGATTTTGAAAAATATAAAATGGCGTTTGTCGAGTTTCTTCATCATCTGCCTTTTTATGGCCATGCCATCTTATGTCTTGATGATGCCGAGATTAGAAATTTGTTACCCGAAATTTCTCGTCCAACACTCACTTACGGCATAGAACAGAATGCCGATATCCAGGCCAGTAATATTATTTGCAACGGTATGCAATGCTCGTTTGATGTCCGTCTGCCTGGTAGATCATCTTTGTTAAGTGTCACACTTAATTTGCCGGGCAGGCACAACGTGTTGAATGCACTGGCAGCGATAGCTGTCGCACATCTGCTTGGAGTGGATGAGAAAGCAATTCAAAAAGGTTTGTCGGGATTTCAGGGTATTGGTCGACGCATGCAGCAATACGGTGAAATAAAAACCAGTAAAGGAAAAATCCTGCTGGTAGATGATTATGGTCATCATCCGACAGAAATTGCTGCAACGCTGGAAGCTGCTCGTACTGGCTGGCCGGACCGGCGACTGGTTGTTGCTTTTCAGCCACACAGGTTTACCCGCACGCGTGATTTATTCGAGGATTTCAGTCGTGTACTTGCCGATACAGATACATTATTGCTGACGGAAGTATATGCTGCCGGCGAAGAAAGTATTGCCGGAGCGGATGGCCGAGCTTTGTGTGCAGCGATTCGCGCCCGGGGACGAGTTAATCCAGTATTTGTAGAAAATATTGATGAGTTATCCGCGGCCATTCTCGATGTTATTGAAGAGGGTGATGTGTTGTTGACATTAGGTGCGGGAAGCATCGGTGGCATTGCTGCGAAATTACCAGAGAAATTACAGGCTCAGGTGGTGTCTCAATGATGACAGCAATAAAAGACATGAGTATACGTGGTGACGTGAAAATTAACGAACCCATGTCAAAGCACACTAGCTGGCGAGTCGGTGGTGTGGCCGATCAGTTTTATACACCTGCAGATATGGATGACCTGGCATATTTTATGTCTGTACTGCCAGAAAATGAAAAGGTTTTCTGGCTGGGTCTGGGTAGTAATTTACTGGTTAGAGATGCCGGTATTCGCGGCACGGTGATTGCCTTAAAAGGAAGTTTGTCGGATATACGTGTTTTAAGCGGTAATCGTATAGAGGTGGGTGCTGGCGCTAGTTGTGCAAGACTGGCGCGTTTTTGTAGTAAAAATAATTTGCTCGGCGGCGAGTTTTTTGCAGGCATACCCGGATTACTTGGGGGTGCATTGGCGATGAATGCCGGTGCGTTTGGTAGTGAGACCTGGGCATATGTAGAGTCGGTTACAACGATGGATCGATATGGCAATGTTTTCAAGCACTCACCCGATGTTTATACAGTTGGTTATCGCTCGGTAACGGGGCCGGAAAACGAATGGTTTATTTCTGCCATTTTAAAGTTTGAGCAGGGTGATGGTGAAAAAGCGGCTGCAAATATTCGTAGCTTGCTGGATAAACGGGCACAGACACAGCCTACTGGGCTGCCGAGTTGCGGTTCTGTTTTTACCAATCCAGAAGGTGATTATGCGGCACGTCTGATTGAAGCGACAGGTTTAAAAGCTTATCGAATTGGCGGTGCGATTGTTTCAGAAAAACATGCCAATTTTATTATTAATACCGGTGATGCAACAGCGAGTGATATTGAAAATCTTATTGAATATGTTCAGCAACAGGTTAAGCAAAAGCAGGGTGTTGATTTGCATACAGAAGTAAAAATTGTTGGAGAAGCGGGCTAATGGAAGCCTTGGGTAAAGTTGCGGTGCTTATGGGCGGTTGGTCTGCCGAACGCGCTGTGTCGTTAAATAGCGGTCAGGCTGTTTTGGCTGCGCTGCAATCAAAAGGTGTAGATGCACATGGTATCGACGTTGACAGGAGTATTCATCAGCGTTTAGAGGCTGAGAAATATGATCGTGTATTTAATATATTGCATGGCCGTGGTGGAGAGGATGGTGTAATTCAGGGCATGCTGGATGTTATGCAGATACCTTATACTGGATCAGGTGTGCTTGGTTCGGCACTAACAATGGATAAGCAGTTAACCAAACAATTATGGCATGGTATCGGGCTGCCATCACCAGCCTATAAAGTTTTACAAACTGAAAGTGACTGCACGCAGGCCATAGCAGAGCTGGGTTTGCCACTAATGATAAAACCGGTGCTCGAAGGTTCCAGCATTGGCATGAGTAAAGTCTCCCGGGCAGGCGATATGATTGCTGCATGGCAGCAAGCAACAACATGCGGTGGAACTGTAATTGCCGAGGCGTTTGTTACGGGTAAGGAATATACAGCGGCAATATTGAACGGACGTGTACTGCCAATGATTCGTTTAGAAACGCCACGGGACTTTTATGATTACAAAGCCAAATATGACGATGAAGATACCCAATATCATTGTCCATGTGGTTTGACGGTAGAAACGGAAAAAAAATTATCAGAACTGGTATTGCAGGCATTTAATGCAGTACATGCTAAAGGCTGGGGGCGAGTTGATTTTATGCTTGATGAACAATCAAATCCCTGGTTAATAGAAGTTAATACAGTGCCCGGAATGACTGATCATAGCCTGGTACCAATGGCAGCGAAAGAAGCTGGGCTGAGTTTTGAAGAGCTGGTAATAGAAATTTTACAGGGAACGATTACAGCATGTTGAATAAAGCTAAAAAAAGAGGGCAGGCGGTCAGAGGCGTTAGAAAACAACAAGAAGCTGTGTTGTGGAAAGAACGAGTAATCCCTGTTTTAGCTAGCAAATGGGTTGCTAAAAGTGTATTTGTTTTAATGTTGATTGTATTCACCGGATGGGGATATCAACAGATGAGTAGTTTTAATATGTTGCCAATTGAATCTGTGCAAATTGAAGGCGAGTTTAATTATTTATCACAGACAGATTTACAACAGCGCGCACTGCCGCATGTGCGAGGCGGTTTTTTCTCAGTGGATCTGTTGCAGGTTAGAAAGGCTTTAATCAAGCTGCCCTGGGTGGAAGATGTGTCAATTCGGCGACATTGGCCAAATGCTTTACGAATCAGGGTTATTGAAAAGCAGCCAGTGGCTTATTGGGGAGAAAATGAGTTGTTAAGTTCAAGAGCGCAATTGTTTAAACCCGGTAAAGTGAATAAAACGATGGGCTTACCAAAAATTCTGGGGCCAGAAGGCCAGCATAAACAGATGTTGAAAGAGTTGGGGCAAATGCAGGCCTGGTTAATGGACACGGGATTAATTATTCAGCAAGTAAAGCAGGATGCCAGACGATCATGGACATTATATATGTCGTCAGGTTTAGAGCTGCGCCTGGGGCGCGAGAAAACACATGAACGTTTGCATCGTTTTGTTGATGTGTTTACGCAAACGCTGCGACAAAAGAAAGATCAAATTCGACATTTAGATATGCGTTACACAAATGGCTTTGCTATAGCCTGGCAACACAATGGTCAGGGGGCATAACAATATGACTAAAAAAACAGACAAAAATTTAATTGTGGGTTTGGATATCGGTACCTCCAAAATCGTGGCCATCGTAGGGGAAATTACAACCACGGGTGAAATAGAAATTGTCGGTCTGGGGTCACATCCATCACGCGGTATAAAGAAAGGGGTCGTGGTCAATATTGAATCAACGGTTCAATCAATTCAACGAGCGGTTGAAGAAGCCGAACTTATGGCGGGATGTCAGATTAACTCGGTATATGCAGGTATCGCCGGTAACCACATTAAGAGTATTAACTCGCACGGCATAGTTGCGATAAAAGATCGTGAGGTCAGCGACTCGGATCTTGATCGCGTTATTGATGCTGCTCGCGCGGTTGCCATTCCAGCGGATCAACGTATTTTACATATTTTGCCGCAGGAATTCGTCGTCGATGATCAGGAAGGTATCCGAGAGCCTATTGGTATGTCAGGGGTGCGACTGGAAGCAAAAGTGCATCTGGTGACAGGTGCAGTGGGTGCGGCACAAAATATTATTAAGTGTGTTCGTCGCTGTGGTCTGGAAGTAGATGACATCATTCTTGAACAGCTTGCTTCCAGCTATTCGATATTAACCGATGACGAAAAAGAGCTGGGTGTTTGTCTGGTTGATATCGGCGGTGGTACTACAGATATCGCAGTATTCACTGACGGTGCAATTCGACACACTGCAGTTATTCCCATTGCGGGAGATCAGGTGACCAATGACATTGCTGTTGCTTTAAGAACACCGACCCAATATGCGGATGAAATAAAAATTAAATATGCCTGTGCCTTAAGGCAATTAGCGAATCCGGAAGAAACCATTGAAGTGCCCAGTGTGGGTGATCGTCCGCCACGTAAATTATCGCGCCAAACGCTGGCTGAAGTAGTCGAGCCCCGGTATGACGAATTGTTGTCCCTGGTTCAGGCAGAGCTACGTAAAAGTGGTTTTGAAGATATTGTCGCTGCCGGCATTGTACTGACCGGTGGTAGCTCAAAAATGGAAGGCGTGGTTGATCTGGCCGAAGAAATCTTCCACATGCCCGTTAGATTAGGGATACCTCAGTACGTCAGTGGCTTGTCTGATGTGGTGAGTAATCCGATTTACGCTACTGGAGTAGGGTTGCTGTTATTTGGAGAGCAGCATCAAAGCTCCGGTACTCATTATTTCTCTGCTGAAGGGGGGGTTAAAGGTATATGGGAACGGATGAAAAACTGGTTCCAGGGGAATTTTTAATGCCTGGATTTAATATTGAGCCCGGCGGGAAACGTGAATCTGGGTATAAGAATTTTCAACAAATAAATAAATGCCGTTTGTTAACTCGAGTTGCAAACGACATTACACACAAAATATAAATGAGGAGATAAGCTATGTTTGAACTGATGGACTCTGTCGCACAAGATGCTGTCATCAAAGTAATCGGTGTTGGTGGCGGTGGCGGTAATGCCGTAACTCACATGGTTGCCAGTGGCATAGATGGTGTTGATTTTATTTGTGCCAATACTGATGCTCAGGCGCTGACCAAGATCGATGGCGCCATGTCTTTGCAAATCGGTGGCAACATTACCAAAGGTTTGGGTGCCGGTGCCAATCCCGAAATTGGTCGTCAGGCGGCACTTGAAGATCGCGAACGTATTCAGGAAGCAGTTATGGGTGCTGACATGGTATTTGTGACTGCGGGTATGGGTGGTGGAACCGGTACCGGTGCTGCTCCCATTGTGGCTCAAATTGCACGCGACATGGGGATTCTGGCTGTTGGTGTGGTGACCAAGCCGTTTGTCTTCGAAGGTGCTAATCGCATGAAAATCGCCATGCAGGGGATTAACGATCTCAGTGCCCATGTGGATTCACTGATTACCATTCCAAATGACAAGTTGCTGAGTGTATATGGTCGCGAATTTGATCTGATGAATGCATTTAAAGGCGCCAACGATGTGTTGCACAATGCGGTGCAGGGAATTACTGAACTGATAACGCATCCTGGTGTCATAAATGTCGACTTTGCCGATGTGCGCACAGTCATGTCGCAGAATGGCATGGGTATGATGGGATCTGGTCTGTCATGTGGTGATGATCGTGCCCGCGAAGCAGCAGAGGCCGCGGTTGCCAGTCCATTGCTGGAAGATGTCAATATTGCAGGTGCGCGCGGTATTCTGGTAAATGTAACTGGAACTAACCTGACACTGGGTGAATTTGAAGATATCGGCGCCATAATTAGTTCCTTTGCTTCAGAAGAAGCAGTTGTCGTTATGGGAACTGCTATCGATGAAGAGTTGCAGGATGAGCTGCGGGTTACAGTGGTTGCTACGGGGCTTGGTTCTCAAGCGGCGCCCGCAACGAATAAACCAAAAGTTGTCAGGAATACCAGCGGTGAAGTTGATTTTGATGAGCTGAATAAACCAACTGTACTAAGAAAAAAAGCTGCCGGAGATGATTTTGGCTCAGGAGCATTTGATGATGATATGTTGGATATACCGGCATTTTTACGTCGCCAGGCTGACTAGTTGATTTAGCTGTTAGTGAGGATTTGTAGGAATATGTCCTGATCATTGGGCTAACTGTCCGCATTTAAAGTGGATTCTAGCTTTTGTGGGCTAAATCAAATAATAATCGGTATTGTCGTCTATACTTGCTTGCAATCGATTAAATGCATTTAAATGACACAAAAACCATGTATAATTTGCGCCGCATTTTCGACATAACCCAGGCGCAACTGGGTATTTAAAACAGGAAGTAGAACTTGATTCGTCAACGAACATTGAAAAACGTTATTCGCGCCACAGGCGTCGGGCTTCATACAGGTAACAAGGTCTACCTGACATTGCGGCCGGCCGCTCCTGATACAGGCGTTGTCTTTCGCCGAGTTGATCTGGATGCGCCTGTCGATATTCGAGCAACGGCCGAAAATGTCTGTGATACCAACCTGTCAACGACACTTGGTGAAAATGGTGCAACAGTCGCCACGGTTGAGCATTTGCTGTCTGCCATGGCGGGACTGGGTATTGATAATGCCTATATTGATTTGAGTACAGCCGAAGTCCCTATAATGGATGGCAGTTCTGGTCCGTTCGTATTTTTACTGCAGTCGGCGGGCATTGTCGAGCAGGATGCGCCCAAGCGTTTTATTCGTATCAAACGCCCAATTATTGTCGAAGAGCAGGACAAATGGGCGAAATTCGAGCCATTTGATGGCTTTAAAGTTAGCTTCACCATTGATTTTAATCATCCTGTTTTCAACGGCGCGCCGCGTAATGCAGAAATCGATTTTTCTTCAACATCATTTGTAAAAGAAGTCAGCCGAGCACGAACCTTTGGTTTCATGAGTGATTTTGAGAAGCTGAGAGCCAATAACCTGGCGCTTGGAGCAAGCCTGGATAACGCTATTGGTGTCGATGAGTTCAGAGTATTGAATGAAGATGGCCTGCGCTACGAGGATGAGTTTGTAAAACATAAAATTCTTGATGCAATAGGCGATTTGTACCTGTTAGGCCATAGTTTGATTGGTGCTTACTCGGGATTCCGTTCTGGTCATGGTTTGAACAACAAGTTGTTGAAAGCATTGATTTCTCAGGCCGATGCCTGGGAAGAAGTGACTTTTGAGGATGATGAAGCCACTTCCCCAATATCTTATGCGCAGCCTGTACAGGCGTAGCAAATAATCAGTTATTTTTTTTATCAGACTGGTTCTGGGCCAGGTGATATAGCGCCTGTTGCAAACCTGTGTCTGAGATTGAGTCCGCCGATTGCTTAATCATATTGGCGGTTTCTTTATCCAGATGCCTGGATTTTTTAACAGGCTCGTCCGGCTCGACTCTGGGCTGCATTTGCCTGATTTGAATATTATGAACCTTGATACCGGCATGTTCTTCAAGCATAGCCAGCATGTTTTGTGTATAAAGCCGCAGCCGAGAAGCCCATACGGGTGAATCTGTGATCAGTATCAACCGATTTTCTCTTATTCCAGCTACACTTATATGATCTCTGCAGTTTTCGGGCACGGTTGCCTTGATGATTTGATTCAGGGCTTTAAGTTGACCGGCCTTATTCTGGATGTTTTTACTAATCAGCTGTGATATGGATTTCATATTGGGTCATGGGGCAATAGATAATTTTGTTAATTTGCTATTTTATGTCACAATTTGCCGCTGCTCGCAGGTTTTTTCTATAATTTAGATTATGATCTATTCTTAGGTTGTTAAAAAAGCTAATAATTTACCCATGAATATTATTTTACTAAGCAAATTTCGGGGCCGCCCCTATCGCATACAGATAGGTAGCCCAGTACAGCTAAGTTTACTGGCGGTGTTCGCTGTTATTATTGCATCCAGTGTTGGTGTCATGGGCTATTGGTGGGGGCAATCCAGCAAATCTTCTGATCGTCTTTCCTCCATCCAGCAGGAAATCAAACTACAGCGGGAACTGATTTCTCAGACCCGATTCAATGCCAATGCTGACCTGGATGCTCTGGCCGCACGGCTCGGTCAAATTCAGGCGCATGCGACTCGCCTAAATGCTCTCGGCCAGAAACTGGTTAAAATTGCCAAGTTAGATCCGGGAGAATTCAATTTTGAGGAATCCCCGGGCCTGGGTGGACCCGATGAGGCTGATGCACCCGTCAATCTTGATTTTGGCAGTGAAATCGATGATGTAATTACCGAGCTAGAGGATCGCGAACAGCAGCTAGGCGTGCTGGAAAATATTCTCATGAGCAGCCATATGAAAGAAGAATTGTTCCCAGAAGGTCGCCCTATTGGTCGTGGCTGGATTTCTTCCTATTATGGTATGCGTACCAATCCATTTACCGGCAAGCTTCAGTTTCACAAGGGAATGGATTTTGCGGCTAAATCGGGTAGTGATGTGCTAGCAGTAGCCGGTGGAGTGATTACCTGGTCTGGTAAACGCTATGGTTACGGAAATCTGGTTGAAATCAATCATGGTAATGGCTATGTCACACGCTATGGTCACAATGAAACCAATCTGGTCAAGGTTGGGGATACCGTGAAGAAAGGCCAGACCATATCATTGATGGGATCAACGGGTCGATCTACCGGTCCACACGTGCATTTTGAAGTTCTCAAGAATGGTCGCCAGATCAATCCACAGAAATTCGTACAAAGACGTTAATACCTCCAAAAATACCTCAGTTTTTTTGCTCCTTACGCTTAAGCCAATAGCGTTTCTAGGGCATAATACACGCCTATTTTATTACTTATTTTAGCCAAAGGATTCACCCATGGTAGCCAGGTTGCTGCGCAAAGTATTTGGTAGTCGAAATGATCGCCAGGTCAAAAAATATCGCAAGATAGTTAACAAAATTAATAATCTTGAAGCTGATTTTGAGGCCCTGAGCGACCAGCAGCTAGGTGCAAAAACTGTCGAGTTCCGTGAGCGTCTGCAACAGGGAGCGAGCCTGGACGAATTATTACCTGAAGCATTTGCCGTTGTCCGTGAAGCCGGTAAACGAGCCTTAAACATGCGTCATTTTGATGTACAGATGATCGGGGGCATTGTTCTGCATAAAGGTAATATCGCAGAAATGCGCACCGGTGAGGGTAAAACACTGGTGGCAACTTTAGCGGCTTATCTGAACGCTTTACCTGGAAAAGGTGTGCATGTTATTACCGTCAATGATTATCTGGCCCAACGTGATTCGCACTGGATGGGAAAACTCTATGCGTTTTTAGGGATGAGCGTAGGTGTCGCGATTTCAGGGATGGACCCGCTATCTAAAAAACAGGCCTATGCGGCTGATATTACCTACGGCACAAACAATGAATTCGGCTTTGATTATCTGCGCGATAACATGGCTTTCAGTGCTGAAGAAAAAGTCCAGCGAGATTTGAATTTCGCAGTTGTCGATGAAGTGGACTCAATATTGATAGACGAAGCACGTACGCCGCTGATTATTTCTGGGCCCACCAATGACAGTTCAGAACTCTATATTAAATTCAATCAACTTATAAAAGAACTGGAGCAGGGTGAAGAAGCGGCCAGCAAAGAAGAAGAGCCAACCGGTGATTACACGGTAGACGAAAAAAACAAACAGGTGCATATGACCGAACAGGGTCATGAAAAGTTTGAAGCGATACTGGTGCGTGAAGGTATTCTGGAAGAAAATGATAGTTTATACAGCGCCACTAACATCAGTCTGATCCATTATTTGAATGCCGCGATAAGAGCGAATGTCCTGTTTCAGAAAGATGTTAGCTATATTGTGCAGAACGGCAAGGTTGTTATTGTGGATGAGTTTACCGGTCGTACCATGGAAGGGCGGCGCTGGTCAGATGGTCTGCATCAGGCGATTGAAGCCAAAGAAGGCGTCAATATCGAAAATGAAAACCAGACGCTGGCATCTATTACCTTCCAGAACTATTTCCGACTGTATGACAAATTAGCTGGCATGACCGGCACAGCCGATACCGAAGCTTTTGAATTCCAGTCCATCTATGGCCTCGAAGTCATGGTTATACCCACTAATTTGCCGATTGCCAGAAAAGATCTGGGTGATCTGATTTATTTAACAGTTGAAGAAAAATTTGAAGCCATTGTTGAAGACATAAAAGATTGTATACAGCGGCAGCAACCAGTACTGGTCGGTACGGCTTCCATCGAAGCGTCAGAGCATTTATCTGCGCTACTGGAAAAAGCGAATATAAAACATAACGTATTGAATGCCAAGCAGCATGAACGTGAGGCGAATATTATTGCAGAAGCCGGTAGTCCACAAGCGGTAACTATTGCAACCAATATGGCGGGCCGTGGTACGGATATTGTTTTGGGCGGTAATCTGGAAGTTGAAATGAGCGATAAGCCAGAGCTGTCTGAAATTGAAAAAGCGCAGTTAACCAAGGACTGGGAAAAGCGTCATCAGATCGTTTTAGATGCAGGCGGCCTGCACGTTATTGGTAGCGAACGTCACGAATCTCGCCGTATTGATAATCAGCTGCGTGGTCGTTCTGGTCGTCAGGGCGATGCAGGTTCCACCCGTTTCTACCTGTCTCTGCAGGATGATCTGATGCGTATTTTTGCTTCGGATCGGGTAGCCGGGTTAATGAAAAAACTGGGTATGGAACGCGGCGAAGCCATTGAGCACCCGTGGGTGTCGCGTGCGATCGAAAATGCGCAACGTAAAGTTGAAGGTCATAACTTTGATATTCGTAAACAGTTGCTGGAATATGACGATGTCGCGAATGATCAGCGTAAAGTGATTTATTCGCAACGCAATGAAATGATGCAAGAAGACGATATGTCTGATGTTGTTGAATCCATGCGCGAAGACGTCGTGGCAAAAATTTTCAATAATTTTATTCCGGCAGGCAGTCTGGAAGAACAATGGGATGTTGCCGGTCTTGAAGTTGCATTAGAAGAAGAGTTCGGTATAAAAATGGCTGTCCAGCAATGGCTCGATGAAGATGATGATCTTCATGAAGAAACCTTGTTGCAGCGAGTGAATGCTGAATTGATCAAAGCATATAAAGAAAAAGAGGCGCTGGTTGGTGAAGAAGATATGCGTCGCTTTGAAAAATATGTTCTGCTTCAGGTACTGGATTCACTATGGAAAGAGCATCTGGCGGCGATGGATTACCTGCGCCAGAGTATTCATCTGCGTGGTTATGCACAAAAAAATCCCAAGCAGGAGTATAAGCGCGAATCATTTGAAATGTTCAGTGAGATGCTGGATAAAATAAAGCAGGAAGTAATTTCTACGCTGACTAAAGTTCAAATACGATCTGAAGATGAAATGGCGGCACTGGAACAGCAGCAACATGCGCCGGTAGAGATGAATTATGAACATGCAGATATCAATGCAATGCATGAAGATGAGCCACAGGAGGCGGATAAAGAACACAAACCTTTTGTTCGCCAGGATAAAAAAATTGGTCGTAATGATCCCTGTTATTGCGGCTCGGGTAAAAAATATAAACAATGTCATGGCAAACTGACATAAACATTTAAGAGTAGCAACCATGGCTGTTGGTTTGAATGAACCTGAGAAACTATTACCTGTTACAGGTGTTAGGTCAGCAGCGATAGCTGCTGGTATTAAATCGTCAGGCGCACCGGATCTGGTTCTTTTTGAAATGGCAGAATCAAGCCGATGTGCTGCTGTATTTACCCAAAATATTTTTTGTGCAGCTCCTGTTGTTGTCGCTAAACAACACTTATCCAGTAATACCCCTCGCTATTTGTTAATTAATTCGGGCAATGCCAATGCAGGAACCGGACAACAGGGTATTGATGCTGCATTGGAAACATGTAGTCTGCTTGCCGCCAGTACCTCCTGTGAAACAAATCAGGTATTGCCTTTTTCAACGGGTGTCATTGGTGAAAATCTTGATTTATCAAAATTCAGAAAAGCGATACCAGAGCTTGTCTCCCAACTGGCAGAAGATGCCTGGATCGATGCCGGTCGCGGCATAATGACAACGGATACCTTGTTAAAAGGTCGATCAAAACAGATTGTCATCGATGGCCAGCAGATTACCCTTACCGGCGTGTCCAAGGGATCAGGCATGATTCGTCCAGACATGGCTACTATGCTGGCTTTTATCGCCACCGATGCCAGTATTTCACAGCAGCTACTCGATCAATGTTTGCAGACTGCAGTTAATCGTTCGTTCAATGCAATAACCGTTGATGGTGATACCTCAACCAATGACGCCTGTGTGCTTATCGCAACAGGACAGGCGACTCATAATGAAATTACCGAAGCCGGTGAACAATTTCATTTGCTGCAAAATGCAGTTAATGAAATATGTGAGTTTCTGGCGCAGGCAATCATTCGCGATGGCGAAGGCGCAAGCAAATTTATAACACTGAAAGTTTGCCATGCTGCCAGTGAACAAACAGCGCGCCAGGTAGCCTACACTATTGCTCACTCGCCACTGGTAAAAACAGCTTTATTTGCCAGTGATCCGAACTGGGGACGAATACTCGCAGCAGTGGGCCGTTCAGGGGTAGATATGGATATCGATAAAATTCGGCTTTATCTTGATGATGTTTGCATTGTAAAAGAGGGTGGGCGTTCAGCCGATTACACTGAGGAGCAGGGACAGAAGGTTATGAGTCAGGACGAAATCACCATTAAGGTCGACCTGCAACAGGGTGATGCTGCAGCGACTATCTGGACAAGTGATTTGTCATACGAATATGTCAAAATAAATGCTGAATACAGAAGCTGATTCAATATTTATTCATGTTGCCGTTGCTGCAATTGTTAATTCAAAAAATGAAGTGCTGGTTGCACTGCGTCCGGATCATGTTCATCAGGGTGGTTTGTGGGAATTTCCGGGTGGCAAGGTAGAGCCGGGCGAAACTGTTTTACAGGCGCTGGGCCGAGAAATTAAAGAAGAATTAGATATCCGAATCGACAACAAGTCGCCATTGATTCAGATTCGACATCATTATGTAGATAAATCTGTTCTGCTCGATGTTTGGCTGGTGCATTCCTACTCAGGGCAAGCCAGAGGAATGGAGGGCCAGCCCGTGTCATGGCTCAGCATTGCCGAGCTGGATGCCAGTAAATTTCCCGAGGCAAATATGGCTATTATTTCCGCACTGAAACTACCCGATCATTACATGATTAGTGGAAAATTTGATAATTATGATGACTTTAAAAATAAGCTTGTAGCTGCCTTAAATAAAGGTAACAAAATCGTTCAGCTAAGATGTAAGCAAATTAGCGATGCTGAAGAGTATTTGAAAGTAGCTAAAATTGCGGAAAAAATCTGTAAACAATACGATACAATATTATTATTGAATACTACTGTCGATGTTTTTAATGGATCAGATGCCGATGGTTTGCATCTTAATAGTCAGGCCTTATTTGAGTTTAATAAAAGACCTGTAGGCGATAATAAGTTGCTCTCTGTTTCATGCCACAATATTGAAGAAATACAGCATGCTGAAAAGCTGGGAGCTGATATTTTATTGCTATCGCCAGTCAGGGAAACATCCAGTCACCCTGGCGTTCCGGGTATTGGCTGGGAAAAATTCAGTCAGTTGGTTGCTCAGGTTAATATGCCTGTTTATGCATTGGGTGGAATGAAGGCTGCTGATCTGGCAGATGCAAAAGAGTCTGGTGCACAGGGTGTAGCTGCTATCTCATCATTCTGGCTAGATGAAAAATAATTTATCAGAGTTGTCTTAAATTAGTCAGTTGAAAACTAATTATAGAAGACGGGTTTTATCTGTTGCTTTTCTTTTTTCGCTGGTGTGGCCAGGAATTGATTTAAAGAACACAACAGGCTAACTGGAAGGGTACATCCTGTTTTTCCTGTTCAGATCTATGGGCAGGATTCTGAGTTTTTAGAAATCGAATAGAAAAACGATGCTTACCGGCACTGATTTCTGGAAAGATATTTGAATTTACAGGAAGCATTACTCTAATTAGCAGGCAGCTTTGATTTGATTCGAGTGTTTTCTGATAAAAGCCACTCTCGGCTACCTCGTCTATTGAGTCTGTGCTCTCGCGAATAACTTTTAAAATCAGGTTGATGGCCAGTTCAAGTGTCTGGAATGGTTTAAACCATTCTTTTAATATAGCCTGGCGATTTTCAAATGATTGTCTCAGCCAATGTGAATAAACAGGGAGGTCGAAGTCACATAAGCCCCCTGGTACCGTTAAACGTTGACGAATTGCATTTAACAGCTCATTTTGTTGTAGCGGCTGCCCAATATTGCCTGAAATTGCATGCAGGCCCTGCAGGCAATTATTCTGTTCGTCGATCAATACGCTTAAGCGGCCGTGATTAATATCAGGTATTTCAATAAAAGCCTGCAAATTAGAATTCTGTCTTTCCAGTTCTTTAATGGTTTCGCGTTTTATATCACCGCGTCCTACCATACTTAGAATATCGAGTATGGCTTTGATGGCGCTATGAGTATCCCATTCTGAATCGTGCTTTAAGTGCTGATTATACTGGCTGAACAAATGTTCGAGGCGCAAAAACATACGAATGCGCTCGTTCAATGGTTGTTCAAAAATAAGTTGTTCAGACACTATTAAATCCAGAATATGATTCGTTTATGTTTAATATTGTTACATAAATTGGCTAAAAAACAATGTCAGCCAAAATTTTGCGATAGCTTTAAGTATTTTTTGTGCAATTCTTCAACCTGATCACTGAGGCTGCCTGTGTTTTCTCTATTATTAATAACATCATCAGCAACAGATAGTCTTTCTTCTGCACTGGCCTGAGATTTTATGATGGCTTCAATTTGTTCCTGGCTACGCTCATCTCGATTTAACACGCGTTGTATTTGCTGTTGTTGAGAACAATCAACAAGCAATACACGATCAACCAGTTTATTTTGCTCTGTTTCCACTAGCAACGGAATGACCACGATTGCATAAGCGCTATCCAGTTGACCAAGTTGGTGTTGCATTAATCGTGTTATTTCTGGATGCAGTATTGATTCAAGTTTTTTTCGTTTTGATTCATCATTAAAAATGAGTTCAGCCAGTTTTTTTCTATTGAGGCAACCCTGTTGATCGATTATGGAGTTACCGAAGAAATTTTTGAGCTTTTGTAGCGCAATTTGTCCGGGTTCAACAATTTTTCTGGCAAGAATATCTGTATCTATTATCGGCACGCCGAGTTTTGAAAATAAATCTGCAACTGTCGATTTGCCGCTACCGATGCCACCTGTCAGACCAATAACCAGCATTTAAAAGCTTCCAAGCCAGGCCTTATTAATGCTGTCTCCCCAGATAAATGCCAGCCAGCCAGCAATGGCGAGATAAGGGCCGAAAGGTATGGGTATGTTTTTATCATGGCGCACAAATATAATCATTGCTATCCCAATTGCTGCGCCGACGAAAGACGAGAGCACAATTATCAGTGGCAGCATTTTCCATCCCATCCATGCTCCTAAGGCGGCTAATAATTTGAAATCGCCATAGCCCATACCTTCTTTGCCAGTCAGTAATCTGAACAAATGATAAATCGACCAGAGCACCAGATAACCAGCAATAGCGCCCACTACTGAGGATTCAAGGTCAACAAATAGCCCGGACATATTAGCGATAATACCGGCCCAGAGTAATGGTAGCGTGATGTTGTCCGGTAAAAGCTGTTTCTGCGCATCGATCAGTGTTAAGGCGACTAGTGCCCAGGTGAATCCAAGAGCGAATAAGGTTTGCACGCTAACGCCAAAATGGACTGCGATAATGACCGATAAAGTTGCGGTAACAGCTTCAACAAGGGGGTATTGTAATGAAATTTTAATACCGCAGTTGGAACATTTTCCTCTTAGAAATAGATAACTTAAAACGGGAATATTTTCCCAGAAACGTATTTTATGACCACATTTGGGGCAGGTGGATGCAGGATAGGATAAATTAAATTTCTTTTCGGTAGTTTCTTCGGTTGGGGTAATCTCAAGCAATTCATTACATTGCTGGCGCCATTCTGTTTCCAGCATGAGCGGCAGTCTATAGACCACCACATTCAGAAAGCTGCCGATAGCTAAGCCAACCAGACCAATGCTTATTATAAATAGCCAGCTATTTTCAGTGAATATCTGAGAGATTAACTGAATATTGTTAAGCTCCAACAACTTCACCCATTTTGAAGATTGGTAAGTACATGGCAATTACCAGACCACCGATGACAATGGCCAGGAATACCATGATTGCCGGCTCCATCAGGCTGGTTAAAGCATCGACAGAATTATCAACTTCGGCTTCGTAATAATCAGCAACTTTGCCCAGCATATCATCAAGGGCACCCGATTCTTCACCGATAGAAACCATCTGTACCACCATGTTGGGGAACAAATGGGGGAAATTCTGCAAGCTACTTTGTAACTGTAAGCCGCTGGACAGGTCGTCACGAATTGATCGAATGGCTTTAACATATTCATTATTTCCGGCGGCCCCGCCAACGGAATCCATGGCTTCAACCAGCGGCACACCTGCTGCGAACATGGTGGCCAGGGTTCTGGAAAATCTTGCCAGCGATGAGTTTTTTACCAGGTCTCCAATAACGGGTAATTTTAAATATGTTTTATCCAGTCCGTCACGAAATGCTTTTGAGCGTTTGAATGTTTGTGAAATGGACACAATAATTGCGAACAAGCCACCAAATATGGCCCACCACCAGGCAACCATGAAGTCAGACATTTGTACTACCATCATGGTAAAAGCAGGCAGGTCGGACCCAAAACTGGCAAACATGGTTGAAAATGTTGGCACAACCCAGATTAACAAAATAACGGTAACAATAAATGCAACCACCATAACCGAGACAGGATAGGTTAATGCTTTTTTGATTTTGGCTTTAAGTGCCTCGGTTTTTTCTTTATAAGTCGCAATTTTTTCTAACAGGGTTTCTAATGCACCGGATTGTTCGCCGGCTTCTACCAGGTTGCAGAACAGGTCATCAAAGTGCATCGGATGTTTTTTCAGCGCGTCGGCAAAAGTGCCACCGGCTTCGACATCGGCCTTAACTTCCAGAATCAAGGCCGACATGTTTTTGTTGGACAGGCCATCGGCGGTAATTTCAAAAGCCTGCACCAAAGGCACACCCGCTTTCATCATCGTAGCCATTTGTCGGCTGAAGATGGAGATATCAGCAGAGGTAATCGGTTTCCCTTTTCCCCCGCCTAACATTCCCTGAGATTTTTTACGTACCTTTTTCGGCACAATTCCCTGTTTACGCAATTCAGCTTTAACCAGATCGATACTCACCGCATCAATTGCACCTTTCATGGCGCGGCCTTCTTTGTTGGTGCCCTCCCAGGTGAAAGAGCTTTTCTGTAATTTTTTCTGAGCCATTACTAATCCTTGGTCACACGATTAATTTCTTCTAAGCTGGTAACGCCGTCTTTGGCTTTTTTCAGTCCCGACTGGCGCAGATCCGCGATGCCTTCTTTTTGTGCCTGGTCCGCCAGTTCCATAGCATTGCCTTCACGCATAATGATTCGGCCCATGTCTTCGGAAAGTTTCATGACCTGATAAATGCCGACACGTCCTTTATAACCTTTATCACACTGGTCGCAGCCGACGGCTTTATACAGTTTTAATCCACCGTCGATATCTTGCTGCGTAAAACCTTCTTCCAGTAAGGCTTCGCTGGGGATATTGTCTTCGGTTTTGCAGTGCTCACAAAGTCGGCGAGCCAGACGTTGGGCAATGATCAGGTTAACCGCCGATGCAATATTAAATGGCGGCACACCCATGTTGATCAGGCGCGAGAGTGTTTGCGGCGCATCATTGGTATGCAATGTCGACATGACCATGTGTCCGGTTTGTGCGGCTTTCACGGCGATGCTGGCGGTTTCCAGATCGCGAATTTCGCCGACCATGATGATGTCAGGGTCCTGACGCAAAAAGGCGCGTAGGGTAGAGTTGAAATCCAGGCCAACTTTGGGATTCATGTTGACCTGATTAATACCTTCCAGATTGATTTCAACCGGATCTTCCGCCGTGGAGATGTTCCTGTCTTCGGTATTCAGTATGTTCAGGCCGGTATAGAGGGATACGGTTTTTCCACTGCCTGTTGGACCGGTCACCAGAATCATGCCATAGGGATTTGCCAGAGCGTCCATGTAGAGCTGTTTTTGTTCGGGTTCATAACCGAGCATGTCTATGCCTAATTTAGCGGCCGATGCATCCAGAATACGTAGCACTATTTTTTCACCGAACAGGGTGGGGCAGGTATTGACACGAAAATCGATGGCTTTGTTCTTTGAAATGCGCATTTTAATACGGCCATCCTGTGGGATGCGTCGTTCTGCCGTATCCATGCGTGACATGACTTTGATACGTGCTGATAATCGACCGCCCATGGCATTGGGCGGTGAGGCTATTTCACGTAACACGCCATCTATTCTGAACCGAACCCGGTAACGTTTTTCATAGGGTTCAAAATGAATATCCGATGCGCCTTTTTTGATGGCATCCAGCAATACTTTATTTACGAAACGTACAACCGGCGTGTCGTCGGCATCGGATTCTGGTTCGCCGCCTTTATCATCAGCTTCGGTGTCTTCAAAATCCAGATCATCCAGATCTTCGTCGAGCATATCCGACATGGCTTCGTCTTTGGATTCGAGAAATTTCTCGATCAGAACGCTTAATTTGTCGGCTTCTACCAGCACCGCTTCGGTATTGATGCCGGTCTGGAATTTAATTTCGTCGATAGCGACCAGGTTAGTGGGTTCAGCAATGCCGATGTGCAAACGATTGCCGCGTTTGTAGAGTGGCAGGGCCTGGTGTTTCTTGATCAGATCTTCTTTTACCAGATCGCGGGGCAGGCTCTCTGGTTCTATGGCGTCAAGATCGAATAGCGGCAGACCAAACTCGTTAGCGGCGATGGTTGCCAGTTTTTTAGCAGGAAGTATTTTCTTAGCTACCAGATATTGACTGAATGTCTGCTTTCCTTTTTTTGATGCAATTTGTGCATCGAGGGCGGCCTGTTCTTCAAGCAGGCCGTCTAAAACCAGTCTTCGGGCCAGGCCACTGAGTTTTGGATCTGGGGGCATAAAATAACAGCTCGGGTTGGTTCAAATAGTTAGGAAACAAATAGTTACAAGATGTAGTTATACAGAGATATGATAGTCGAAATCAACTATTTAGCCAGAATTTTTGTGATTTCATCGAAACAAAACGGAAAAATAAAGCGGGTTTTTGTTGTTATAAAAGAATTAACGCATGCATGCTTCAGGATAAGAGCTTTGATTTGAATAGCTGTGTCTCTTATGCCTGAAGCAATGTAGCTATTATTGTGGGCCAAAACCTTTTTGCAAAGGACCAAAGCTGGCATTGGCGTTGGCGCAGCCGCCCATACCGGTGACGGTGATAACATAATTATAAGTGGTGCCATCTAGAACAGAATTGAGCGCGACATTGTAGGTGAAGGTGCCCTTGTCAGCAGGATCCCATTTTAATGGTCTCATGAGTGCGCTGGAGTTGATATCATCACCGGCGTTGTGGGTGCCGGCAAGGTAGTTACCCATCTCAAGATTATAATTTTCTTCAAAATTCGCCAGGGTATTTAAATTCTGATCGGCGGTGGACAGGCAGCTAGTGTCAACATAGCCGTTATAAGTAGGGATAGCGATCATGGCCAGGATGCCGACTATGGCAACGACTATCATTAACTCAACCAGCGTGTATCCGCGGATATTCTTATAGCTATTCATACCAGTTCCTCTCACAGGTGTCATACATCAAGGCTACATCATTTTTCTATAGTATGGTTCATAAAACCGGGTAAACGGTTGTAAATTCAGGATAAAAAACGTAAAAAAAAACCAGAGAGAAGTGATTTCTCTCTGGTTCAGGTATGTCTATATGGTCAGCAAAGTTTACAGATCAAATGTTACCGTATCGCCTGGTAGATCTTCATATGCTGGTGTGGTTACAGTGATTTGTGCTGGAGGACCGGCAGCATATGTGATAACTACAACCCCAGTAGCAGCAGTGTTTGCAAATGCAGCAGAACCATCGGGGGCTTTCGCAGGAGTTGTCGCGTTTAAATGTGCGATGAAATCATCATTGTCAGCAACCATGGCTTCTGTGCCATTTGATAACGTGTCACGGCTACCAGCAGGAATATTCAGCGCGCGCTGAGTTTTGTTCTTGGAAATTTCATTTTTGATAATACGCACAGCTTCAGCCGCATTACCGGTGACCTGGGTCATGTTGGTAGTTTTAATGTAGTTGTTATAGGAAGGAATGGCGATAGCAGCCAGAATACCGATGATGGCTACCACGATCATCAATTCAATCAGGGTAAAACCTTGTTGGACTTTTTTCATGAGCTTAATCTCCTAAGCGTCAGTGGTTTGGTTATGAAAACCTGCTTTTGTTGGCAGGCTTCGAAAAACTGCCTCGTTTGAGGTTGTAAGTGAATATGCAGAGCCCGTGCCAGGTGCTAAAAATAATTTATTTTTATAATTAATACAACTAGTTAGCTGTATGCTGTGGGAAGAAATGCAATTGACAAAAGTGACAAATAGGTTAGTCGCCTGTGTCACAAAGTGACAAAATTGTAAGTAGTTAACCATTACCATATTAGCAAATACCAATGACTGGTCATGCTGGCGATTATTTTTAGCCGGTTTTTAGTCGATTTTCAGTTTGCTCAGGCGGTAGCGCAACTGGCGTAAAGTCAGGCCTAATAATTTCGCGGCTGCGGTTTTATTCCAGCGAGTCTGTTCCAGTGCCTGCAGAATGGATTCTTTTTCCTGTTCAACCAGCGTGCCGGTGGCGGCTTCTGGCGCGGTATCGGGTTTTGTCTGTGGTGCAGATAGCGAGGTTTCCATATCGGGCAGTTGCAGGTCATCGAGTTCGATGCGCTTGTCTTCCGACAGCGCCAGCGCCCGTTCCAGAATATTTTCCAGTTCACGTACATTGCCTGGGAAAGTATGCTGACACAGAGCCTCGATTGCCTGCCGGCTGAAGGCGGGTGTCGGCATCGCTGATTTTTCACACAGACGATGTAGTAGATAGTCTGCCAGTACAGGAATGTCGTCGGGTCTTTCCCGTAAGGTGGGTATGGCCAGCTCAATAACATTAATCCGATAATAGAGGTCTTCGCGAAATTTTCCCTGCTGTACCAGGTCGGCGAGATTTTTATGGCTGGCGCTGATAATCCTGACATCGACCGCCTGTTCATGGTGGTCGCCCACCGGACGAATGGCTTTTTCCTGAATGGCGCGTAGTAGTTTGACCTGCATCTGTAACGGCAGGTCAGCAACTTCATCAAGGAACAGGGTGCCGCCATCCGCCGCTTTGAACAGCCCCTGTTTATCCGTGGTGGCGCCCGTGAAACTGCCTTTTTTATGACCAAAAAACTCACTTTCCATGAGCTCGCCGGGTATGGCGCCACAGTTTACCGGTATGAATGGGTGACTGCTTCTTGCGCCCTGCTCATGGATTAAATGTGCAGCAAGTTCTTTACCGCAACCTGATTCCCCGTGGACAAATACAGGCGCCTGACTGCGGGCTAATTTGGTTATTTTATTTCGCAGCTCCTGCATAGCCTGCGAGTTCCCCAGCAGTTTGTATTTGCTCTGGGTTTTTTGCGATGAGCCATTGCCTGTTTTAGGCAGGTTGATGGCTGAAGTCACCAGGTTGCGCAGCACCTGCAAATCGACCGGTTTTGATACGAAGTCAAAAGCACCGGCTTTTAGTGCTTTAATGGCCAGCTCCATATTGCCATACGCGGTAATCACCGCAACCGGGATGCTGGGGTGATTTGTCTGTATGTATTCAACCAGATCAATACCATTGCCATCTGGCAAATTCATGTCGGTGATGCAAAGGTCAAAGGGTTCGGAATTTAGCAGATTAAGCGCGGTTTCTATATCGTTGGCTGATTGTGTATCCAGACCCATGCGACTCAAAGTGATTTCTGCCAGTTCGCATAGATCCGGTTCATCATCGACAATGAGTGCTTTATTGATATGTGTATTTGAAGTCACGGTTTTCAGAGGTCGTTTACAATGCCAACGAGTATATCAGACAAAACACAGACTTGATTAGTCAGTTTTTATGATTACTATAACTTTGCGATATATTATCTAAAATACAAACTATCCGAAAAAAATACTGGAAGGTGAAGTGTAATGTTGGCCAGAGTCAGGGCTTCTGAAATTCACTTTGGTATCAGTGCATGTTTAATTGCGCCGTATCTATGTGTCGTGTTTCTTATATGATATCCCCATCCATATTATGAAATTTATTCAACCTGGAACGTGATTAAAATAGTTGCAGGTGTTGATGTAATTCTGGGGCCATTATTAACTTTCGTGGTTTTTAATACGGTAAAAAACGTGCAGAATTAAAACGAGATTTATTGCTGATTGTTTTTGTGCAATTAGTTGCGCTGAGCTGGGGAATCCATGTGACCTATTCAGTGAGACCCCTGTATATGGTTTTTCCAATGGCACGTTTTATACATTTACCGCAAAAGACGTTGATGTGTCATTGTTGACGCGTAAAGAGCTTGAGCCAGAGGTGTTCGATAAACCCAGACTTGTTTATGTAAAACCACCACAGAATGCAGAAGAATATCGCAAGATTTATAAAGATATGATGCATCAGGATAAAAAAGACATCATGTTTAGAACGAGTCGCTATTTGCCAGTCGAAGATTATCTGGATCGTATTTATCTCTTTGCGATTAATGTTAATGACATAAGTCATAGTGATATGAAACAGATTAATAATTTTATAGAACAGTAGGGTGGTCAGTTAGATGATTACGCTTTTTACCCGTTAAAAGGCGGGCAAACCTATGCCACATTAGTGTTGAATAAAAAAACCGATAGTATAGCGGGCATTATCAATAAGGTGTTGGGTGCGGGTGGGGATTAATTTTTCGTTCTATTTACCTGACGACAGGAAATGAATTCTAAAACAACTGCCACCCTGTTCTGTTTCTAGATAACGTATTTTTGCCCGATTCGATTCAAGTATTTCCCTGGAAATATACAGGCCGAGGCCAGTGCCTTTTGAACTGGTAGTAAAAAACGGATCGAATATTTGCTGTACCAGATCCAGATCAATGCCAGGGCCATTATCAATAATATCCAGATAAGGTTGTTGCTGCTCGTTGTCGAAACCCGCTATTAGTTTTATTTTTACCTCGGTGCGTGGTTTATCACTGTGATTGATAGCGTTCGTAGAAAGGTTGCTAATTACCTGATACAGGTGACTGGAATCAAATAAAATCTGTATATTTTTATCAGTCATATCCACTTCAAGTTGTTCATTGTCCAGTTCATGTGAAGCACAGAACTCCTGTTTAAAATTAGTTAGCCATTCAAACAGATTAATTGTTGCAGGTGTGCTTTTTTCCTGGCGAGACAACTGTAATACGTTTTGAATAACTTTATCCAGTCTCTGCACCTGGGTAGTAATGATGCCGGTTAATTTGCTGTCCGCATCGTCTAGCTGAGATTCACTGAGTAACTGGGCCGCATGGTTTATTGCGCTTAATGGATTGCGTATCTCATGCGCTATGCTGGCTGTTAATCGACCCAGCGAGGCCAGTTTGATTTGTTGAAAGCGTTGATTGAGCTGGGTAGCGTCTTCCAGGAATATCAGCGTGTCGCCGGAGTGGTAGGTTGAGCTTTCTAATTGTCTGAAACCCGGTTGTATATCGGGTAGACCCTGTTGTTGACGTATGGCTTTATGGTGCATCTGGGGCTGTTCCTGCCATTCCAGAAAACGCGCATCCAGGGCCGGTAGAATATTTTCAAGCAGGGGATTGTTTTGCAGCGGCACGTTTCCAAGTAAAGCTTCGGCAGAACTGTTGGCCAGACGAATGTGTCCATCATTATCGACTACCAGAATACCGGTGCGCATATTTTGAATAATATGCTCGTTAAGTTTTTCCAGACTAATCAAATCGGCTGTGCGTTGATGAGCCAGTGCTTCGGATTCCTTTACTCGCTGGCTGAGCGTCGATGCCAGCATACTGGTGGCAAAAAATACAATACCCAGAACACCGGCAAAAGAATAGGCGTTAGCCGTTGTAATATTATGTAGCAGGCTATAAGTCTGTTCAGACAGAATGGCAATTGATGCAAGTGCGGCAAATAAATAGGATTCACGACTTTGCAGAAAGGTGCCGGTGGCTGCGATATTGATAGCCAGCAAAATACCCAGGGGGCTGGTCAGGCCACCACTAAAGTGCATCATCAGGGAAATGAGCAGGATGTCGGTGCTGTTGGCAATAATGACCTGCGATGTGAAAGCAGGTGTCTGTTTTTGACCCAGAAAAATATACAGGCCACTGGAAATTAGAAATACGAGGGCTGTGGCAAGATATGCTTCCGGATCATAGCGACCAAGAAAGCCGCCCAGTGAAGCGTTGTAAAATAATAATAGAAGTGCCAGCGACAGGGTTAAGCGGTAGTAGTTAAAAAGACGTAACGGGCGCCAGGTTTGTTCATCACTAACCGTGAGTGAAATTTTATTTTCAGTTGATTCCTGTTGTGAGTTCAAGCCTTGTGATTCCAGTCATTCAGATGCTGTTGACTACAAAAGGTTTTGTCATTATTAACAATAGCATCATCTTTGGGTAAATAAGTTTTGCATTGTTCACATTGCACCATGTCTTTATTCTTGCGGGGTTTGTTAGCTGCTCCAGTTAATTGTGAGCGGCGAATAAAGCCTCTGATGATCCAGACCACAAGCAGGATAGCGGCTATTAAAAAAAGATTTCTGAACATATTGTTTCTGTTGTCCTCATTCCTGATAAAATTCTCGGCCTGTTAGCCTGACCCAGATTTCATCACGAAATTGAGCAAACGATGAGCATACCATGACCGAATCTGTACAAATTAGCCTGATCCAGGATAGTTTCCTGGTTGGAGATATTCAGGCAAATACTCTCAAAATCATAACCCTGGTAGAGCAGGCACGCCAGTCTGGCGCAGAGCTGGTTGTTTTTCCAGAGTTAGCTGTTTGCGGTTATCCTCCCGAGGATCTATTGCTGCGCCAGGGTTTTATCGAGCAGGCAGATGCGGCCATCGAGCAGATTATAGCGGCTGCAACCGGTATTGACGTGGTATTTGGCGGGCCACGCCATGACGGTGAATGTCTTTATAATTCAGCATTCTGGGCGCGTGAAGGTCAGTTAGTTGCTGTTTACGATAAATATACCTTGCCCAATTATGCCGTATTTGATGAGAAACGCTATTTCTCTGCTGGCGATCATGCCGCGGTGGTCGAGATTAAGGGCATTAAAATCGGCCTCAGTATTTGTGAAGATATCTGGGTTCAACAGCCCGCCCAGGATGCCAGACAGAAGGGTGCCGCTGCTTTACTTATTTTAAATGCTTCGCCCTACCATCGGGGAAAAAACCAGCAGCGTATTGATGAATTAAAGCGGCGTAATAAAGAAACCGGTCTGGCGCTATTTTATCTGAATCTGGTGGGTGGCCAGGACGAGCTGGTATTTGATGGTGAGTCACTGGTCATTGATAGCCATGGCGAACTGGTGGGTCGCGGCCCTGATTTTGAATCGGCTCGATTGCAATACCGGCTTGCTAGCAATGGTGATATCCGTTCTGTTGCTACGGATTTTTATCCGGCCCAGGATGAACTGGCCAATGTATACCGGGCGCTGGTTACTGCGGTGCGCGATTATGTGATCAACAATGGTTTTGAGGGTGTTGTTATTGGCCTGTCCGGTGGTGTTGATTCGGCACTCACGCTGGCGATTGCGGTCGATGCGCTGGGCGCCAGTCAGGTGCATGCCGTGATGATGCCGTCGCGCTATACCGCCCAGATGAGTCTCGATGATGCCAGAGAAGAAGCCGAAATTCTGGGCGTGGATTATCAGATTATTTCCATCGAGCCGACGTTCAATGCATTTCTGGAAACCCTGCAGGCATCGTTTGCCGGTACCGAACCCGATACCACCGAAGAAAATATCCAGGCTCGTTGTCGCGGGGTAATCCTTATGGCGCTGTCGAACAAAATGCGTCGCATGGTGTTAACCACTGGCAACAAGAGTGAAATGGCGGTGGGTTACAGCACGCTTTATGGTGACATGGCTGGCGGTTTTGCGCCGTTGAAAGATGTCTGGAAATTGCTGGTGTATCAGTTGTGTGATTATCGCAACAGTCTGTCGCGGGTGATACCGCAGCGAGTTCTGGATCGGCCGCCCTCGGCGGAATTACGCCCCGATCAGCAGGATCAGGACAGTCTGCCGCCTTACGAAATACTCGACGCTATTCTGGAGCTATCGGTTGAGCAGGATAAAACGCGCGCCGAGATTGTCGCTGCGGGATATGATCCAGCGACGGTTGATCGAGTGATTCAGATGGTTCAGTTTAATGAATATAAACGTCGTCAGGCACCGCCGGGTGTGCGTATTACCCGGCGTGCTTTTGGTCGTGACCGGCGTTATCCAATCACCTCAGGGTATCGCAGAAAGTAATTTTTGCGCTATCATTGGGCCTGGATATTTAGGGGAAAAGAATGAAAAAAATTGAAGCCATTATCAAACCGTTCAAACTCGATGATGTTCGCGCGGCATTAACCGAGGTTGGCATCACTGGCATGACAGCCACTGAGGTAAAAGGCTTTGGACGCCAGAAGGGGCATACCGAACTGTATCGTGGTGCTGAATATGTGGTGGATTTTATCCCTAAAGTTAAAATCGAGATTATTCTTGAAACTGAACGAGTCGATCAGTGCATCGAGGCGATTACCAGTGCGGCACGTACCGGCAAGATTGGCGATGGCAAGATTTTTGTATCAGATGTGGCGCATATCGTGCGTATTCGAACCGGAGAAATAGATAACGAAGCGATTTAATTTGGCATTGAATGCTGAACAGTAAAAAAGGCGCTGCAAGCGCCTTTTTTACTGCTTGTGTTGAAAACTGCAACTAGTTCATGCGCGGTGCTTCGAGCGTGTCTTCCATGATATCAGCCGTCTTGACTTCTTCCAGTCGGTTGGCATCGAGTACCAGCTGGGCACCCGCCATCAGCTCGGTTAGCCCCAGTTCTTTATAAGCCTGCACCATGATTTCCAGTGCGCGTCTTGCCGCCGGTGTTTTCTGGTAGTGTTCAATGGTGTATTGAGCGCGTTTCGCCGCAGCGAGCCAGGCTTTGCGCTTAATGTAATATTCGGCCACATGGATTTCATGTTCTGCCAGCTTGTTGCGCAGGTACAGTAAACGCTGGTAAGCATCACCGGCATATTTGCTATCCGGGTAGCGACGCACCAGAGTAGAAAAGTCTCGAATCGCATCGTTCAGTGTTTTGGTGTCATGCTGCGACAGGTCGCGGGGGAACCAGGAATCAAGAAACCCCTGGCCGCGGGAAAAATTGGCCAATCCTTTCAAATACCATGCGTAGTCCACATTGGGGTCGCGTGGATTGAGTCGTAAAAAACGGTCGGCGGCAGAAATAGCTGAATCGGGTTCTTCAAATTTGTAATAGGCATAGGCCACATCCAGTTGCGACTGCCGGGCGTACGGGCTGAAGGGGAAGCGAGCTTCCAGTGATTCGAGATTACTAATCGCTTCCTGGAATTCACCGGCAGACAGTGAGTGGGATGCGGCGTCGTAAAAGTCCTTGGCGCTCCAGAAGGAGTAGGGATCTTCTTTGGTTGCGTCATCGCTACAGGCGGAAATAAACAGGCTAAACAGTAAAATAAATGTAAGACGCATGGGTCAGGCTATCCAAAAAATTGCAATGCGTTAGAATGCGGCATTATACCTGAAGTTCAAAAAATATATTCAACCACTTTATGCCTATGCCGAACGAGATTTTAACCACAACAATTACTGATCAATTTGCCCGTCAACGACTGGATGCGGTGCTGGTTGAGCTGTATCCCGAATATTCCCGCAGTCGCCTGCAGAGCTGGATTAAAAGTGGCAACGTGCTGGTGAATGGCCAGCAGCCAAAGGCCAAAGACAAGATGGTGGGTGATGAAACCATCGAAATCCACCTGGAACATGAGGCGCTGGATGAGTGTGTGGCGCAGGATATCCCGCTCGACATTGTTTATGAGGACGATGACCTGATTGTGGTTAACAAGCCGATTGGGCTGGTGGTGCATCCGGCAGCCGGGCACGCGGACGGCACCTTACAGAATGCCCTGCTGCACCATGACGCAGCGCTCGCCGAAGTGCCCCGGGCAGGAATTGTGCATCGGCTGGACAAGGACACCTCTGGACTGCTGGTGGTGGCGCGTAACCTGAAGGCGCACAAGGCGCTGGTCGATCAATTGCAGGCACGCACCGTACACCGTGAATACCAGGCCATTGTGCTGGGGGTGGTGATTGCCGGTGGCACTGTGGATGCGCCGATTGGACGGCATCCGCGGGATCGTAAGCGCATGGCGGTGCGAGAAGACGGTAAACAGGCGATTAGCCATTATCGGGTGAGCGAGCGTTATCGCGAACATACCCGTATCAAGGTCAATCTGGAAACCGGTCGGACGCACCAGATTCGGGTGCACATGTCGCATATTCATTTTCCACTGGTGGGTGATGTTGTTTATGGTGGTCGGCTCAAATTGCCACGGGGTGGCAGCGAAGAACTCAAACAGGCATTGCGCGATTTTAATCGACAGGCCCTGCATGCCGCCAAACTGGGTTTACAGCATCCGGTTAGCAGGCGGGCGATGGAATGGGAAACGGATTTACCCGATGATATGAAGCAGCTTATTCAGATACTCAGAGAAGATGCCGGGTTTGACGATGAATAACCCGGTGTTTATTCGGCCTGACTGGTCGGCACCTGACAACATCAGGGCCTGTGTGACGACCCGTGCAGGGGGTGTCAGTTGCGATGAATTCAGTAGTTTTAATCTGGCGATGCATGTAGAAGACCAGCCGCAGCATGTGCAGCGCAATCGCCAAATTTTAGCTGAACAGCTGCATTTACCCGCCGAGCCGCTCTGGCTGGAACAGGTGCATGGTACCCAGGTGGTCGATGCGTCCCGCGCGCAATCACCGGTGCAGGCCGATGCATCATTCACCGTTGAGAACAACGTCGTCTGTAGTGTGATGACTGCCGACTGTTTGCCGCTATTAATCTGTAATCGGCAGGGCACTAAAATCGCTGCTGCCCATGCTGGCTGGCGGGGTTTGCAAGCGGGTATTATTGAAGCGACGGTGGATGCATTGCAGGTTTCCGCTAAAGACCTGCTGGTCTGGCTGGGACCGGCTATCGGGCCGGCGGCATTTGAAGTAGGCGATGAAGTTCGCGCAGCCTTTGTCGCCGACATGGCTGATGCCAGCGGCGCCTTTACAGCCAGTAAGCCGGGTCACTGGCTGGCCGATATCTATCAGTTGGCGCGGTTACGATTGCGGCGTAAAGACATAACGGCCGTTTTTGGCGGTGACTTCTGTACCTATAATGACCCACAATTTTATTCCTATCGCCGGCAAGCTAAAACCGGGCGTATGGCAAGTTTGATCTGGAGAGAAACATGAAATGGTCAGTGTTAACCCTGGTCGGTGCAGACCAGCAGGGCATAGTCGCCGCAGTGTCCAATATTCTATTCGAGGCAGGCTGCCAGCTAGCCGAAGCGTCAATGATGCGACTGGGTGGTAACTTCGCCATTATGTTGCGTGTCAGGCATGGAACAGACCAGGATATAGCAGCATTGCTTGCACCTGTGACAAGGTCCATGAACCTGCATTTGCATCTGGATGAGGATGTAGCCGCCGCCGTGCATCATATTGAACCGGATGTGCATATTACAGTGTATGGCGCGGATCGCGCCGGTATCGTTGCACAGGTCACCGGCGTTCTGGCCGAGGCAGGGTTGAATATTATTGATCTTGAAACGGCGGTGGGCGGCGAGTCGGACAGGCCCATCTATATCATGTCGATCGAAGGCAACGCCAAACTCGGCATAGATAAACTGGCATCCGCCCTGCAATCGCTGGGTGATGATATCGAAGTGAACCTGACGCCTATCGATACGCTTCGGGGTTAAGGATTCATGGATATATTGACCTACCCGGACGATCGCCTGAAGCAGATTTCTGCTGAAGTTGAAAACCTGGATGATGAAATATTGCATTTTATTCGCGAGCTGGAAGCGACCCGGCAGCAGGGTCCCGGCGCTGTCGGTATCGCAGCGCCCCAGGTAGGGGTCGAAAAACGCATCGCGATTGTCGATGTATCGAATACCCGCAAGCCCTGTGATAATCATGGTCACATGATTATGATTAATCCTGAAATATCCGAATGGGATGGCATGGTGATGGGGCGTGAAGGTTGTTTATCGGTACCTGATTTCACTGGCAATGTGATCCGAGCCGAAAAAATCAAACTCAATTATCTGGATGAACAGGGTAAAGCCCACGAGATTGAAAGCAGCGGTTTTGAAGCCAGAGCCATACAGCATGAGCTGGATCATCTTGATGGTTTGCTGTTTCTGGATCGTCTGGTGAGTCGGCGAACGGATCTGTTCAAGCGCAAAGTTTATAAATAAGACGATATCGCTTATTTAATGCGTTGTGCTAAGAATGTACGCTAATAGGCGGGCATTTATACGTTTTTCCGACTATTATCATAAAGTCACATGCTAATAATATGTCGCGGCCGGGAATGGATAAAAAAAATCAAAAGTTAGACGTTAATCAACAACGCACACTGGCGCTGGAACTGTGTAATGTGGGGATATGTAATTATGAACTGCCGCCAGTTCCCAGTGTGGATGTTAGTCCTGCCTGGGCCAGTATTCTGGGTTATAGCATTGCTGAAATTCCCAAAGCTGAAATTTTTCTGAGTTGGTGGGGACAACAAATTCATCCCAATGATCACGCCCGTGTCATCAATACTTTTAATCAGTTGTATGCCGGCGATGATGAAAAACTGTTCTGTAGTTTTCGGTTAAAAAATAAAGCGGGTGACTGGTGTGAAGTTGAAGTTTTTGCGACGGTACTGGAACGTGATCGAAAAGGCTGGGCCCGTCATGTTCTGTCGGTGATGCGTGATGTAACTAATGTTGATAATCGCTATAAACAGATTGTTGAAAATCTCCACGAAGGTATCTGGGTCATCGATAAACAGAATTACATTCGGTTTGTTAATCAGTCGGTTGCCGATATGCTGGGTTACAGCGTCGAGGAAATGCTGGGTAAATTGATTTTTAATTTTCAGGATGAGGAATCAAAAGCGCAATGTCGTGAACGCATAGTTGAAAGCAAAAAAGGTAACAGCGCCAGTTACGAAATAGACATGCTGCATAAGGATGGTCATAAGGTGCTGTTACAGGTGGAGTCGGCTCCCCTGTACGACGCACGTAAGAATTATGACGGCATTGTCGAAGGCATAAAAAATATTTCCGAAATCAGGCAGCAGCAATTGCAGCTCAAGATGTTGTCCAGTGCGGTCGAGCAAAGCGGCAGCATGGTAATGATTACCAATCGAGATGCCGACATTGAATATGTGAATCCCAAGTTTTGCGAGGTAACCGGTTATTGCGAGCCGGAAGTTATTGGTAAAAATGCCAATATTCTGCGTTCTGAAAACATGGAAGCGGGCGAGCTAACGGATTTGTGGGCAGCCATCACCACCGGCGAAGACTGGCATGGCGAGGTCAGTACGCAGAAGAAAAATGGCGAAATGTTCTGGTCGTTAATGTCGGTGTCATCGATTACCGATGAGCGGGGACGAATTAGCCATTTTGTAACCGTGAGTGAGGATGTGTCGCAATTAAAAGAAGCGCGCATGAAAATGGAAGAGCTGGCTTATGTGGATAGTCTTACCGGCCTGGCCAACCGAGTTTTATTTCGTGACCGCCTGGAGCAGGTACTGAAGTCGGTACAGCGCAGTCAGTCAAATGCTGCTTTATTGTTTCTCGATCTCGATCAGTTTAAACGTATTAATGACTCATTAGGCCATGATGTTGGTGATGCACTATTAATGAAAATCGCCGAGCGCCTGCGGCAGTGTGTGCGTCACCAGGATACTGTCGCCCGCATGGGCGGTGACGAGTTTGTTATTTTATTAACGGACATTGATGGTATGGCAGGCGCCTCGTCGGTGGCGAGAAAAATCCTCGACGCCATGTCGAAGCCCAATAAACTACTCAAGCATGAAATCATTATTACGCCAAGTATTGGAATCACTCTGGCGCCGGATGACAGTCTCAATGCCGACATCCTGTTAAAAAATGCCGACCTTGCCATGTACAAGGCCAAGTCTCAGGGACGCAACAATTATCAGTTTTTTACTGAAGAAATGAACGCCCAGATTCTGGATCACCTGCTTATCGAAAATGAATTACGCAAAGCGATTGAAAACGATGAACTGGTGTTGAATTTCCAGCCCCAGCGATCTATAAAAACCGGGCAACTGATCAGCGTTGAAGCACTGGTGCGCTGGCAGCATCCGGAAAAAGGCCTGCTATCACCGGACAGTTTCATCCCCGTTGCGGAAGTCGCCGGATTGATGAGTCCACTGGGTGAATGGGTGCTGCGTAATGCCTGTAAAAAATGGCGTCAACTCGAACAGAAAGGCATGCCGACGGTGAAGCTGGCGGTAAATTTATCGCCGCGACAGTTTCGTGATCCTAACCTGATCAATATGATCCAGAATATTCTCAATGAAACTGGATTCAAACCGATTCAGTTAGAACTGGAAATTACTGAAACCACCCTGATGGAACATATCGAGCATGCGATTGAAATTCTGGATCATATAAAAGCGCTGGGTATTTCCATTTCAATTGATGATTTTGGAACCGGTTATTCATCCCTGAATTATCTGAAGCGCCTGCCGATTGATGCGCTAAAGATTGATCAGGCCTTCATTAGTGATATTCCCAGAGATAAGGATGACATGGAAATTGCGGCTGCGGTGATTGCCATGGCGCACAAGCTAAAATTGCAGGTCATTGCCGAAGGCGTGGAATCGAAGGCGCAATGGGATTTTCTGAAGAGAAACCAGTGTGATCTGGGGCAGGGCTATATGATCGGCAAACCCATGTCATCGAAGGAAATACTGAAACTGGTGCTGGATCACGGCGATATCCTGGATATTTCCGCCCTGTAAGTTCAATTAGTACCTGCGGCTGTCTCTGCCGGCTTGAAAAAATCTTTAATGCCCACATTTTCTGTACTAATAGAAAATCTTATTGAGGATATGCCATGAGAATGGATCGATTAACCAGCAAGTTTCAGATGGCGCTTGCTGAAGCACAGTCGCTGGCCGTTGGCCGGGATCACCAGTTCATTGAACCGGTACATATGATGCTGGCGCTGCTGGACCAGGATGGCGGCACGGTTCGCCACTTGCTGACCATGGCCGGGGCTAATGTCAACGGCTTACGATCACGTCTGGGTGAAGAACTCGAGCGTTTGCCATCGGTTGAAGGTAATGCCGGTGAGGTACACATTTCCAATGACCTGGGTCGTTTGTTCAATGTCGCTGACAAGTTTTCCCAGAAACGTAAAGATCAGTACTTATCCAGTGAGATATTTGTGCTTGCCTGCGTCGAGGATAAAAGTCGCGTCGGTGAATTGCTACGCGAATTTGGCGTAGAAAAAAGCAAACTGGAAGAAGCCATTGATAAGGTGCGCGGCGGGCAGAATGTTGATGATCCCAACGCGGAAGATCAACGGCAGGCGCTGGAAAAATACACCATTGATTTAACCGAACGCGCCGAGCAGGGCAAGCTTGATCCGGTGATTGGTCGTGATGAGGAAATTCGCCGCACCGTTCAGGTGTTGCAGCGTCGTACTAAAAACAATCCGGTGCTGATTGGTGAACCCGGGGTGGGTAAAACCGCCATCGTCGAAGGCCTGGCGCAACGCATTGTGAATGGTGAAGTACCCGAGGGCATAAAAAATAAACGCCTGTTATCACTCGATATGGGTTCATTGATCGCCGGTGCAAAATTCCGTGGTGAGTTCGAAGAGCGATTGAAAGCGGTGCTGAATGATCTGGCCAAACAGGAAGGTCAGATTATTCTGTTCATCGATGAAATTCATACCATGGTCGGTGCCGGTAAAGCCGAAGGTGCGATGGATGCCGGCAATATGTTGAAGCCTGCACTGGCGCGAGGCGAATTACACTGTGTGGGTGCGACCACACTGGATGAGTATCGCAAATACATCGAAAAAGATGCGGCACTGGAACGTCGTTTTCAGAAAGTGCTGGTCGAGGAACCGACCGTGGAAGATACCATCGCCATTTTGCGCGGTTTAAAAGAGCGTTATGAAGTGCATCATGGTGTGGATATTACCGATCCCGCCATCGTCTCTGCGGCGACACTTTCCCATCGCTATATCACTGATCGACAGTTGCCGGATAAGGCCATCGACCTGGTGGATGAGGCGGCGAGTCGTATTCGTATGGAAATGGATTCAAAACCGGAATCCATGGATCGACTGGAACGGCGATTGATCCAGTTAAAAATTGAGCGTGAAGCCCTCGGCAAAGAAGATGACAAGGCCTCGCGTGAACGCCTGTCTCGACTGCAGGAAGAAATTGACAGTCTGGAGCAGGAATACACTGAGCTGGATGAAATCTGGACATCTGAAAAAGCCGCGCTGCATGGTAGCGCCAGTATCAAGGAGCAGCTGGAGCAGGCGCGACTGGAAATGGAAACGGCGCGTCGCGCCAATGACCTGACCCGCATGTCTGAGCTGCAATATGGCCGCATCCCTGAGCTGGAAAAAAATCTGGATATGGCGGCGCAGGCAGAAATGCAGGAAATGAAATTGCTGCGCAACCGGGTCACTGATGAAGAGATTGCCGAAGTAGTTTCGCGCTCAACCGGCATTCCTGTGGCCAAGATGATGGAAGGCGAAAAGGAAAAACTGTTGCAGATGGAAGACGAGTTGCGTAAGCGCGTGGTTGGACAGGATGAAGCGGTAGCCGCCGTATCCAATGCCATACGTCGTTCCCGCGCCGGCCTGTCGGATCCCAGTCGGCCCAATGGTTCATTCCTGTTCCTCGGCCCTACCGGTGTCGGTAAGACAGAACTGACCAAAGCATTAGCGGCATTCCTGTTTGATACCGAAGATGCCATGGTGCGTATCGATATGTCCGAGTTTATGGAAAAACATTCGGTGGCCCGTTTAATCGGCGCACCGCCGGGATATGTGGGTTATGAAGAAGGCGGTTATTTAACGGAGGCGGTACGGCGTAAACCTTATTCGGTAGTATTGCTGGATGAAGTGGAAAAAGCCCACCCCGATGTATTTAATGTGCTGCTACAGGTGCTGGATGATGGCCGATTAACCGATGGTCAGGGGCGCACGGTAGATTTTCGTAACACCGTGATTGTGATGACGTCGAACCTGGGTTCGCAGTATATTCAGGAATTCACTGAAAAAGGTGATTTCGAAGGTATGAAGGCCGCGGTAATGGAGGTCGTGGGACAGCATTTCCGGCCCGAGTTTATCAATCGTGTTGATGAAAGCGTGGTATTCAGAACGCTGGGACGGGAGCAGATTCGCTCTATTACCTCTATCCAGGTTGAGTATCTGCGCAATCGTTTACAGGACAAGGATATGGATCTGCATTTATCCGAAGCGGCGCTGGATAAACTTGGTGAAGCCGGCTTTGATCCGGTATATGGTGCGCGCCCACTGAAACGGGCGATTCAGCAAACCATGGAAAATACCCTGGCGCAGCAATTGCTCGAAGGTAAATTCATACCGGGTGATGTGATTGAAGTCGATGTTGATGGCGATCAGTTAAGTTTCAGGCGAGGCAGCAGTAAAGCAGCCGTTGTCTGATCTGATACGCTAATAGCAACGAAAACGGATGACTCAATTCAGAGTCATCCGTTTTTTTATGAGCAGAACTTACGCCACTTCAAATAAATATATATGCCATCGCCGATATTGTGACTAGCGATTTATACTATAATCGTAACCAGTA